>NZ_JACOFQ010000017.1:0-156321 GCF_019455395.1 Bradyrhizobium sp. BR 10261
ATGCTGAGCGGCCCGCTCGATGCTGTCAGGACCATCGAGATCCTGATGGAGATCGATGCCGTGCATGTGCTCGGCAATCATGACCGCTATTTGCTCGACCGGCCCCCGGAGAAGATGGGCTCGTGGGATCGTCCTGCGCATGCGCAGCTCAATGCCGCCCAGCTCGATTGGCTGCGCGCGCAACCGATGACGCGCGTGTTTCGGGATCAGGTTTTCCTCTGCCACGCAACGCCCGAGAATGATGAAATCTATTGGCTCGACACCGTGCACCCCGATGGCACCGTCGCGCTGTCGCCGCTCGATCGCATCGAGCAGTTCGCGCAAGGCATCACGCAATCGCTGATCCTCTGCGCCCATACCCATCTCGCGCGCGCCGTGCGGCTTCGCGACAGCAGGCTGATCGTCAATCCCGGCAGCGTCGGCAGCCCCGGCTATCGCGACGTACATCCGTTCCCGCATGTCGTCGAAGCCGGCACCCCGCACGCGCGCTATGCAATTCTCGAACTCGTTGATGGTGCCTGGCAGGTGACGTTCTGCCACATCGCCTATGACCATGAAGCGATGGCCGCACTCGCCCGCCGCAACAATCAGCCCGAGCTGGCGAACGCACTGGCGACGGGGTGGATCAAATAGACGCCCGTAGCTCTGATGGGCTACGATCAACCTCACTTCAGCAGCTTCATCGGATCGGCCGCCTTCTGCTTCAACTGCTCGAAGGTACACTGCCGGGGCGCCTTGTCGGGGCGCCAGCGCAGGATCGAGGTGCCGTGGCGAAAGCGCTCGCCGCTGAAATGGTCGTAGCAGATCTCGATCACCAGCTTCGGCTTGAGCGGGCACCATTTGGCCGAGCGCTCGGTCGACCATCGGCTTGGCCCGCCGGGTGCGTTACCGGTGAAGCCGGGCTCGCCGATCAGCGCTTCCAGCCGGTCGGTCAGGGCGGGCTTCTCATCGGCCTTGATCGCTGACGTGAAGCCGACATGGTGCAGCAGGCCCTTGTCGTCGTAGAGCCCGAGCAGCAGCGAGCCCACGACCTTCCGGCCCGCGATCTTGTTGGTCGCATAGCGGAAGCCTCCGACCACGCAATCGGCGCTACGAAACTTCTTGATCTTCTGCATGCCCTCGCGATTTCCGGCCTGATAGGGCAGCTCAATGCGCTTGGCGATCACACCATCCGAACCGCCGCCGGATTGCGCCAGCCATTTTTTGGCCGTCGCGTAGCTCATCGTGAAAGGAGAGAGGCGGAAGAAACCGCCTTTCAGGTTGGCCCTCGCAAAGGCCTCCAGCGCCGGCCGGCGCTCGGTGAGCGGCGCATCGGCAAGCTCCCTTTTGTTCGCCGTCGCCAGCAGGTCGAACACGAGATACAGCGCCGGTGTTTCCTCCGACAGTTTCTTCACCCGGCTTGCGGCAGGATGAATCCGCTGCAGCAGCGCATCGAAGGAAAAGCCTTTGCCTTGCGGCACCACGATCTCGCCGTCGAGCGTGAACCGATCCGCCTTCAGCTCCAGCGCGGCGGCGACGATCTCGGGAAAATAGCGCGCGAGGTCCTCGCCGGATTTCGAGCGCAGATCAACGTTGCTGCCGTCGCGCGACAGCAGGCAGCGGAAGCCATCCCATTTCGGCTCGTACTGCCACTCCCCGCCGCGCGGGATGGCATCGACCGAACGCGCCTCCATGGCGGTCAGCCGGGCGGGCTTTCGGCGGGTTGCGCGGCGAGGAGAGGGCACGGCGAACGCTCTTTGACTGAGGACATGCGCTTCAACGCGGGGCCCGTAAATTTGCTCCTGCCAGGTGCCTTGACAAGATGATATGTGCGCTTATTATAAGCGCGCATATTAAAAAGGAGGCCGCATCGTGCGCATCGAAAACACCTGGCAGACGGAATGCGCCATCGAGACCACGGCCTCTCCGGAGGCGATCTGGGGCATCTTTCGCGACGTCCCCGCCTGGAAGAACTGGAACGCCGGCATCGAGCAGATCGCCATCGACGGGCCGTTTGCATCAGGCACCTGGTTCACCATGAAGCCGCCCGGCGAGGAAGCGCTGTGCTCGCAACTGGTCGAAGTGCGCGAAAATGTCTGCTTCGTCGATGAAACGCGGGTCGGCGACCTCGCCATCCTTGTCGCCCATCGCATCGAGCCGCTTGGACCCGGACGGACGCGCATCGTTTACGCGGTCGACGCCCGCGGGCCGCAGGCTGCCGAAATCGGCCCGGCTGTTTCCGCCGATTTCCCGGAGGTGCTGGCGAGCCTTGCCAAGCTGGCTGAAGGGACACGATGACCAAGCCGCCGCTTCCGACCCGATTGTCCGGGCCCGCCGAAAGCCCGGGCTTCCTGCTCTGGAAGATCTCGAACGCCTGGCAACGCCGGTTGCGGGTGGCGCTTCAGCCTTACGAGCTCACGCATTCCCAATTCGTGCTGCTGGCGACGGCAACCTGGTTTGGCGCCGAGGAAACGCTGACCCAGGCGCGGCTCTCTCAGCTCAGTGGCATCGATCCGATGACCACGTCGCAAGTGTTGCGCGCGCTGGAAGCTGCAGGGTTGATCGAGCGGATCGATCATCCTCAGGACCCGCGCGCCAAGGCGATCACCGTCACCAGAGCGGGGCGTGATCTCGCGCGGAAAGCCGTCGTGGCCGTCGAGGACGCCGACGCCGCGTTCTTCAAGCCGCTCGCGTCCGATACCAAGCGGCTGGTTGCGATGTTTCAGTCGCTCGTCGAGGGCAATGAGCGCGTTGATGAGTAGCCCGGATGGAGCCACCGGGACGGCGCGTCGCGCCGATCCGGTGGCTCCATCCGGGCTACGAGCAAAACAAAACGGCCGGCTGTTCGCCGGCCGTTGCAGAACTCTTATACGACGTGGATCAGACCGCGGAGGTGATCCACTGCTGCAGCTTCGCCTTCGGTGCGGCGCCGACCTGACGGGAGGCCATCTCGCCGCCCTTGAAGATCATCAGGGTCGGGATCGACATCACGCCATATTTCGACGCGGTCTTCGGGCTCTCGTCGACATTGAGCTTCACGATCTTGACCTTGTCGCCCATCGCGCCGGCGATCTCGTCGAGGGCGGGGGCGATCATGCGGCAGGGGCCGCACCACTCGGCCCAGAAATCGACGACGACGGGGCCGTTCGCCTTGAGCACTTCGGCTTCGAAATCGGTGTCAGAAACCTTGCCAACGGCCATTGGAGTACCTCACTCGGTTGAAAGAGAATCGGCGCGACCTGGAATCGCGCCGGAGATCATGGTCTCAACCTATGAACGGCCCCTTGCCGGGTCAAGGATGCTCACGCCGAGATGAAGGGATGCCAGCGCCGCGTCCAGCGCGGGGGCTGAAAGCTCCATATATTCAAGGGCCTCGGTCCAGAGCAGCACGGCGCGGACGGGCTTTTGGGGATAAAGCCTGGAAAGCACCGCCCGGTAGAGCGCGAGCTGCCTGACATAGGCGGCGGGCGCCTCGGCAGCGCTCCTGGGCGCCGTCTGGTTGGTCTTGAAATCGACGATCAAAACCTCTGATGGCGTCACCACCAGGCGGTCGATCTGCCCCGATACCAGCGCCGGCGGCCCGCCCG
Organism: Bradyrhizobium sp. BR 10261; assembly: GCF_019455395.1. Lineage (NCBI taxonomy): Bacteria > Pseudomonadati > Pseudomonadota > Alphaproteobacteria > Hyphomicrobiales > Nitrobacteraceae > Bradyrhizobium > Bradyrhizobium sp. BR 10261. The sequence goes on from NZ_JACOFQ010000017.1 coordinate 3,567, forward strand.
GCCGTTCCAGCCGTCCGACGATGGCGACCTCCGCCCGGCTCCCGGCGGCAAAGACCGGTGCGAAGCGCGGCTCGGCGATCAAGGCGAGCACCTTGTCGGCCAGCGCGACCCGATCGGCCTCGGTCCAATCAGCGGCGTTACGCGCCATGAAACCGAGCGCGGCCTCGCGCCGGCGCTCGGTGGCGATATCGGGCAGGGATTGCAGCAGCCGGTGCACCAGCGTGCCGCGCTGCAATGCAAGAGCGCGCGATTGCACGGATTCGCCTGATCGCACGCGGCGGCCTTCCTCGGCCTGCTGGCCGGAGGGGCGCAATGGATCGTCCTCCATCATCTCGCGCAGTGCCGGCGTCCGCAGCCAGTCCGGCAGCGTGATCGTCTGATCGACTGAGCTCGCCGGTGTGCCCAGCGCCGCCACATCCCCGGGACGGGCGAATCGGGTCACCTTTCCGAGCGGTGTCTCGATCGTTTCTTTCGCCAGGCCCGAGCCTGAGAGACCGGTGTCGATCAGATCGTACCAGCTCAGCTTGCGGACGGTCCTCATGTTGCCGGGCATGCAGCCGCCGACGATTAGGCGGTCGGCCGCGCGCGTCATCGCGACATAGAGCAGGCGGCGATATTCGTCCTCGGTCTCCTCCAGCATCGCCTTGCGCGCCTCGGCGACAGGTCTTGGATCGTCGGCCTTGCGCCCAGCCCAGACCACGACCTCGCCGCCATTGCCGCGTGGCACGTTGATAAGCCGCACCCGCTGCGAGTCCGCGGGTGACGACGTGGTGTCGACCATGAACACGACCGAGGCCTCGAGGCCCTTGGCGCCGTGCACCGTCATCACCCGGACTTCGTCGCGGGTGATTTCCATGTCGCGCTTCACTTCAGTGTCGGCTGAGCGCAGCCAGGCCATAAAACCCTGCAGCGAGGCAGGTGCCTTGCGCTCGCAATTCAGCGCCAGCTCCAGAAACTCGTCGAGCGCGTCATTGGCTTCGTGACCGAGCCGCCGCAGGATCCGCGCGCGGCCGCCGTCGCCGCCGAGCAGCCAGGCATAGAAGGCAAACGGCGTTTCCTCGCGGGCCCGGATCTCGCAGGCTTCCAGGCGCCGCAACACGGTCGCAAACTTCTCGCTTCCAGCCGCACGCTCGCCGAGGGCGCTGCGCAGCGATCCCTTGCGGTCATGCGCAAGCACGAACAGGTCGTCGTCATCGAGCCCGAACAGCGGGCTCTTGAGCGCCACCGCCAGCGCAAGGTCGTCCTGCGGCAGCAGCAGCGCGTCCGCAAGGTTCATCAGATCGATGATGGCGATGTGCTCGGTCAGCTTGAGGCGGTCGGCGCCGGCAACGGGGACGCCGGCGTGCTTCAGTGCCTGGATCACGGCGTCGAACGCATTGCCGCGTCGGCGCACCAGGATCAGCACGTCGCCATAGCGCAAGGGGCGTCGCTCGCCTTCATGACCCGTGAGCGTGCCGCTCTCGACCAGCCGCTTGATCTCGGCCTGGATGCGCCGGGCGAGCTTGACCTCGGGGCTGGTCACGGCGACGCCGTCGAACGGCGCGCGCCATCCCTCGATCTCCTGCCGGTCGTCGGCTTCGGCGAGATCCCAGAGCTCGATCACGCTCGGGCCGGCATCGGCCAGCGCGTTGTGCAGGGGATGGCCGATCTCGACCGAATGGATGCTCTTGTAGATCGCGGGATCGCGGAAGACGTGGTCGACCGAATGCAGGATCGCGGCGCCCGAGCGGAACGAATAGGTGAAAGCCACGGGATCGAATTTCAGCCCGGCCGCGGTGAATTTGCGGTGCAGCTCGCGCCGGCGCGCATCGAACTCGTGCGGGGCTGCGCCCTGGAACGAGAAGATCGACTGCTTCTCGTCGCCGACGGCGAAGACCGTGCGGTTCAATCCCTCGCGCGCGCCTTCGCCGGCCGTGAATTCCGAAATGATATGCGCGACGATGTCCCATTGCCGCGGGCTGGTATCCTGCGCCTCGTCGATCAGCACGTGATCGACGCCGCGGTCGAGCTTGTAATGCACCCAGCCCGAGGAGATGCGGTCGAGCATCGCCAGCGTCTTGTCGATGAGGTCGTCATAGTCGAGCAGGCCGCGCTCAAGCTTCTCGCGGCGGTAGTTCGCAGCGGCTGCGGTCGCGATATGCAGAAGAGCCGCGGTGCGGTCGCGTACGACCACTGCACGGCGCTTATCTATCAGAGCCTCGAGACGCTGCGCCTCTTTCTCCAGAAGATCAGCGACGGCTGGATAGTCCTTGCAAAACTGCTTTGTAAATAACGCTTTGCGCGGTTGCTTCTTATCATCGGTAAGGAACACTCCGAGATAAGTATCGACTTGATCACTTCCCGAGAAGGCCTTCGCATTTCGCAAGCAATCGGAATGGGCTTTTTCGGTCTTGTTCCCGTTATCTAGCACAAGGGCTATCTCATCCCAGCGGGAGCGCGGCAGGTATGGGCCGTCGAGAATCTCGGTCTCGACATCCTCGACGCGGTCACTCGCGTCGACGCCCAATACGGTCGCCATCTGCTCGGCTGCAACGGCGGCGTTGCCGGCCTCATCGGTCCAGGCCATGAAATGGTCGCGGCTGAGGCACGCCTCGCGCACGACCTCCTTGAAGGTGACGTCGGCGGCGCTCGCCATCGCGGTCAGCAGCGCGCGGCCGGTGACGCTGTCAGGATCGCGCGCGGCCTCCAGGAATACCTTCAGATTGGCGCGCTCCATCATGTCGTTCTGATCGCGGTCATCCATCACGGCGAATCGCGCCGGCACGTTGGCTTCGAACGGGAACTGCTGGAGCAGGCGGGTGCAGAGCGCGTGGATGGTCTGCACCTTCAATCCGCCCGGCGTCTCCAGCGCGCAGGCGAACAGCTTTCGTGCCTCGCGCCGCAGCTTTGCGCTGGGATGCGGGATGCCGATGGCGCGGATCGCAGCGTCGAGCCCGGCATCATCGAGCGTCACCCAATGTCCCAGCGTGGTGAACACGCGCTCGGCCATGTTGGCGGCGGCCGCCTTGGTGAAGGTGATGCAGAGGATCTTTTCCGGCGGTACGCCCGACAGCAAAAGGCGGATCACGCGCTGCACCAGCACATGCGTCTTGCCCGAGCCGGCATTGGCCGACACGAAAGCCGACGCGGTCGGGTCCGACGCACGCGCCTGCCGTGCACGCACCTCGTCCGGGATCGGGCGCGGAAGCTTCACCATTCCTCGATCCCCAGACCGCCGGCCGCGGACCATTCCTTGATCCGGGCGAGATTGTCATAGGCGCCGTAGCGGTTGGTCCACATCGGCAGGTTCAGCGAGGTGTAAGGCTGGTTCTCGTCGTCGAAGGCGCGGATCAGCGCTTCCAGCTTGGCGCGCGCTTCCGCGGCCGCGGTGTCCGGCGGCTGCGGCTCGTCACCGGGCTTGTATTTGAGCTCGAGGATGCGCTCCTCGCCCGGCGGGTTGTTGCCGCTGAGGCGGACGTAGACGAGCTGGCTCACCGATGCGCCGGCGTCGATGTCGGGGAAACCGCCCTCGCGCAGGATGGCGGCTTCCAGCGTCAGCTGTGGCGACAGGCCCATGCGGACCTGCTTGCCGGTCGGTGGCTGACCGGTCTTGTAGTCGAGGATGGCGTAGCCACCGCCGCGGCGCCGCTCGATGCGGTCGGCGCGGGCGGAGAGAATGAAGCTGCGCTGATGATCGAGCCGGATCGAGATCTCGCCGCGGGTCTCGGCCGTGATCGCCTCGATCGCATCGCGCCGCGCCGTCTCCCATTCGCCGAACCATTGCGCGATGCGCTGGAAGCGCGGCCACCACAGCGCGCGCGCCTCGGGCCGCTCCATCAGCAGGGCGAAATGCTTCTCACCGATCGCGCGCAACACGCGGGCGGGATCGTCGGGCAGATGCCTGGCGTAAGTCTCGGTGAACTCGCCGATTGCATCGTGAATGGCCGAGCCGCGATCAGCTGCCGACAGCGGCATGTCGACGGGATCGAGCGTGTCGAGCTTCAGGATGTATTTGGCGTAGATCGTGTAGGGATCGCGCAGCCAGTCCTCGATCGCGGTGACCGACATCTTCAGCGGCCGCGTCGCGCGCGGCGGTCGCGGCTCGGGCTGCTTGACCGGCCTGACCTCGGCGGGCTGGTCCAGCGCGCCCGCGAGCTGCACGTATTTTTCGCCGGTGCGAACCGCCACCTTCCAGAGCTCGTCGCCCGCAACAGCTTCCAGCCGGTGCAGGAAGCGCGAGGCGACGGCCGGCGCGCCGCCGGCTTTGGCGGAATGGGTGAGGATCACCTCGTCGCCGCCGAGCAGCTGCGCGAAATCATGCGCGGAGAGGCCGATACGGCGCTCCGGCAGATCGAGACCGAGCTCGTGCCGCATCGGTCGGCTCAGCCAGGGATCGATCCGCGGCGCCGGCGGCCAGACGCCTTCGATCAGGCCGCCGATGATGACGCGGTCGGCCTGCATCAGGCGCGATTCCAGCGGGCCGTAGATCTGAAGGCGCGCGCCGGGCTGGTCGCGCCGTCGCACCGCGCGATCGCTGAACGCGGTCTGGAACACATCGGCATAGTCCGCTAGCTGCACCATCAATCCGCTGCTGGTGCCGCCGCGCAGGAGATCGTCGAACGCGCTGGCGAGCGCAAGGCCCTCGCGCTCCTCGAACGCAAGTGGAACGCCCTGCTCGTCGCGCGACAGCTCGATCAGGATCTCGCGATGGCGATGCGCCAGCTCGGCGAAGTCGAACGGTTTTGACGATGCGAGGCTCTCGATCGGCGCCAAGGCTTGTCGGAGCGCGTCGATCAGCGCCTGGATGCGATCGAGATCTTCTGCCTTGAGACGCGCGCGCGGCTCGGCGGCGTGCAGCGCGGAGACGTCATGGCGCCAGAGCTTTGCCAGCTCCTCGCGAAAGCGGCTGAACTCGCGCAGCAGGCCGCCCGTCCCCGCCGGCGGACGCGTGCCGCGCAGGACTGCGAGCTCCAGCCCCTCGATCGCCGCCTTCCATGCGCCGGGCGTGCGGCCGAGCCGGCACAGCGGGTGTTTCAGCATCGCCAGCAGCGTCGGCGGCTCCAATCCCCTGGTCGCGACCTCCGCCACAAAGCGGGCGAAGACGCCGGCTGCGGTCTCCATCAACACGTCGCCGCCGGAATCATCGAAGGCGAGATCCCAACGCGTCAGCGCCGCCATCACCCGCCGCGCCAGCGCGCGATCCGGTGTCACCAGCGCCGCCGATTTGCCGAGATGCCGCGCCTCGCGCATCGCAATTGCAATGGCGAGCGCTTCCATTTCCGGATTGGGCGCCGCGACGACGGCGAGGTTCTTCATGCCGCCGGCGATCTTGGCGGCGACGTCAGGCTGCTTCAGCCGGTCATGCCAGACTTCCGTCTTGGCGGATGGCCGCATCGATTCCGATGCGAGCAGGTCACGGCCGCTTTTCGCCGGCGGCTGCAGAATCTCGACATCGCTGCGCTTGATGCCGAAGCGCTGGAGCAGCGCATGCATCGCATATTGCGGATGGTTCGAGGTGGGAGTCTCGGTGATGCCCAGCAGGTCCCTGCTGCCGCCGATGCTGCGCCAGGCTTCCTCATCGAGATCGGTGTCGAGCCCCGGCAGCACCACGGCGCCATGGGGCAGCGAAGCGACGGCATGGAGGAATTTCGCGGTGGCCGGCATCGAGCCGGTCGAGCCTGCTGCGATCACGGGACCGCGGGGATGCGCGGTCAGCCGCTTGGCTTCGGCCGCGATCAAGAGATCGCGCCGCGCGGCGGGCTCGATGCGGTTGATCTCGGCGAGATGTTGCGGCCAGGCGATGCGCGCGATGCGCAAGAAGTCGAGCGAGTGCTGCCAGTAGCGATCGAGCATGTCAGGCACGAGCCCGTCGAGCGCACTCCAGTCGACGCCGCGCGTCACCATGTCGTCGATCAGGCGTGCGAGGTCGCCGGCCAGCGCCAGGGTGGAAGCGGGGCCGCCGACCACCAGCGGCGCCAACACCGGGCCCTTGGCCCAGGCGGCGACCAGCTGCGCCAGGGTCAGCCGCCGCTCGAGCTCGCCGAGCCGCGGCGGAATCTCGAGCGGCGTCGTGCCGGAAAACTGGTCGGCTTCGTCAGCGAAAGCGAGCTCGTCCTCGTCGATGTCGCCGAGCGCGACGATACGCGGCAACACCACGGCGTCGGCCTTCATCTCGTCGAGAAAGATCTCGCGGACCACGCGCATGGCGCGCCGTGTCGGCAGGTACAGCGTGGCGTCCGCCAGCCGCGCCGGTTCCTTGCGCGCCTCGAATCCGTCGACCAGCCTGCCATCGAGCAGGGCAGAGACGATGGTGCGCAGGAACGGAACTGAGAGGGGGACGCTAAAAACGCGCATGAGCTGCCTGATTCGAACGATCAGGCAATATAGGGAGGCGGGCTCGAATGGTCATGGGTGGGGGCGAAATCGTCCCCGCTGTTTGTGAGGCTAGGACGGTTTCGTAGGGTGGGTTAGACGGCGGCTGCGCGAAGCGCAGTCCGCTGGCGTAACCCACCACTTCTGCTGCCGCGGAAACCAAAGTGGTGGGTTACGCCCGCGGATCGCGCTTCGCGCGACCGCAAGCTAACCCACCCTACGGCGCCGTGCTCGTGGTGGCCCTTACGCCACGCTCTCCAGAAACGCCTCTTCCGCCGCGTGCACCGCATCGGGCGTGCCGACATGCATCCAGACGCCGTCGAGGCGCAGGCCGAACAGGCGCTCCTGCTCATTGGCGCGGTCGAACATCCTTGTCAGCGAGAACTCGCCCTGCGGCGCGGCCTCGAAGATCTTCGGCGACAGGATCGCCGCGCCCGCATAGACGAACGGGACGATCTCTTTTTCCTTGCGCTTGCGCAGGGCGCCGTCGGGCAGCATGCCGTAATCGCCGCGGCCGCTATAGCCGATGCTGGTCGCGGTCGGCGCCATCAGCAGCAGGATGTCCATGCTGGCAGGATCGAAGTTTTCCGCGAGCCGCGTCAGGTTGGAGCGCACGCCATCGATCCACAGCGTGTCGGAATTGACGTGGAAGAACGGCGCATCGCCGAGCAACGGCAGCGCCTTGACCACGCCGCCGCCGGTGCCGAGCACCTGGTCGCGCTCGTCCGAGATGGTCACGCGCGGATGCTGGCGTGCCCTGGTGTGCTCGATGATCTGGTCGGGCAGATAGTGCACGTTGACGACCGCGTCGGTGACGCCGGCCTGGGCAAGCTTGTCGAGCACGTGGTCGAGCAGCGGCTGGCCGGCCACCGGCACCATCGGCTTTGGCATCGTGTCCGTCAGTGGACGCATGCGCAGGCCGAACCCAGCGGCGAGCACCATGGCTTTGGTCGGTTTGACGGACATGCCTGACTTTCTCGAACCTCAAATTCGCGTTTGCAGGAAACCTAGCACGGACCTGACACGGCCGCACCGCATCTCGACGGCCTTAGCCGGCCGGCGTGACGGTTGTGCGACGTGTGTTGCCGTCACGCCCCGACGGCTGTGGAACGCGCCTTTTTCCTCTTGTCGCCGACTTTCAGGAAATTGACGCCGATCTGGTCGCCATTCACCCAGGCCAGTTCGCAGCGCCGGTACGCAAGTCCCGTCGACGACAGCAGCAGAAAGAATTCCTTCAGATGCAGGCCTTCGACCGAGCCGTCGATGGTCAGCTTGGCGCCGCTGTCGGAGACGTCCTCCACGGTGCATTCACGCCGCCAGGTGCCGTCAATGCCCATCATCTGGGCCGAAATCCCGCGTTCGAAAACAACCCTGTTGTTCCCGCGATGATCCGCCTTGACCGCCATCTGCCTCAAGCTCCAGCCCGGTATTTGTCCGGCTGCCCGGGGGCGATGATACCGGTGTGATGGCTAACAGCCGGTAAACCGGTTCCGGCTCAGGCTTCAGGCGGTCGTTGCGGCGGCGGCACGTTGGCGAGATACCAGTCGCGCAAATGCTCCAGCGCGGGATGTGCGAGCGAGCGCTGGAGATAGGTCCAGATCCGCGGCTGGTGGCGCAGATAGTGCGGCTTGCCGTCGCGGCGGTTGAGCCGGGCGAAGGTGCCGAGCAGGCGTGTGTTGCGTTGCGCCGACATGATCGCATAGAGCTCGGCAAAGCTGGCCGCATCGAAGCTCGCATCATCCTTGCGGCGCGCCTTGATGTAGCGCGACAGCAGCGTCAGCTCCAGGCTCTCGGGCACATCGATGCGGGCGTCCTGAAGCAGCGACACCACGTCATAGGCGTGCGGCCCGAGCACGGTATCCTGGAAGTCGATCACGCCGACGCGTGCCATGCCGGCACGATCCGCCAGCCAGATCAGATTGGGCGAGTGGTAGTCGCGGATGATCCAGGTCTTTGGCGCGGCCAGCGGCTTCTTCAGGAGCTCGCGCCACATCGCAAAGAATTCCGCGCGCTTCTCACGGCTCAGCGGCGCGTTGCGATCGGGCAGATACCATTCCGGCATCAAGCCGATCTCGATCAGCAGCGCGTCGGTGTCCCAGGCGGGAATGGTATAGGTCTGCCCGTCCAGCGGCAGCGTCTCCGGCAGTGTCTTGCTGTGGAGCACGGCCAGCACGTCGGTCGCGGCTTCATAGCGTTCGGCAATCGGCCGCGGCGGATTGCCTTCGATCACGCCTTCCCTGCCGAAATCCTCCGAGATCAGAAAGCCGTGCTCGAGATCGCAATGGTGGATTTTCGGCGCCGAGATGCCTGCCGCGCGCAGGCCTTCGTCGATGGCGACGAACGGCTTGATGTTCTCGGCCAGATGCACCGCGGCGCTGTAGGATTTTCCATTGTAGATCGCGGCACCATCGGGGCGCTGCGGGGAGTTCATCAGGATGACGGCGCGGTCGTCGCGGATCAGGCGCGCATAGGAGCGGGTCGAGGCGTCGCCCGGCATGCGCTTGCGCGTCGCGGCGAGATAGCCTGAGGCGTCGAGGAATTCGCGCAGCGTCCTCAGTCGCGCAACAATGGCCGCGCTCTTGCCATAGCCGGTGATGTCGGCGGCGCGCGCATTCGAGCCCAGCGCCGGGCGATGCGTCAGCGCGATGTCGATGCGGTCTTCAGGCATCGCCGATGGCGCACGCTCGGGCCATTCGATCAGCACCAGCGTCGCATCGGGGAGCGGCGACAGCCCGATCTCCTCGAGCTCGCTCTCGTCCTCGACGCGGTAGAGGTCGGCATGCATCACCGCAAAGGCCGGCAGCTCGTAACCCTGCACCAGCGTGAAGGTCGGGCTCGGCACTTCCAGCGCGTCGTCGTCGGCGAGGTAACGGATCAGGCTGCGGGCCGCGGCCGTCTTGCCGGCGCCGAGATCGCCTGTCAGCGTGATGGTGTCGCCGGGGCCGACCAGCAGCGCGAGGTCGGCCATCAATTGCGCGGTCGCCGTCTCGTTGTGGAGCGCGACGGAGAGTTTGGCGGGTTCGCTCATTCGGCGGCGTCGCGATGCGCCGCCTGGTCGGTCGGGAAGTCGCAAGTGACGACCGTCCCTTTGCCGACGGCCGAATCCACCTGCACCTTGCCGCCATGCAGCTCGACGAAGGAGCGCACCAGCGACAGGCCGAGCCCGGCGCCCCGATGACGCGAGCCCTGCGAGCGGCTTTCGAACCAGTTGAATACCTTGTCCCTCATGTCGGCGGGTATTCCAGGTCCGGAATCTGTCACAATGAAGACGACGCTGCGCTCGGTGCGTCGCGCGCTGATCCCGACGGTGGAATCCTGCGGCGAGAAGCCGACGGCGTTGGCAAGGAGGTTATAGAGCACCTGCACCACGCGCTTCTCGTCGCCGATGAAGCTGCCGACATCGGGCGCGATCTCGACCTTGAGGCGGATTCGGTCGGTGGCGAGCCGGTCCTGGATACCTTCGGCGGCCAGCTCGATGGTCTTGCTGACGTCGACCGGGCCAAGCTCCAGCTTCATAGCGCCGGCGTCGATGGTGGCGAGATCGAGAATGTTGTTGGTCAGCGCCAGCAGCGCATTGGTCGATTTGGTGACGTAGTCGAGATATTCGGCCTGCTTCGGCGTCAGCGGCCCGGTCGAGGGATCGCTGAGGAAATGCGCGAAGCCGATGATGGTGGTGAGCGGCGAGCGCAGCTCGTAGGAGACGTGGTGGACGAAATCCACCTTCATCTGGTCGGCGGCCTCCAGCGCCTCGTTGCGCTCGCGCAGTGCGCGCTCGACATTCTCGGTGTCGGTGATGTCGAGGAAGGTCAGCATGGTCGCGCCGTCATGCAGCGGACGGATCATGCCGTCGAGCACGCTGCCGTCCTTGCGCTCCAGCTTGATCGGCACGTCGCCACGGTTCTCGATCGAGGTGATGGCCTCGCGGATCTGCCGCCACACCACGGGGTCGTCGAACAGCTGATGGCACCAGCCCTCGACGGTCTGAATATGCGGCTCCTCGCGCATGGCATCGTTGGAGAGCTTCCACATCCGCAGGAAAGCCGGATTGAACAGCTGCGCCTTGCCGTTGCTGCCGAACACGGCGACGCCCTCGGCGAGGCTGTCCAGCGTCTCGCGCTGCACCCGGATCATGCCGTCGAAGCGGCGGGCGAGCTCGAGGCTCTCGGTGACGTCGTCGAAGAGGTAGGTGACGCCGCCTTCGGGGTTCGGCGTGGTGACGACCGAGAGCGCGCGGCCGTCGGGCAGGTACCAGGTGTCCTTCGCGGTCTCGACCGCGCGATAGGCCTCGTGCAGCTTGGCCTTCCAGGCGCGGAAATCAGGCTGCTCCTGTAATTTGCGCGCGGCGCGGAGCTGGTCGAGCACACTGGAATCGTCTGGGTGGGCGTCGAGGAAGTTGCGGTCGAGGTCCCACAGCCGCCGGTAGGAATCGTTGTAGAAGGCAAGGCGCCGCTGGCCGTCGAACACGGCAACGCCTGACGAGAGCTGGTCGAGCGTGCGGCGATGCGCCTCCGCCATCCGCACCAGCGCGGCGCTCAAGGCATCGGCTTCGCTCGCATCGATCGCGACACCGACACTGCCGTGGCCGACATTGACGGAGCGCACGTCGTACATGCGCCGCTCGCCGCCGATCACGATCGGCAGCCGCGAGGTGAACTGAGCGCTGTCCTTCAGGCTGCGCTCCATGGCGGTGCGGTCGGCGCTGTCGAGCAGCTCGAGCTTGCGGTCCTGGGCGTCCGCGATGCTGGTCGCTTCCGTCGCGCGTACATAGGCCGGGTTGGCGAAGGTCAACGCGCCGTTCTCGCCCTTGGCCCAGATCGGCCATGGCGCGGCGGCGGCGAAGCCGCGCAGCATCTCGGTCTCGTCCGAGAGCGCCTGGTAGCGCAGATGGGTCTCGGCGAGATCGCGCCGCAGGCCGGAGAGCTCGCGAATCCGGACGATGGCCTGGCCGCCGATGGCGCGGCCGATCGCTTCCAGCGTGTGGCCGTTGGCGGTGGTCAGCGTCAGCTGGAAGCCGTCGCCGCGTTCGCGCAAGCCGTCGACGGCGTGATCCATTTGCAGCGCCGGTTCCGGCGGCAGCCAGGTTCCAAAGGCGAGCACGCGCTGCGGCGACGAATCGCGCGGCAGCACCATGGAGATGTCGCCCGAGATCTGCGCGCGATCATCGCCGGCCGGCCACGAGATCAGGATCTGCGGCTCGGCGAACAGCAGCGCGCCGAAGCGGTCGGTCTGCAACTGAAGTTCCCGGATCCGTTCAAGCAGCGCCGCCTCGTTCTTGGCGGTGCGCACGCGGGTCCGCATCAAGAGGATCGCGGCCACGACCGAGAAGCCGAGCAGAGCGAGCGCAGTGGCCAGCACCGCAAGCTCCTGCCGGTTGAAATCCAGCAATATCGAGAGTGTGTCGACAAGGTCGGCGGCATCAGCCGGCTCAGCCGGCAGCAGCGCTGCGAGAGCGCCTCCGAATAGGCTGTTGCGCACCAAGGAGGAGCACGACAGCAGCGTCCGACGCATCGACACGATCACGCCTGACATAGTTGCCCCAAGACCGCACGAATTGACCTCGCGGCGACCCCCGTCGCGCGCGAATCAAACGACAATACCCCCACCGCGACTCCACCGGTAAGAGTCCAGACCGTGAACGCAAACGCGGCCCCAAAAAAATGCGGGACGTGGAGTTCCAGCCTCACGTAATTCTGCGGATGATTCGGCTGGGATTGCGGTGTGTTAGTGGCGGATGTTGGCGAGACTCGCTGTTCGCTCCAACGAGGGTGCGTTCCCTCCCCCCTTGTGGGGGAGGGCTAGGGAGGGGGGTAGCTCAGCAAACGGTGCCAGTTGTTGCTGATGCAAGAAGGACGGTGAGCGCTCGAGAGAATCCCAGTGTGGCACCCCCCTCCCTGACCCTCCCCCACAAGGGGGGAGGGAACCGAGAGAGTGCCGCTGTCGATCGACGCGATTGGCTTCAACCGATCGCGCTACCGCCCCGTCGACCCAAACCCGCCGGCACCGCGATCGGTCGACGACAGCGTCGCAACCGGAGCCAGCGCGGCCTGCACCACCGGCGCGATCACCATCTGTGCGATGCGCTCGCCGCGCTTGATCACGAATGGTGCCTGGCCGTGGTTGATCAGGATCACCTTGATCTCGCCGCGATAGTCGGCATCGACAGTGCCGGGCGAATTCAGCACGGTGACGCCGTGCTTGGCCGCAAGGCCGGAGCGCGGCCGCACCTGCGCCTCGTGCCCGGGCGGCAGGGCAATCGCAAGCCCTGTCGGCACCAGCGCATATTGGCCCGGCGCGAGCGTCATCGGCTCGCCCTCCGCCACCGCCGCCATCAGATCGAGGCCGGCGGCCTCCGCGCTCTGATAGGCCGGCAGCGGCAGACCGTCCGCGTGGGGCAGGCGCTGCAGTTCGACCGTGACTTTGCTGCTCAAGATGCCGGCTCCAGTGATTTGTCGGCGGATTTGTCGGTCACGCTTTTGACGATATGCGCGACCAGTTCGATGGCGACCTGTTCCTTGGTCATGACAGGCCAGGAATCAACCATGATCTCGCCGTTATCAGCAGCATTCTTGCTGATCAGGTGCACGGTGTTGCGGTCGCCGCCCATCACGCCGGTGGCCGGGGAAACATCGTTGGCGACGATCCAGTCGCAGCCCTTGCGCGCGAGTTTTGACTTCGCGTTGTCGATGAGATGCTCGGTCTCGGCGGCGAAGCCGATCACCAGCGGCGGGCGCTTGTCGGTCAGCTTGGAGATGGTGGCGAGGATGTCGGGGTTCTCGACCAGCTGCAGCGGCGGCATGCCGGCCGAACTCTTCTTCAGCTTCTGCTCACCTTCGACGGCAACGCGCCAGTCGGCGACGGCGGCGGCGAAGATCGCGATGTCGGCAGGAAGCGCCGCCTGCACCTGCTCCAGCATCTGCCGCGCCGATTCCACATGCTTGACGGTGACGCCGGCGGGATCGTCGAGATCGACCGGGCCGCTCACCAGGATCACCTCGGCGCCGGCGGCCTGCGCTGCGGCGGCGATGGCAAATCCCTGCTTGCCCGAAGAACGATTTGCAATATAGCGCACCGGATCGATCGGCTCATGCGTGGGCCCTGCGGTGATCAGTACGCGCTTGCCGGCGAGCGGCCGTGGCACCGGCGGCCGCAGCAATTTCTCGGCGGCATTGGCGATCTCGATCGCCTCGGACATGCGGCCCATTCCGGCCTCGCCTGCTTCCGCCATCTCGCCGGAATTGGGGCCGATCAGCAGCACGCCATCGCGCTGCAGCTGCGCGACGTTGCGGCGGGTCGCGGGGTTGTTCCACATCAGCGGATTCATCGCCGGCGCCAGCAGGATCTTTCTGGAGGTCGCGAGCAGGATGGCGCTGGCGAGATCGTCGGCATGGCCGTTCGCCATCTTCGCCATCAGGTCGGCGGTGGCGGGCGCCACCACGATCAGGTCGCAGTCGCGGGCGAGGCGGATATGGCCGGCATCGAACTCGCTCTGGGGATCGAACAGATCGTCGTAAACGCGCTCATGGGAGAGGGCGCTGACCGAGAGCGGGGTGACGAATTGCTCGGCCGCCTTGGTCAGCACGCAGCGGACCTCGATGCGCCGCTCCTTCAGCCTGCGGATCAGGTCGAGTGACTTGAAGGCCGCGATGCCGCCGCCGATGATCAGGGTGACGCTGGCCTCAGGGACCGCACTGGAGCGCTGGGACGCCGGCGCCGGGGATGCCTCGGGCGGCGCCGAGAACGGCGTCAGCGGCTCCTCATGGCCCTCGATCAGCTCCCGCAGGATGACCCGGACCTCTTCCTCGACCGACCGGTGGTTCCTGGCCGAGCGCAGCCGCAAATAGGCTTTGACGGTGTCGTCGAGCTTACGGATGGTCAGGCTTGCCATGACGCCTCCAGCACGGAATGATAGCGATGCTATCACTTTCGTGATTGCAGTGCAATCAGGCTTGTGGCGTCACAGATTCCGGACGGCGATCAGGATGCCGATGAAGGTCACGGCGATGATCCAGACCGCCACGGTGCGCCAGCGGTTCTTGCGGCCCTCGCTGCGGCCCATGGCCGCGATGCTCTCCGGTGACAGATGGAGCCCTTCCCGGGTCATGGTCTCGAGCTGCTCCAGCACCGCGACCGAGCGCTGGGCGATGTCAGGCAGGCGCATCAGCACCTTGGCGAGGTCACCGCCACCAGCCAGCGCGCCCTGCACACGGCCAAGAGGTCCGAGATTGCGCTCGATCCATTCGCGCACCACGGGGTCGGCGACCTTCCAGATATCGAGCCTGGGATCGAAAACGCGCGCCACGCCCTCGACCACGACCATGGTCTTCTGCAACAGGATCAATTCGGGCCGCGTCGTCATGTCGAACAGGCCGGTGACCTCGAGCAGCAGCGTGAGCAGCCGCGCCATCGAGATTTCCTCGGCGGTGCGGTTGTGGATCGGCTCGCCGATGGCGCGGATGGCCTGCGCAAAATTTTCGACCGAATGGTGCGAGGGCACGTAGCCGGCCTCGAAATGCACTTCGGCGACGCGGCGATAATCGCGGGTGATGAAGCCGAGCAGGATCTCGGCGAGGAAGCGCCGCTCCTTCATGCCGAGCCGGCCCATGATGCCGAAATCGACCGCGACGAGACGGCCGGCGTCATCGAGGAACAGATTGCCCGGATGCATGTCGGCGTGGAAAAAGCCGTCGCGCAGCGCATGGCGCAGAAAACTCTGGATCACCTTGCGGCCGAGATCGGGCAGGTCGACCTGCGCCTCTGCAAGGCGCTTGTGATCGTTGAGCGCGATGCCGTCGATCCACTCCATCGTCAGCACGTTGTGCGTGGTGCGGTCCCAGTCGACGGCGGGCACGCGGAAATCAGGATCGCCTTCCGTGTTCTCCGCCATCTCCGACAGCGCAGCCGCCTCCAGCCGCAGGTCCATCTCCATCGCGACCGAGCGCGACATGGTGTTGATGACTTCGACCAGGCGCAGGCGACGTGCCTCCGCCGAATAGGCTTCGGCCTTGTGCGCAACGTAGAAGAAATCGGAGAGGTCGCGGCGGAAGCGCGCCGCCACGTTCGGCCGGAGCACCTTGACGGCGACAGGCTTGCGGATGCCGTCGCGCATAACCTCGCCGCGATGCACCTGCGCGATCGAGGCGGCCGCCACCGGCGGGCCGAAGGTGACGAAAATATCCTTCAGCGGCCGTTCCAGCGACGTCGCGATCGCGGCTTCGGCTTCGGCTTGCGAAAACGGCGGCAGGCGGTCCTGCAGGCTTTCGAGGTCGCGCGCCATGTTGAAGCCGACGACGTCGGGGCGCGTCGCCAGGAATTGGCCGAGCTTGAGATAGGCCGGGCCCATTCGTGTCAGCGCGCGCGAGATCCGCGGCCCCTGCTTGGCGCCGCCGCGTTCGACCAGGCGCGCCAGCTTCAGCGCCAGCTGTCCGGGCGGAGGCACCAGGCTCGGGTCGACGGCGCCGAACACGCCCTCGCGCGCAAACACGAACGCGGCGCGGATCAGGCGCGTGATGTGGGTGATGGCAGAGATCACAAACGCCAGCCCGAATGCAGTGCGACGATGCCGCCGGTCAGGGTCTGCCAGCTCACGCGGGAAAAGCCGGCCTCGCGGATCATGTCGGCGAAGGCGGCAGGCTTGGGAAACTTGCGGATCGATTCGACCAGATACTGGTAGGACTCGGCATCGCCAGTGACCATGCGACCGAGCGGCGGGATCACCTTGAACGAGAACAGATCGTAGAGCTTGTCGAGACCGGGCACCTCGACGGTGGAGAATTCCAGGCAGAGGAAGCGGCTGCCGGGCCTCAGCACGCGATAGGCCTCGCGCAGCGCCTTGTCGATCTCAGGCACGTTGCGGATGCCGAAAGCGATCGTATATGCGTCAAAGCTGCGGTCCGCGAACGAGAGCGCTTCGGCATTGCCCTCGACGAAATCGACCTGGCCCTCGAGATGGCGCTTGGCCGCACGCTCGCGGCCCACGGCGAGCATGTCGGAATTGATGTCGCAGACCGTGGCGTGGAAGCCGGGGCCCGCCGCCTTGGCAGCCCGGAACGAGATGTCGCCGGTGCCGCCGGCAACGTCGAGCAACGCGAACGGCCGGTCGCCGCGGGGCGGGTCGAGCGTGTTGATCATGATGTCCTTCCAGACCCGGTGCAGGCCACCGGACATCAAATCGTTCATCAAGTCATAGCGCGACGCCACGCTGTGAAACACATCGTTCACCAGCGTCTGCTTGTCCCCCAGGGGAACGTCTTTGAAGCCAAAATGCGTGGTTTCGCCCGGCCGATCCATTACTCTACTCCGTGGAGCGGACCATAGCCCGCCCGCCGCAATGGCGCTATCACACCGCCTTCATAAGGTGAATGCCTGACCATGCCTGAATTGCCCGAAGTCGAGACCGTCCGCCGCGGCCTTCAGCCCGTCATGGAGGGTGCGAAAATCGTCGTCGCGGAGGCCCGCCGGCCGGATTTGCGCTTTCCGTTCCAGCCCGATTTCGTGGCCCGGCTGCA
This sequence comes from Bradyrhizobium sp. BR 10261, assembly GCF_019455395.1. Lineage (NCBI taxonomy): Bacteria > Pseudomonadati > Pseudomonadota > Alphaproteobacteria > Hyphomicrobiales > Nitrobacteraceae > Bradyrhizobium > Bradyrhizobium sp. BR 10261. The sequence goes on from NZ_JACOFQ010000017.1 coordinate 20,423, forward strand.
GGGACAGATCGTCACGGGGCTCGGGCGCCGTGCAAAATATCTCATGGCCGATCTCGGCTCCGGCGACGTGCTGTTGATGCATCTGGGCATGTCGGGCTCGTTCCGCGTCATCAAGCCGGACAATGAGGCTGTATCAGGCGAATTTAACTATCCCAGGGGCAAGGACTCCGCGCATGACCACGTGCTGTTTCGGATGTCCTCGGGTGCCGACATCATCTTCAACGATCCCAGGCGCTTCGGTTACATGAAAGTGATCGCGCGCCATGCGCTTGAGGACGAGCCGCTGCTGCGCGGCCTCGGTCCCGAGCCGCTCGGCAACGAGTTCGACGCTGCGATGCTGGCGCGCGCCTGCCATGACAAGACCACCAGCCTGAAGGCCGCGCTGCTTGACCAGCGCGTGGTCGCGGGCCTCGGCAACATCTATGTCTGCGAAGCCCTGCACCGCGCGCATCTGTCGCCCCGCCGCATCGCGGCGACGCTGTCGACCAAGTCCGGACAACGCAAGGGCGTTGCCGGGGGCGAGCCGACGGACCATGCCAAGCGGCTGGTCGGCGCCATCCATACCGTGCTCAACGACGCCATCAAGGCCGGCGGCTCGTCACTGCGCGATCATCGCCAGACCTCGGGCGAGCTCGGCTATTTCCAGCACTCCTTCAAGGTCTATGATCGCGAAGGCGAGACATGCACCACGCCGCGCTGCGGCGGCAGGATCAGGCGCTTCACCCAGAACGGCCGCTCGACCTTCTGGTGTCCGAAATGTCAGAAGTGAGAGGGATCGCAGCAGGAAGACTGTGGGCCTCTGTAGGACGACCAACCAACCACGTCATTGCGAGCCACCGGGGCCGCGCTTGCGCGGCCCCGGTGGCTCGCAATGACGGGGATAGAGCGCCGTAGCTTGCGAACAGCCGTTTTGCCTGACAAGTCAAACGTCTGCACGCCGTCGCCGCGGCAACGCGGGTGAACGCGGTTCTACTGTGCATGAGGTTGTTTTCGAGATTTGTTCGAGAGCGCGTTCGCCCTCGCCAAAAACGACCGAAGCAGTCCGGCCAGGCCGGTGGCCGGATTGCATCGTCGCTTGGGCTCATTCACCGGATGGCGACGAGCCCGCCAGCGCCTTGAGCGATCGCCCCGCTCAGGACGCCAGAACTGTGGTCTTGTGCGCAGACAGCTCGCTGGCTGCATGCAGCACTTCGTCGACCGCCGACAGGACCTGATCGATCAGGAGATTGCCGGCGGAGAGCTCGAGGCGGGCCTCGATCCAGCGCCAGAGGCCGCGGACCTCCTCGGTCGACTTGCCGCTCGGCGCGAACTCGCTGACGGCGAGGCCCGCGGCGAGCGAGTCCTGGTGGTCGTTGCGCATCACGATCAGCGGACGGGCGAGCACGTCAGCGAGATCGAGCGCGGCTTCCTCGGCGAGCGTGTTGGCCGCGTTGTCGATGCGCTGGCCGCGGATCGGCGTCTGGTTCAAGACGAAGCTGTAGGGGCGCCTCCAGGCGCGGGCGACGCTGACGGTGGAGACGGTCGCCTCGATGTCGGCGACGCTCGGGCGGGCCGGGATCAGGCAGAGGTCGGAGTAGCGGATCGCGGCGGTGGTCGCGGCGGACAGGCCGGCTGCGGTGTCGACGATCGCGAGCTGGAGACCGCTGTCGGCCAGCATCTTCAGTCGCGGCGCAAAATCGGCGGCGTGATAGATCGGCTCGACCACGACATCGTCGTTGTTGCGGCGGCGCGACCAGTTGGAGAGGGTGCCCTGCGGGTCGGTCTCGATCAGGCGAACGGTGAAGCCGGCCTGCTTGGCAGCCAGCGCGAGGCCGATGGCGAGGGTGCTCTTGCCACTGCCACCCTTTTGGGTGGCGAGTACGATCGTGTGCATGGAGAGTTGAATCCTTTGGAGTGCCTGGGTCTTGGGATCACGCCACGCGAACGTGCATCGTTTGCGATGCTGAGCTCTTCTCGCTCAGGACGTGCCCTGCCCGATCCAAAGGGACCGCGGATGTCCGAATCAACGGTAACGATGATGGCAGAATCAGGAATGCCAGCTAATCCGTACCATTACTGGACCCGCAATCCTGCGTGTGATGTGCTCGTTATCGCGAACAGGAAGGACGAGCGGCATGGGCGGAAACTGGCGCGACCGAACGGCAACGAGCTTTGAATGTCAGAAGATGCCGGCGGTCTCGAGCCGCGGCATGGTTGTGAGCAACCACCCGCTGGCGTCCAGCGCCGGAGCCGAGATGCTGGCCGCCGGCGGCAACGCTGTCGATGCTGCCATCGCCACGCTGTTCACGCTGACCGTGGTCGAGCCGATGATGGTCGGCATCATCGGCGGCGGCATGGCGCATATCCGTCTCGCCGACGGCAGCCACCGCGTCATCGATGGCCAGAGCACCGTGCCCGCTTCGGTGCGCGACACCACCTACACGTCGAAGCCGGGCTCGGCCCACGACGTGTTCGACACCGTCGGCAATGAGAACCTCAACGGTCCAAAGGCAGTCGCGACGCCAGGCTCGCTGAAAGCCTGGTGCGAGACGCTGCAACGGTTCGGCACCATGTCGCTTGCCGACGTCATGCAGCCCGCGATCAAGCATGCCGCGCGCGGCTATGCAGTCACGCCCTATTTGCATGAATGCATCAGCGAGAGCGCGGCCACGATGCGCAAGGACAAGCCCATCGCGGCGATCTATTTGCCCGGTGGCGAGCCGCTCAAGATCGGCGAGCGCGTGGTGCAATCAGAATATGCCGAGACGCTCCGTACCATCGGCGATCACGGCGAGAAGGCGCTTTACGAGGGACCGCTCGGCGACATCCTCGTCGACTACATGGAGAAATCAGGCGGCTTCATCCGCCGCAACGATCTCACCAATTACAAAACCGTCGAGCGGCAGCCGATCCGCGCCGACTATCGCGGCTGGACCATTTTGGGCCCGCCGCCGCCCGCGGCCTCCGGCGTGCACATCGCGCAGATGCTGAATATTCTTGAAGGTTACGACATCGGCCGCCTCGGCTTCGGCACGTCGGAGACGATTCACTATCTCGCCGAGGTTTTCAAGATCGCCTTCGCCGATCGCGCCGCGGCCAGCGGCGATCCTGATTATGTCGGCGTGCCCGTGGAGAAGCTGACCTCGAAGGCCTATGCCGAGGAGCGCCGTCGCACCATCGATGCGGCGCGCGCGCAGGCCTTTGGCGCCGGCGTGACCCAGCTCGAAAGCGCGCACACCACCCACATGACGGCGGCGGACAGCTTTGGCAATGTCGTCGCGACCACGCAGACCATCAACAATCTGTTCGGCGCCAAGATCATGATCCCGGGTCTGGGGGCCATCGCCAACAACTACATGAACCTGTTCGATCCGCGGCCGGGCCATGCCCTGTCGCTTGCGCCGGGCAAGCGTGTGACGACCTCGATGTCGCCGATGATGGCGCTGCGTGACGGCAAGCTGCGCTATGCGCTCGGCCTGCCCGGCGGCAAACGCATCTTTCCGAGTGCGATGCAGGCGCTGGTCAACCTGATCGACCACGGCATGAGCTTGCAGGAAGCGGTCGAAGCGCCGCGCGTGTGGACCGAAGGCAACGCGCTCGAGGTCGAGCACACCGTGCCGGAAAGCGTGCGCGCGAAACTCGCGGCGCTCGGTCACAAGGTCCAGCCGGTCGCGACCGTCGCCGGCGGCATGAACGGCATCGCCTTCCACGACGACGGCACCATGACCGGCGCCGCCTGCTGGCGCGCCGACGGCACGCCGGTCGGGATCTCCGGCGGGCTCGCGAAGGCGGGGATCAGGTTCAGACTGAGTTGAGCGTTATTTCCGTACGCAGATCACGCGCACGACGGCGGCTTTCGCATCGGTCGACGTGCCGTTCGCGGTGACGGCGTTCGCCTTCAGGAAATCGCGCACCGTCTCCGCAGAGACCATCACCGCTTGTGACGTCGGCATTGAGGTCGCGGGACCCGCAACCATCGCTGGCTTCGACAAGGCAACACCGACGAACTTGCCCTCGCCGTCGATGGCCGCGCCGCCGGAGAAGCCGACCGCGGGCGGAGGCGACAGCGCGGAGTCGCTGCTGGTCACCGGCGTCAGCGTGCCCTTGACGCTCGACACGCCGGCCGCGCCGCCCTGGCTCTGCGGATCGGCGATGCCGACGACATCGACGCCCGTCTTCGCCGCGCCGCCGGTCAGGCTGAGCGGCTTCAAGCCGCGCGCGCCATAGATGTGCAGCAGCGCGAGATCGTGCTCCTTGTCCTCGGCGAGGCGGTCGGCACTGCCATAGCCGCCGATCGTAATGGCAAGGCAGGCATCGGTGACGAGACGGTCCGCCAGAATCGCGCCGCCGTCGCTGACGACGATACCCGTGCCGTATTCGACCGTCTTGCGCGGCGGCGGCCCGGCTTGCGGCCGCGACGGAAACGCATTGAACGCGCTCGACATCGCGATCACGACCGGCTCGACCGTGTTCTCCATCGCCTGGTCATACAGGATCGTCATGATGCGGACCTCGTCGCCCTTGAACGTGCCGCGCACGTAAAACTTCTTCAGGCCCTGCAACCCTGAAAGCACGAAGAAATCGGGCTTCACCACGGTGTAGTCGACCTTACGCCCGGCCGGCTCCTTCTTCTCGGTTTCAGCAAGTTTTGCGGTGGTCGGATTCGCCTCCTTGCGGCGGTTCAGCAGCACCTGCACCGTGCCGGTCGGTGAGCTCCATTTCGAGCCGTTGGCGTCGGTCGCCTGATTGGGCACCAGCTTGGAGGGAATGCCGAGCCGCGCGCCGCTGGTCGTCTCCGTCACGATCTTCCAGCCGACGCTGTCCTGCTTGCGCCGTGCGGTCTCGGCCAGCGCGGCGCGCTCCTGCGGATTGAGCACGCCGGTCGGCTTGCCACCCTTGGCCTTCTGGTACTCCTTGATGGCGTCAACCATGCGCGAGCTGACGTCGCCGGTGATGGCGCCGTTATATTGGCCGACCCAGGCGAGGTCGGACTGGAGCGCCAGCCGCTCGGCCTGCACCATCGCGTCGGCGGTTTCCGACGGTGTTTGCAGTGCGGGCGGCTTGATCGGAACGGTCTGGACCACCTTCGGCTTGGTGCCGGGGATCGGGGGCGTTGTCATCTGGGCGCCGGCGCCTGTGGCGGACGCCAACATCAGTGTTGCCGCAAGCATCGATCTCATGACAAATCCAGCCAGCCCATTGAACGCGCTGCCATTCAAGCACATCTCGTTGGTCGCGAACAATGTTGGGCTGGTTCAGGAGTAAGAGAAGGTGCTGAGCCCGGACGAACTCGAACGCTATGCCCGCCATATCGTGCTGCGCGATGTCGGCGGTCCCGGCCAGGCCGCGCTGAAGCGGGCCTCCGTGCTGGTGATCGGCGCCGGCGGGCTCGGCGCGCCTGCGCTGATGTATCTGGCCGCCGCCGGCGTCGGCACGCTCGGCGTGATCGATGACGACGTGGTGTCGCTGTCAAATCTCCAGCGCCAGGTCATCCACACCACGCCCGACATCGGCCGCCACAAGGTCGAGAGCGCGGCGGAACGGATCGCCGAACTCAATCCGCATGTTCGCTTCGTCGGCCACGCCACCTGGCTCAATGCCGACAATGCGCTCTCGCTGATCGGCGATTACGATCTCGTGCTCGATGGTTCCGACAATTTCTCGACGCGCTATCTGGTGTCGGACGCCTGCTTCTTCGCCAAGCGGCCGCTGATCACCGCGGCGCTCGGCACGTTCGATGGCTCGCTCACCACCATCCGCGCACATGAGACCAACGCGCAGGGCGAATTCAATCCGACCTATCGCTGCCTGTTTCCGGAACCGCCGCCGCCGGGCACCGTGCCGGCCTGCGCCGAGGCCGGCGTGATGGGCGCGCTTGCGGGCGTCATGGGCTCGATGATGGCGCTGGAGGCGATCCGCGAGATCGTCGGTTTTGGCGAGGGCCTCGTCGGCCGCCTGCTGATGATCGATGCGCGCGCGATGCGCTTCGAGACGCTGCGCTATGCGCGCGATCCCGCCAATCCGCTCAATGGCGATGGGCCGGTGTTCCAGGATCTCAGCGTGCATCGCGCCTGAGCGCGATCAGTTTTAAGCTTCACAGCATGCTCGGCAGCACGCGGTCCGGCGGTTTGTGGGCGTCGAGGAAGGTGCGGATGTTGATGATCACCTTCTCGCCCATCTCGACGCGGCCTTCGATCGTGGCCGAGCCCATATGCGGCATCAGGATCACCTTGCCGGCCTTCGCAAGCCGCACCAGCTTCGGATTGACCGCGGGCTCGTGCTCATAGACGTCGAGAGCGGCGCCGCCGATCTCGCCGCCTTCGATCAGCTTGATCAGCGTGTCTTCGTCGGTGACTTCGCCGCGCGCGGTGTTGACGATGTAGGCATCTTTGCGGATCAGCTTCAGCCGTCGCGCCGACAGCAGATGATAGGTCGCCGGCGTATGCGGACAATTCACCGAGATGATGTCCATCCGTGCCAGCATCTGGTCGAGGCTTTCCCAATAGGTCGCGCCAAGCTCTTCGGCGATCTTCGGGGCGACGGGACGGCGGTTGTGATAGTGGATCTGGAGGCCGAAGGCGCGGGCGCGGCGCGCGACCGCCTGGCCGATGCGGCCCATTCCGATGATGCCGAGGCGCTTGCCGCCGATGCGGTGGCCGAGCATCCAGGTCGGCGACCAGCCGGCCCAGGGCTTTCCTTCCGTCAGCACCGAGGCGCCTTCGATCATCCGGCGCGGCACGGCCAGGATCAGCGCCATGGTCATGTCGGCGGTGTCTTCGGTCAGCACCTTCGGCGTGTTCGTCACGGTGATGCCGCGGGCATGCGCGGCCTCGACATCGATATTGTCGACGCCGTTGCCGAAATTGGCGATCAGCTTCAGCTTGCAGTCGGGCTGGTTGACGATGTCGGCGCTGATGTGATCGGTGACAGTCGGAACCAGGATGTCGGCGGTGCGCGCGGCCTCGGCGAGCCGCTCGGCCGACATCGGCGTGTCGTCGAGATTGATGCGTGCGTCGAACAGTTCGCGCATCCGGGTCTCGATCGAGTCCGGCAGCTTGCGCGTCACCACGACGAGGGGCTTTTTCTTCACCGACATGTCCTGCCCTCATGAGGCGTTGCAGGCCGCCTTTGTCGCCAAAGGCCGGCTGTTGAGGCCTCATTAACCCGGTTGTTCGACACTGGCTTTGCCGTGTCGTCCCCGGCGTTTCCTTCAAGCTTTCCCGAGATTTCCGGCCGGAAAATCGGGGCAAACTGGTTGTTCAAGCGTCCGTCCTCTCTAGCAGAAGGCCGGGCCAAGACAAGTTGGCTTCGGGAACACCCGCGTGGGGCGGGAGAGGGGCGTTGCGCGGCAGGTTTTGGAATTTGGGGTGAGGACCCGGTTCAGCCGGGTCTTCGACAGGAGACGGGTGATGGCGTTGGGGCGTTTTTGTTCGGTGATGGCGCTCGTTTGCACCTGGTGGAGCGCCTCGGTCGGCCCCTCGCACTCGGCCAAGGACACCACACCCCAGACCGCCAGCGGCCTGCCGGTGCCGCGCTACGTCAGTCTCAAATCGGATCACGTCAATGTCCGCGCCGGCCCGACCAAGGACAATGATGTGGCCTGGGTCTACACCCGTGCCGGCCTGCCGGTCGAAATCACCGCCGAGTTCGAGAACTGGCGCCGGGTGCGCGATTCAGAGGGCGCCGAGGGCTGGGTCTATCACTCCCTGCTGTCGGGACGCCGCACTGCGGTGGTCACCATGAAGAACAAGGACGAGCTCGCACCGATCTATGACCGTGCCGATCCCCAGAGCACGGTGGCCGCAAAGCTCCAGGCCGGCGTTGTGGCGACAGTGAAAAAATGCACCACCAGCTGGTGCCACGTCACCGGCAACGGCTTTGACGGCTGGATCCAGCAGGAGCGCCTCTGGGGCGTCTATGCCGACGAGCAGGTGAATTGACGCACCACCGTGGTCCCGGCGAAAGCCGGGACCCAGAACCACGGGCGGAAGTTTGACGAGTACCGCCAGTGATCCGCTCGTCCCGCGGTACTGGCATCTAGGATTATCGATAGATCGCGGCATGGGTTCCGGCTTTCGCCGGAACGACGACTAGCGCTTCTTGCGCAGGCGCACGACCATGTCGATGCGCGCGATCTCGTACCCCTCCGGCACCTCGGGCATCTTGGACAGCGCCAGATGCGGATCCTCGATATCGACCAGCTCGTGGCTGTTCTCGAGGTAGTAATGGTGGTGGGTGGTGACGTTGGTGTCGAAATAGGTCTTGGTGCCGTCGACACTGACCTGACGCAGCAGGCCGGCATCGGTCAGCTGGTTCAGCGTGTTGTAGACGGTCGCGAGCGAGACCGGAACCTTGGCCAGCGTCGCTTCCTCATAGAGCATTTCAGCCGTGAGATGGCGCGCGCCCTTGCCGAACAGCAGCCAGCCGAGCGCCATCCGCTGACGCGTCGGGCGCAGACCGGCGGATTGGAGCATTTCGTTGACGTCGTGCCAGGGGCAGCCGGTCAGGGCCGGCTGGCGGCCGGACAGAAGGGCCGCATGGGCATCTTCGTCGTGACGGATCGCGTTGTTTTCGCTCATTTCCAGAATTCGGGCACGCGTGAACACTATCTGTCTGCAATATATGGACAGATAGATGCAGATGCAAGTTTCTCGCAACTAGACTGGTTCTAATCAGCTGAGGAACCGGCCCGAAGCTCCGTCATTTTACCTTCATGGGACGGCTTTGCTACCCGAAAAGGCCTGTGTTAGAGAGCGCGCGGTTCCGTCCAACCGATTTTGGCGCGGCTAGGCATTGGGGCCCGGCCCGCGGCCGATCCGGCTCTCGGTATTGGCGCCTGAGGACGGCAATCGGTGTTGCCGTCCGAGCAGGACGGGGCCCATTTTTGCCAGAAACGCCGCTCAATCGGGGTTCAAACAGAGGCTTCCGCATGCTGAACAGGCGCAACGGTTACGAATACGAAGATTTGCTGGCATGTGCCCGCGGTGAGATGTTCGGCCCGGGCAATGCGCAATTGCCGCTGCCACCGATGCTGATGTTCGACCGCATCACGGAAATTAACGACAATGGCGGCGAATTCGGCAAGGGCCTGGTGCGCGCCGAGCTCGACGTGAAGGCCGACCTCTGGTTCTTCGGTTGCCACTTCAAGAACGATCCGGTGATGCCGGGATGCCTCGGACTTGATGCGCTGTGGCAAATGGTCGGCTTCTATCTGGGCTGGATCGGTGGCGAAGGTCGCGGCCGTGCGCTTGGCCTCAGCGAATTGAAGTTCGGCGGCCAGGTGCTGCCCGAGGCCCGCAAGGTTGTGTACAATGTCGATATCAAGCGCGTGATGCGTTCAAAGCTGGTGCTCGGCATTGCCGACGGATGGCTTTCGGTCGACGACCAGATTATTTATCGCGCCAAGGACCTGAAGGTCGGCCTGTTCAAGCAAGGCACGAGCCTGGGATAAGCGCATCACCAAGAAGACAACGATTTAGGCGAGGCTGTCATGAGGCGGGTTGTGGTCACCGGGATGGGTATCGTCTCGTCGATCGGAAACAACACCCAGGAAGTGCTTGCAAGCCTTCACGAGGCGAAGTCGGGCATTTCGCGGGCCGAGAAATATGCCGAGCTCGGTTTCCGCTCGCAGGTGCAAGGTGCGCCCACGCTCGATCCATCGACGGTCGTCGACCGCCGTGCGATGCGTTTCCTCGGCCAGGGTGCCGCGTGGAATCACATCGCAATGGAGCAGGCGATCCAGGACTCCGGTCTGTCGCCTGACGAAGTCTCCAACATTCGCACCGGTATCATCATGGGCTCCGGCGGTCCATCCGCCCGCACCATCGTCGAAGCCGCCGATATCACCCGCAGCAAGGGACCGAAGCGCGTCGGTCCGTTTGCGGTGCCGAAGGCGATGTCGTCCACGGCGTCGGCAACGCTTGCGACCTGGTTCAAGATCAAGGGCGTGAACTATTCGATCTCGTCAGCCTGCGCGACGTCGAACCATTGCGTCGGCAATGCCTATGAGACGATCCAGATTGGCAAGCAGGACGTCATCTTCGCCGGCGGCTGCGAGGAACTCGACTGGTCGTTGTCGGTGCTGTTCGATGCCATGGGCGCGATGTCCTCGAAGTACAACGACACGCCCGCCACAGCCTCGCGTCCCTACGACGTCAACCGCGACGGCTTCGTCATCGCCGGCGGCGCCGGTGTGCTGGTGCTGGAAGAGCTCGAGCACGCCAAGGCGCGCGGCGCGCGGATCTACGGCGAGATCGTCGGCTATGGCGCGACCTCGGACGGCTACGACATGGTCGCGCCGTCGGGTGAAGGTGCCGAGCGCTGCATGCGCATGGCGATGTCGACGGTAAAGACCAAGGTCGACTACATCAACCCGCACGCGACCTCGACGCCGGCCGGCGACCCGCCGGAAATCGACGCGCTGCGTCGCGTGTTCGGCGCCGGCGAAAAGTGCCCGCCGATCTCGGCGACCAAGGCGCTGACCGGCCACTCGCTGGGCGCGACCGGCGTGCAGGAGGCGATCTATTCGCTGCTGATGATGAACAACGGCTTCATCTGCGAGAGCGCGCACATCCAGGAGCTCGATCCTGTGTTTGCCGACATGCCGATCGTGCGCAAGCGCATCGACAACGTCAAAATCGGCACCGTGCTGTCGAACTCGTTCGGCTTCGGCGGCACCAACGCCACGCTGGTGTTCAGCCGGATGGACGTGTGACGGCGCACGCTGTCATGCCCCGCCTAGTGCGCAATTGCGCACGGGAGCGGGGCATCCGGTACGCCGCGGCTTCTCGATTTCTCACGACGGTCTCTGGAATACTGGATCGCCCGCCCCAGTGCGCAAGCGCGCACGAGGCGGGCGACGACACCGAATAGTGGAGTTAAGAAGCAATGGAAGGCTTAATGAAAGGCAAGCGCGGTCTGATCATGGGCATCGCCAATGATCATTCGATCGCCTGGGGCATGGCGAAGACGCTGCATGCCCACGGCGCCGAGCTTGCCTTCACCTTCCAGGGCGAAGCTTTGGGCAAGCGTGTCAAGCCGCTCGCGGAGTCCCTCGGCGTGGAGCTGGTGCTGCCCTGCGACGTCGAGGACATCGCCAGCGTCGATGCGACCTTCGCCGTGCTTCGCGAAAAATGGGGCCAGCTCGATTTCGTCATCCACGCCATCGGCTTCGCCGACAAGAACGAGCTGAAGGGACGCTATGCCGACACCAGCCGCGAGAATTTTTCGCGCACCATGGTGATCTCCTGCTTCTCCTTCACTGAGGTTGCAAAGCGCGCGGCCGAACTGATGACGGACGGCGGCAGCATGCTCACGCTGACCTTCGGCGCTTCCGAGCGGTCGATGCCGAACTACAACGTGATGGGCGTCGCCAAGGCGGCGCTGGAAGCCTCGGTGCGCTATCTCGCCTCCGACTTCGGACCGCGCGGCATCCGCGTCAACGCGATCTCCGCCGGCCCCATCCGTACGCTCGCCGGCTCCGGCATCGGCGAGGCGCGCGCGATGTTTGCATTCATGCAAAAGCATTCGCCACTTCGTCGCGGCGTCACGCTCGACGAGCTCGGCGGCTCGGCGCTGTATCTGCTGTCGGATCTCTCCGGCGGCGTGACCGGCGAGATCCACTATGTCGATAGTGGCTATAACATCGTGCTGATGCCAAGGCCGGATGATCTGAAGGCGCCGGAGTAGGTGCCGTAGTGACGTAGGGTGGGCAAAGGAGCGTCAGCGACGTGCCCACGATCTTTCAATCATCGCAACCAAGTGGTGGGCACGCTGCGCTTTGCCCACCCTACGAGAGCTCGCTTAGCCCGCCGCGATCTTCTCCGCGCGCTGAAACGCCGGCCGCGCCATGCAGCTTGCGATATAGGTATCGAAGGAAACGCGCGACGGCACCATCTTGAACCGGCGCACCGCGGAAGATCTGGATGATCGCCGGCTCGATGCAGCTGGGCGAGAAGAACAGCCATTGCAGATAGCGCGCGCGGCGCGGGTCGGTCGCGGCTGGCGCCAGCTTCGTCTCGGGATAGCGGTCGGCAATGTAAGCGCACATCGCCGCGGCCTCGCCGAGCGCGGCATCGCCGTCGCTGAGCGCCGGCACCTTGCCCATCGGATTGATCTTCAAATAGTCCGGTGCCTTCTGCGCGCCGGTCGAAATGTCGGTCAGCACCCGTTCATAGGGCAGCCCGCTCTCTTCCATCAGCCAGAGCGTCGAGAACGATCGCGAGCGCGGTGACCAGTAGAGCTTGATCATGGCGAGTTCCGTTTGCGCTCCCAACGGTAGTATTTCATCACGAACCCGTTCGACGGTTCGACCTCTTCCTTCTCGAACACAAAGCCTTCGCGCTCATACCAGCGCCAGGCCTTCTCGTTCTCGCGAACGCAGCGCAGGTAGATCTCGTTGGGCATTTGCGTGCGCGTGAAGGCGAGCAGCTTCCGGCCGAGCGATTGACCCTGATAGGCGGGCCCGACGAACAGCATGTCGAGATAGTGGTTTGGCAGATGCAGCGCCAGCATCGCGGCGATGGTGCCCTGATCATCGGCGACGAACAGGCTCCAGCCGTCCTCGATCTCGCGCCGGACGCGGGCGCGCAAATTGGCCAGCAGGAATTCGCTGGCTTCGGCCAGACCCGTGGAAACCCAGCTCTCCATCCAGACACGGCCGATCTCGTCATATTCATCGGCGCCGGCAGGCCGGATGATGGGATCTGACGTCACGGCTCAAGCCTTGCTGCGCGCGGTCGGCCGCGCGCGCACCTTGCCGGCCGACAGGCACACCACCTCGGAAATCTGCAGCAGTTGGCGCGCCAGCGGGCTGGTCTTGCGCCAGACCATGCCGATGGTGCGCGAGGGCTCGGGGTCGCGGAAGCGCGACAGCGACACCGACGCCGATCGCGTCTCCACCGACACCGCCATCTCCGGAATCAAGGTAACGCCGATGCCGGCGCTGACCATTTGCACCAGCGTCGACAGCGAATTCGCATCCAGCATCTCGCGCGGCGGCGCCGACTGCATATTGCAGAACGACAGCGCCTGGTCGCGGAAACAATGGCCTTCCTCGAGCAGCAGCAGCCGCATCTCGCGCATCATCTCGCGCGACGGCACCGGGGTGCCCGCATCCGTGCCCGGCCGCACCAGCAGGAATTTCTCCTCGAACAGGGCGACCTCGGTGAGCGAGGGCTCGGAGACCGGCAGGGCGACGATCGCGGTGTCGAGCCGGCCTTCGACCAGCTCCTGGATCAGCCGCGGTGTCATCGTCTCGCGCACGCGGATGTCGAGCTCCGGATGCATGCGCGTCAGATTCTTGGTGATCTTGGGCAAAAGATAGGGCGCGATCGTCGGGATCATGCCGATGCGCAGGCGCCCGGCAAAACGGTTCTGTGAGGCGCGGGCGAAATCGCCGAGTTCATCGACCGAGCGCAGGATGTCGCGGACGCGCTGGGCGAGCTCCTCGCCGAACCGGGTCAGCGCAACCTGGCGCGCGCTGCGCTCCAGCAGCAGCCCGCCGAGCGCCTCCTCCAATTCCTTGATCTGCATCGACAGCGCCGGCTGCGAGATGGAACAGGCTTCCGCGGCGCGGCCGAAATGACCATGGCGGGCGAGCGCGTCGAAATAGCGCAGCTGGCGCAGCGTCAGATTGATCATCAGAAAAACCTATCGCAGCGATCATTAAAGTCAACTTCCCCTGATCGAAGGCGACGCTTAGAGTGTTTCGACCTGGTCAATGGCGCAGTCGGACGCCACCAGAGGAGGTATTCATGGACGACACTTCGAAGTGCCCGTTTTCGGGCGGCAAACGCGTGCCAGCGAACCGCGACTGGTGGCCCACCAATCTCAGCATTGACATGCTGCACAGGAATTCCAGCCTGTCCGATCCGATGGGCGAGGCGTTCGACTATGCCAAGGAATTCAAGACGCTCGACCTGAATGCGGTCATCAAGGACCTGACCGCCCTGATGACGGATTCGCAGGAATGGTGGCCCGCCGATTTCGGTCACTATGGCGGCCTCATGATCCGCATGGCCTGGCATAGCGCCGGCACCTACCGCATCACCGACGGCCGCGGCGGCGCGGGTGCCGGTCAGCAGCGTTTTGCTCCGCTCAACTCCTGGCCTGACAACGCCAACCTCGACAAGGCGCGCCGGCTGCTCTGGCCGATCAAGCAGAAATACGGTCGCAAGATTTCCTGGGCCGATCTGATGGTGCTCGCCGGCAACGTCGCGCTGGAGTCGATGGGCTTCAAGACGTTCGGCTTCGCCGGTGGTCGCGCCGATGTCTGGGAGCCGGAAGAGCTCTATTGGGGTCCGGAAGGCACCTGGCTCGGCGATGAGCGCTACAGCGGCGAACGCCAGCTCGCCGAGCCGCTCGGCGCGGTGCAGATGGGCCTGATCTACGTCAATCCGGAAGGCCCGGACGGCAAGCCGGATCCGGTCGCCGCGGCCAAGGACATCCGCGAGACCTTCTTCCGCATGGCGATGAACGACGAAGAAACCGTTGCGCTGATCGCCGGCGGCCACACCTTCGGCAAGACCCATGGCGCCGGCGATCCGTCGCTGGTTGGTCCCGAGCCGGAAGCGGGCGCGCTGGAAGATCAGGGCCTTGGCTGGAAGAGCAAGCACGCCACGGGCCTCGCCGGTGATACCATCACCAGCGGCCTCGAAGTGACCTGGACCACGACGCCGACGAAGTGGAGCAACAACTTCTTCGAGAACCTGTTCAAGTACGAATGGGAGCTGACGAAGAGCCCCGGCGGTGCGAACCAGTGGACGGCCAAGGGTGCCGACGCCATCATTCCCGATCCGTTCGACAAGTCGAAGAAGCATCGCCCGACGATGCTGACGACCGACCTCTCGCTGCGCTTCGATCCGGCCTATGAGAAGATCTCGCGTCGCTTCCTGGAAAACCCCGATCAGTTCGCGGACGCGTTTGCCCGCGCCTGGTTCAAGCTGACCCATCGCGACATGGGTCCGATCCAGCGCTATCTCGGCCCGTTGGTGCCGAAGGAGACGCTGATCTGGCAGGATCCGATTCCGGCCGTGAATCACGAGCTGGTCTCTGATCAGGACATCGCCGCGCTGAAGGCCAAGATCCTGGCTTCGGGTCTCTCGGTGTCCGAGCTGGTCTCGACCGCCTGGGCGTCGGCCTCGACGTTCCGCGGCTCGGACAAGCGCGGCGGCGCCAACGGTGCGCGCATCCGCCTTGCCCCGCAGAAGGACTGGGAGGTCAACCAGCCGGCCCAGCTCTCCAAGGTGCTCGGCAAGCTCGAAGCGATCCAGAAGGACTTCAACGCGGCCTCAGGCGCCAAGAAGGTCTCGCTCGCCGATCTCATCGTCCTCGGCGGCACAGCCGCGGTCGAGAAGGCGGCGAAAGATGCCGGCGTCGACGTCAAGGTCGGCTTCACGCCGGGCCGCATGGATGCGTCGCAAGAACAGACCGACGCGGCCTCCTTCGCGCCGCTGGAGCCGCGGGCCGATGGCTTCCGCAACTATGTCGGCAAGAAGCATCAGTTCCTGCGGGAGGAGGAAGCGCTCGTCGATCGCGCGCAGCTTCTCAAGCTCACGGGTCCTGAGCTGACCGTGCTGGTCGGCGGCCTGCGCGTGCTCGGCGCCAACGCGAACGGGTCGAAGCACGGCGTCTTCACCGCCAAGGCGGGCACGCTGTCCAACGACTATTTCGTCAACCTGCTCGACATGAGCACGGCGTGGACCCCAGTGGCCGACGGTTCCTATGAGGGGCGCGACCGCAAGACCAATGCGGTGAAGTGGACCGGCACGCGCGCCGATCTGATCTTCGGCTCGCACTCGCAGCTCCGCGCCTTCGCCGAAGTCTATGCGACCTCGGATTCGAAGGAGAAGTTCGTGGCCGATTTCGCCAAGGCCTGGACCAAGGTGATGAACCTCGACCGGTTCGACCTCGCGGCGTGAGTACTTCACCTCTCCCGCTTGCGGGAGAGGTGAACGCCCGAGCGGTTCGTGTGACGCGACAAACAAAAAGGGCGGCCTCTCGGCCGCCCTTTCGTGTTTCCGATGTGAGAAGGGATTACTCGCCGGCCGCTTCGCGCGGAGCCTTCTCGCCCTCGCCGCCCTTGTCCTTGCCTTCGAGGTCTTCGCCGGTGGTCTGGTCGACCACCTTCATCGACAGGCGGGTCTTGCCGCGGTCGTCGAAGCCGAGCAACTTGACCTTGACCTTGTCGCCTTCCTTGACGACGTCGGAGGTCTTCTGCACGCGGTTGGCGGCGAGCTGGCTGATGTGGACGAGGCCGTCCTTCGAACCGAAGAAGTTCACGAAGGCGCCGAACTCCATCACCTTGACGACGGTGCCGTCATAGATCTGGCCGACTTCCGGATCGGACGCGATCGACTTGATCCACTTGATCGCGGCCTTCATCGCCTCGCCGTCGCTGGAGGCGACCTTCACGGTGCCGTCGTCCTCGATGTTGACCTTGGCGCCGGTCTTCTCGACGATTTCGCGGATCACCTTGCCGCCGGTGCCGATCACTTCGCGGATCTTGTCGGTGGCGATCTTGAAGGTCTCGATGCGCGGCGCGTATTCGCCGAGCTCGGCGCGGGCGTTGGTGAGCGCCTTCGCCATCTCGCCGAGGATGTGGATACGACCTTCCTTGGCCTGGCCGAGAGCGACCTTCATGATCTCCTCGGTGATGCCCTCGATCTTGATGTCCATCTGGAGCGAGGTGATGCCGGCTTCGGTACCTGCGACCTTGAAATCCATGTCGCCGAGATGGTCCTCGTCGCCGAGGATGTCGGAGAGAACCGCGAAGCGCTTGTCCTCGAGGATCAGGCCCATCGCGATGCCCGCGGTCGGCCGCTTCAACGGCACGCCGGCGTCCATCAGCGCGAGCGAGGCGCCGCAGACCGAAGCCATCGACGAGGAGCCGTTGGATTCGGTGATCTCCGAGACGACGCGCACGGTGTAGGGGAATTCGTGATGGGGCGGCAGCACCGGGTGGATCGCGCGCCAGGCCAGCTTGCCGTGGCCGATCTCGCGGCGCTTGGTGCCGCCGAGGCGGCCGGTCTCACCGACCGAGAAGGGCGGGAAGTTGTAGTGCAGCAGGAACGTCTCCTTGTACGTTCCCGACAGCGCGTCGATATACTGCTCGTCCTCGCCGGTGCCGAGCGTGGTCACGACCATCGCCTGGGTCTCGCCGCGGGTGAACAGCGCCGAGCCGTGGGCGCGGGGCAGCACGCCGACTTCGGCGACGATGTTGCGCACGGTCTTGACGTCACGGCCGTCGATGCGCTTGCCGGTGTCGAGGATGTTCCAGCGAACGATCTTCGCCTCGAGCTCCTTGAACACGGCGGCAACCCGCAGCTTGTCGTATTTCGGCTCCTGCCCTTCGGGGAAGTAGTGGGCGATCACCTTCTCCTTGACCTTGCCGACCGCGGCGTAGCGATCCTGCTTGACCGGAATGGCGTAGGCGGCGCGCAGCTCCGCCTCGACGAGGCCGAGCATTTCCTTCTCGAGCGCGGCGTTGTCGATCACGGTGACTTCGCGCGGCTCCTTGGCGGCCTTCTCGGCGAGCTCGATGATCGCGTTGATGACCGGCTGGAAGTGGCGGTGACCGAACATCACGGCGCCGAGCATGATGTCTTCGTTCAGCTCCTTGGCTTCCGATTCCACCATCAGCACGGCATCCGCGGTGCCGGCGACGACCAGGTCGAGCTGGGTGTCGACCATCTCGTCGAGCGTCGGGTTGAGGATGAACTCGTCATTGGCGAAGCCGACGCGGGCGGCGCCGATCGGGCCCTTGAAGGGGGCGCCTGACAGCGTCAGCGCGGCCGACGAGGCCACCAGCGCGACGATGTCGGGATCGTTCTCCATGTCGTGCGACAGCACGGTGGCGATCACCTGGGTCTCGTTGCGCCAGCCGTCGACGAACAGCGGACGGATCGGACGGTCGATCAGGCGGGAGACCAGCGTTTCCTTCTCGGTCGGACGGCCCTCGCGCTTGAAATAGCCGCCGGGAATGCGGCCAGCTGCGTAGGTCTTTTCCTGGTAGTCGACGGTCAGCGGCAGGAAATCGACGCCTTCACGCGGCGCTTTCGCCGCGACGACGGTGGCGAGCACCACGGTCTCGCCATAGGTGGCGATGACGGCGCCGTCGGCCTGGCGTGCGATCTTGCCGGTTTCGAGCTTGAGAGGGCGTCCGCCCCAGTCGATCTCGACTGAATGCTTATTGAACATAGAGGTCTTCTTTCATGGGTTCTCGAAAGAAGGGACGGCTCGAAAAACAAAAACCATGTCAAGATTGCAGGACGCTGATCGGAGCGGGCGATCAGCGTCCTGCGATCCTGCCATGGTTTTTGGATGTCGGATGGCGTCCATCCTTTCGGGTCATACGGGCACCTTGCCCGTTGCGCCCAGCCGCCGGATTGCTGCTGGACTGTCAGTCGGCACGTTCGCGAACACCGAACCTTTGGTCTTCGCTGCTCATGCCCCCGGATGCGAAACATCGCTCACACCGGACTTACGCGTGAGCCTCGATCAAAAACCCTGCAATAAGCGCTTTCGCTCGAAATCACGCGCAAAAACGCGCGCCAGTGGCGCGCGCAAGAACTAGCGACGAATGTTGTGCTTCTCGAGCAGCGCCTTGTACCGCGCCTCGTCCTTCTTCTTCAGATAGTCGAGGAGAGAGCGGCGGGTCGAGACCAGCTTCAAGAGACCACGACGCGAATGGTTGTCCTTCACGTGGGTCTTGAAATGGTTGGTCAGGTTGTTGATGCGTTCCGACAGGATCGCGACCTGAACCTCGGGCGAGCCGGTATCACCGGCCTTGGTGGCATTCGTCTTGATGACTTCCGCTTTGCGTTCTGCGGCAATCGACATCGTCAATTTCTCTCGTTGCGACCGGTTGAGGCAGTCAAGCCGGTCAGGTTGAACACACGCTTGGGGATGATTTCGCCATTGCCAACTTCAGCAAGCGCCAAAAGACGGCCTGCCACCGTGACATAGACTGTGCCGCTACTTGTGGGCGCATCCCGTCCGCGCAACAAAACGGCCTGGCCCCGATGGAGCCTTGCCGCATCAGCCCGAGTGACGGCCAGTGCCGGGATGTCGTCCAGCGCGGTCTCAACGGGCATCAGCGCGTCGGCGAGGCTTCCCTCGCCGGACGCGGCTCTATCGCACAAAGCCTCCAGCTGATCCAGCGGAATCATGTCATTTTCGCTGAATGGGCCGACCAGGGTCCGCCGCAGCGCGCAGATATGGCCGAAATTGCCGAGAATCCGGCCCATATCGCGGGCGAGTGCCCGGACATAGGTGCCCTTGCCGCACTCGGCCTCGAACACGGCCCTGTCGTTATCTGGTTGATCTACAAGGGTTAAATGGTGAATTTCGACCGGACGGGGGGCCAGCTCCACGACCTCGCCGTCGCGGGCGAGGTCATAGGCCCGCTCGCCCTGGACCTTGATCGCGGAATAGCGTGGTGGAACCTGCTCGATGATTCCAGTGAAACGGGGCAGCAGCGCTTCAATCGCCTCCCGGGTCGGGCGCTGGTCGGATGTGGCGGTGACCCGGCCTTCGATATCGTCGGTGTCGCGCTCCTCGCCCCAGCACACGGTGAAGCGGTAGCGCTTGCGGCCGTCCATGACGAAGGGAACCGTCTTGGTGGCTTCACCCAGCGCGATCGGCAGTCCGCCGGAGGCGAGCGGATCGAGCGTGCCGGCATGGCCGGCGCGCTTGGCGTTGAACAGGCGCTTGAGAACGGCAACGGCCTGCGTCGAGGTCATGCCGATCGGCTTGTCGAGCACGACCCAGCCATGCACGTCGCGACGATCGCGGCGCACCTGATTGCCCTTCTGCTTGTTCGCACGCGGATCGTTGTTGACGCGACGCGCCTCCCGATGCGGCTCTCCATTGCCGCCGATATCCGCGAAACTATTTTGCTGCGCCTCGCGCGTATCGACCTCATCGCTGCCGATCGCGCCGTGAGCGGGGTTCATCGTCATTGTTCTTCTTCCCGATCCGAATCCGGATGCTGATCCGGATTCTTGTCCAAGTCCTTCTGCACCGCAGGTGTTCGCAAAAGCTTCTCGATCCGTTCCGCTTCGTCGAATCGTTCGTCGACGCGGAAGCGAATGTCAGGTGCAAATTTCAGGTTAACGCGCCGCGCGACTTCGCCGCGCAGGAATTTCTTGTTGCGATCGAGCGCAGTGATGACGAGCTCGGTGTCGCGGCCACCGAGCGGCATCACGTAGATTGTCGCGAGCTTCAAATCGGGCGACATCCGCACCTCCGGCACGGTGATGATGTGGCCTTCGAGGTCCGCATCATGCACGCTGCCTTGCGCCAGAATATCGGCTATCGCGTGGCGAACCTGCTCGCCGACGCGCAGCTGACGCTGCGAGCCGCCGGGCGCGGAACTCTTCTTCTGATGATGCCGTGGCATGGTCGAAAATCACCTCAACGTGCCCGCGTTTGGGCACGAGCATTGTCATTTGTCCTGTTGAAACGAATGGAGCGTGGATGGCCGGAAAAAATCCGGCCATCGCACTCCCGCAATTTCAGCTCAAAAAGATCCGGGCGCTTCGGTAAGATTTGGACTTACAGGGAGCGCTGGATCGTCTCCACGCGGTAACACTCGATCACGTCACCGGCACGCATGTCGTGATAGTTCTCGAAGGCCATGCCGCATTCCTGGCCGGCCTGGACTTCCTTCACCTCGTCCTTGAAGCGCTTCAGCGTCGACAGCTTGCCTTCGTGCACGACGACGTTGTCGCGGATCAGGCGCACATTGGCGCCGCGTTCCACGGTGCCGTCGGTGACGCGGCACCCGGCAACCTTGCCGACCTTGGAGATGTTGAAGATCTCCAGGATCTCGGCATTGCCCAGCATGGTTTCGCGCAAGGTCGGCGCGAGCAGGCCGCTCATCGCCTTCTTCACGTCGTCCACGAGGTCGTAGATGATGTTGTAGTAGCGGATCTCGATGCCGTTGCGCTTGGCGGCGGCAGCGGCTTCCTTGTTCGCACGAACCGAGAAGCCGATGATCGCGGCGTTGAAGCCTTCCGCGAGCGTCACGTCGGATTCCGAGATGCCGCCGACGCCGGCATGCAGGATGCGGGCTGCGACTTCGTCGGTACCCAGCTTCTCCAGCGAGCCGAGGATCGCTTCCAGCGAGCCCTGGACGTCGGCCTTGACGATCAGCGGGAATTCCTTGCGGCCCGCCGTCTTCAACTGCGACATCATCTGCTCGAGCGAGCCACGCATGCCTGAGATCGAGGCTGCCGCGTTCTCGCGCTTCTGGTGCGCGCGGTAGCTGGTGATCTGGCGGGCGCGGGCTTCGTTCTCGACGACCGCGAGACGGTCGCCGGCTTCCGGCGGACCGTTGAAGCCGAGCACCTCGACCGGCACCGACGGCCCGGCCTCGTCCACGGTCTCGCCCTGATCCGAGATCAGCGCACGGACGCGGCCCATCTCGGCGCCGGCGACGATGATGTCACCGACACGCAGCGTGCCGCGCTGGACCAGCACGGTTGCAACCGGACCACGGCCGCGATCGAGCTTGGCTTCGATCACGGTGCCTTCGGCCGGACGCTCCGAATTGGTCTTCAGGTCGAGGATTTCGGCCTGGAGCGCGATCATCTCGAGCAGCTTGTCGAGATTGGTCTTGTTCTTGGCGGAGACTTCGACGTCGACGACTTCGCCGCCGAAGGATTCCACCTGCACCTCGTGCTGGAGCAGCTCGGTGCGGACGCGCTCGGGCTTGGCATCGGGCTTGTCGATCTTGTTGATGGCAACAATGATCGGCACGCGGGCCGCCTTGGCGTGATTGATGGCTTCGATCGTCTGCGGCATGACGCCGTCATCGGCCGCGACCACCAGCACGACGATGTCGGTGACCTTGGCGCCGCGGGCGCGCATCGCGGTGAACGCGGCGTGGCCGGGCGTGTCGATGAAGGTGATCTTCTTGCCGCTTTCGGGCGACAGCACCTGATAGGCGCCGATATGCTGGGTGATGCCGCCGGCTTCGCCCGACACCACGTTGGCATGGCGGAGCGCGTCGAGCAGCGAGGTCTTGCCGTGGTCGACGTGGCCCATCACGGTCACGACGGGCGAACGCGTCTCGGTATCGGTGGAATCGTCGACCTGGTCGAACAGACCCTCTTCAACGTCCGACGCGGCGACGCGCTTGACGGTGTGGCCGAGCTCTTCGGCGATCAGCTGCGCGGTGTCGGCGTCGATCACGTCGGTGATCTTGTGCATCGCGCCCTGCTTCATCAGCATGCGGATGACGTCGACCGCGCGTTCGGACATGCGGTTGGCGAGTTCCTGGATGGTGATCGCTTCCGGAATCGTCACTTCGCGAATGAGCTTTTCCTTCGGCTCGTTCGAGGCATGGCCCTTCAGGCGCTGGGTGCGGCGGCGGAACGAGGCGATCGAGCGCTCGCGCACGTCGTCCGCGTTGAGAGCGGTCACGACGGTCAGACGGCCGCGCTCCTTCTGCGGGCCGGGCTTGTGCGTGGTCTTCGGGGCCGCGGCAGGACGCGCGGCGCCGCCGGGACCGCGGCGGATCTGGCGCGGACCATCGTCCTCGTCCGGACCGGCCGCAACGGCGGGCGTGCGACCGACAGGGCCGCCCGGCCGTGACGTGGTGGTTGCCGGGCGAGCGGTGGTCGTCGCCCCCGGACGCGTCGTGGTCGGCGCGGGGCGCGGGGCGGTGGCCGCGGGGGCCGAAGCCGCGGCGGCGGGACGCGCGCCGGCCGCCGGCTGCTCGCCTTCGCCAAAACGCTTCTTGGCTTCGGTCTCGGCCTTGCGCTTGGCTTCGTCCTCGTGACGGTGGCGCTCTTCCTCGGCCTTGCGGCGGGATTCGGCGGCTTCGCGCTCGGCGCGTTCGGCGGCCTCGCGGACGGCGCGGCGCTGGGCCTCTTCCTCGGCCTGGCGGCGCTCTTCGATTTCGCGAACCTTGGCGTCAGCGAGCGCGCTGGCGCGAGCGGAACGTTCGTCCTCGGTCAAGGTACGCAGCACGACGCCGGAGCCGGCGTTGCGCGGTGGCACCGGGCGTGACGGGGCGGGCGTGGGCGCAGCCGGCGCCGGCTTTGCGACAACCGTGGGGGCCTGCGGCTCAGGGGTGCCGTCGATGCGGCGCTTGCCGCGCTTCTCGACCACGACCTGCTTGCTGCGGCCATGGCTGAAGCTCTGGCGCACAGTGCCCGTTTCGACGCGCGGCTTGAGCGATAGCGTCTTGCTCGGAACGCTCAGCTTCTTGTCGTCAGGGGTCTTGGTATCAACCATTCAGCAGTCCTAATCCTGATTTATTCAGTGTTGTGCGTTTCCGCACCGTCCTATCGGGTCGTCTCGTTGTCTCTCAGAAATCCTGGCCGGGCTTTTCGGCAGTCTTGTCAGCGTCCGCCATCCGGTATCGGACCAGCATCTGGCTACGTGACAGGAATGACTTGCTCGCCGGGCCCGCGAGCAGGGCAGCATGTATCACATTTGACCGGGTCAGTGCCAAATCCAATTCTACCGATTTCAGGGCGGTGATGACGGGAATCTGCGGCTTGGTACCGCGATTTCCGGCATTTTGCCGTGCCAGCATGTCCAATTTGCGGATTCCGTCCGCGGCCCCGTCGCTGGCGTGGATCAGGACCTCGACCGTGCCTTCCTTCAGGGCGCTCTCGACCTTGCCGAATCCGGTGACGATCTGGCCCGCCTTGGCGGCAATCCCAAGGGCTTCGGTCACGCTCCGGACCAGGAGCGCCTCGATGTCGGCGGGAAGCGTCTGGGGAGTGCGCAGCTCGCGCTTGAAGGCCTTGCTAAATTGGTGACGCCGCACCGCTTCCGCAACCACCTGGCGCGAGGCGGTCACCCACATGCCGCGTCCAGGCAGCTTGCGCTTGAGATCGGGAACTATATCGCCGGCAGGCGATACGACAAAGCGGATCAGCTCATCGATCGGCCGGACCTCGCGGCTGACCGCGCACATGCGCATGGTCGCGGACCTTTCGGCCCGCGGTCCATGGTCAAGTTCGCTGTCAACGCTGGCAAGCATCCGGGCGACATTCTCCTTTGCCCTTAAGCCGGCTGATCTTCGGCCGCGTCAGCCTCTTCGGCCGGCTTGGCGAGGTCAGCCTCGGTGATCCAGCCGGCCTTGACGCGAGCCTGCATGATCATGGCTTCCGCATCGTCACGCGAGATGCCGAGGCCGTCGAGCGCACCGGCGAACTTGGTCTGCTCGCCGCCTTCCTTGCGCTCGGTCCAGCCGACCAGATCGTCGGTGGCGCAGCCAGCGAGGTCCTCGACTGTCTTGATGTCGTTCTCGCCGAACTTCACCAGCATCTTCGAGGTCACGCCGGGCACGTCCTTCACGGCGTCCTCGACGCCGAGTTCCTTGCGCCTGGCCTCGATCTCGGCTTCCTGCTGATCGAGATATTCGCGGGCACGGCTCTGCAGCTCCTGCGCGGTTTCCTCGTCGAAACCCTCGATGCTGGCGAGTTCCTTGAGGTCCACCATCGCGAGTTCCTCGACCGAGGTGAAGCCTTCGGACGCCAGCAGCTGGCCGACCACCTCGTCGACATTGAGCGATTCCATGAAGACGCGGGTGGAGTTCTCGAAGTCGGCCTGGCGGCGCTCCGATTCCTCCTGCTCGGTCAGGATGTCGATGTCCCAGCCGGTGAGCTGCGAGGCGAGGCGCACGTTCTGGCCGCGGCGGCCGATCGCCAGCGAGAGCTGGTTGTTGGTATCGGGCACCACGACCTCGATGCGCTCGCGGTCTTCGTCGATGACGACCTTGGACACTTCGGCCGGCGCCAGCGCGTTGACCACGAAGGTCGCGATGTCGGGCGACCAGGGAATGATGTCGATCTTCTCGCCCTGCAATTCGTTGACCACGGCCTGCACGCGCGAGCCGCGCATGCCGACGCAGGCGCCGACCGGATCGACCGAGGAATCGCGGGAAATCACGCCGATTTTCGCGCGCGAGCCCGGATCGCGGGCGACCGCCTTGATCTCGACGATACCGTCATAGATTTCAGGCACTTCCTGCGCAAACAGCTTCGCCATGAACTGCGGATGGGTGCGGGACAGGAAGATCTGCGGTCCGCGGGTCTCGCGCCGGACGTCGAAAATATAGGCGCGGACGCGGTCGCCGTTGCGGAACACTTCGCGCGGCAGCATCTCATCGCGGCGGATGATGGCTTCACCGCGGCCGAGATCGACGATCACGCTGCCATATTCGACGCGCTTGACGACGCCGTTGACGATGTCACCGATGCGGTCCTTGAATTCCTGATATTGTCGGTCGCGCTCGGCCTCGCGCACCTTCTGCACGATCACCTGCTTGGCCGATTGCGCGGCGATGCGGCCATATTCCAGCGGCGGCAGCGTGTCTGCGATGGTGTCGCCGACCTGGGCGCCCGGATTGGCGCGCTGCGCGTCGATCAGCGAGATCTGGTTGGAGTGGTTTTCGACCTTGTCGACCACCAGCATGTGGCGCGACAGCCGCAGCTCGCCCTTCTTCGGGTCGATCTCGGCGTGAACGTCGGTCTCGCTGCCGTAACGGGCGCGCGCCGCCTTGGCGATGGCATCTTCCATCGCCGCGATGACGATGCCGCGATCGATCGATTTCTCGCGGGCGACGGCGTCGGCGATCTGGAGCAATTCAAGTCGATTGGCGCTGACTGCCATGGCTAGTCTCCTTCGTCAGGCTCGATCTCGCCGCGCCGCGCGCGTTCGGCGGCAAGGCGATGTTTCTTGGTATTGGTCGGTGCCGGCTTCTTTTTCGGCTTGGTGTTCTTGGTGATTTTCGCACTGATCTCGGCGTGGGGTGCCTGCGGCGGCTCCAGACCGAGATCGCGGCGCATCTTGCGCTCCTCGGCCTTGCCGCGGCGCATCGATTCGGCGATCAGCTCATCGGTCAGCACCAGCCGTGCCTCACCGATATCTTCCATGGTCAGCAGCACGTCGGCATCGTCGCCCGCCTTGGCGTCGTCGCGACGCAGGTGCACGCGGTCGCCTTCGACGGCACCGAGAATGCCGCGGAACCGCTTGCGGCCTTCATGGGCGACGGCCATCTCGATCTTCACCAGATGGCCGGAATAGCGCTCGAAATCGGAGCGGCGCACCAGCGGCCGATCGATCCCCGGCGAGGAGATCTCCAGCCGATAGGCGCGGTCGATGGGGTCGGCGACATCGAGCACTGGCGACAGCGCCCGCGAAATCGCCTCGCAATCCTCGAGCTGCATCGAACCATCAGGCCGTTCGGCCATGATCTGCACGGTGCAGCCGGCCTCGCCCGAAATACGGATCCGCACCAGGCGGTAACCCATGCCCTCGAGCACCGGCGCCGCGACCGCAGACACCCGTGCCGCCACGCCCGGCTCGACCACGAGCCTCGGCTCGGCCAGCAACTCGGCATCGGTGGAACCAGTGGTCGGTCCAGTCATATCAGGGGTCAAGGCGCTCGATGGTTAACGCTTGGCTAAGAGGACAAAGCCCGCTTCGGAACTTTCCCGACAGCGTCGGGCCGCAATCTTCCGCCGAGCCGCGTTCAGGTAATAAAAAAGAGCGGGTCCTTTCGGGCCCACTCTCACTACGCGGATCGTATGAGAAGATGAATTGCCGTTGATATAGCCGTTTCCGACTGCCCGGACAAGGCCCATCGCAGACGGATGCGGGCTTTTTGCGCCTCTGGCCGTCGCCCCTTGGGAGCGCCGAGCGGCGCCCCTGGGAGCGCCGACGCCGGCCGTCGCCCCTGGGAGCAACGCTTCTTTCACGAAGGGGGCCTAGATTCCGCAATTGTGGAGCGGCTCGAGCTATGGCGCGCCCACGGCGTGCCAGATTCGAGTTTGCGTTCCATGACCGTTGCCACGTCGCTCATTCCCGGACTCGACGATATCGTCAAACGCGGCGATCCCCGGCGTCGTGGCGAGATCGCGAGCGCTATCTCCGCGCTGTTCTTCCAGGACGCTTCAAATCTCCGTCCCGAGCTGGTCGATCTCTTCGACAATCTCCTGATCGATCTGGTCCCGCATGCCGAGCTTGCCGCGCGGGTCGATCTCGCCGAGCGCTTCTCGCGGCTGGACAATGCGCCGCCTCATCTGGTCGGCCAGCTTGCGCGTGAAAACGAGATCATGGTGGCGGGTCCTGTGCTGCGCCGCTCGCCCGTGCTCGATGAAGCCGCGCTTGTCGAGATCGCCCGGCTGAAAGGCCAGGGCCATCTGCTGGCGATGACGGAGCGGCCGACCTTGTCGACCGAGATCACCGACGTGCTGATCCAGCGCGGCGATCGCGACGTGGTGCGCCGCGCCGCCGGCAACGCCGGCGCGCATTTCTCGCCGGGCGGCTATTCGGAGCTGATCAAGCGTGCGAGCCAGGACGGCGTGCTGACGCTCAAGATCGGCCAGCGCGAGGATCTTTCGGGCGAGCACCTCAAGGAGCTTCTGGACGGCACGCTCGACGTCATCAGGCGTCGCCTTTCCACGGTGGTCAATCCGACGCGTCAGGTCGAGATCAAGCGCGCGATGGCGGCGATCGAGGAGGCTTCGCTGCCGCCCGGGCCGCGACGTGATTTCTCGGACGCGCAACGCACGGTGCTCGGTCTGCATCGCGGCGGCCATCTCGGCGAGAGCGCGCTGCTCGGCTTCGCCAAGGCGCACAAATACGAGGAATCGGTTGCCACGCTCTCGGCGATGTCAGGCGTCAGGCTGCCGATGCTCGATCGCCTGCTCGCGGGCGACCGTTACGATCCGATTCTGGTCGTCGGCCGTGTGCTGAATTTGGGCTGGCCGACGGTGCGCGCGCTGATCCTGATGTGGTACGGGCCGCATCGCACCCCTGGTGCTGCCGATCTCGAGCAGGCGCGCCTGAACTTCGCCCGCCTGATGCCATCGACCGCCGAGCGCGTCGTGAATTTCTGGCGCAACCGGCAGACCAGCTAGCTCCACCCTCCGTCATTGCGAGCGAAGCGAAGCAATCCAGAGGTTTCTCCGCAGAGGCAGTCTGGATTGCTTCGTCGCAGCAGTGCAAAATTGCTTCGCAATTTTGTCACGGGCTCCTCGCAATGACGACTAAGACCGCCTGAACCGCAAATACGACGCCTTGCGTCCCTCGCGCGCGGCTTTTCGTCCATAGCGCGTCATGGTGTAGCCGGCCCAGGGCTGGCGGAAATGATCGGCGCGCTCGGCGAGCCATGTGAAATCCGACGCGTGCGACAGATGCGACAGCGTCCAGGCGCAGTAATCGTCGATGTCGCAGACGAAGCGGAATTCACCGCCCGCCTTCAGCACGCGCGCCATCGCGGCGATGGTCCTGTCCTGCACGAAGCGTCGCTTCCAGTGCCGTCGCTTCGGCCAGGGATCGGGATGGATCAGGTCGATCCGCGACAGCGAGGCATCGGGCAGCCAGGCCAGCAGCTCGGCGGCATCGCCGGCGAACAGGCGGATGTTGCGGATGTTGGCCGCTTCGATCTGCGCGAGGATCTTGGCCATGCCGTTGACGTAAGGCTCGCAGCCGATGAAGCCGGTGGTCGGAAAGTTTTGCGCTTCCGCGGCGAGATGCTCGCCGCCGCCGAAGCCAATCTCGAGCCGCACATCCTCGGCCGCGGGATCGAAGATCTCGTTCGCGTTCGCCGGTCTTTCCGCCGTGATGTCGAGCGACAGATGCGGCAGCAGATGATCGACCAGATCGGCCTGGTGCTGCCTGAGCTTGTGACCCTTGCGCCGTCCGAAGAAGGCGCGCTCGCCGTCGGCGCGATCGGGATCTGACTTGCGTTCGCTCATCGCAGCGTCTGGTACAGGCGATAGAGCAGGCGGGCGCGCGGTTCGAGCGAGGAGACGTAGAGCTGCTCATAATGGGTGTGCGCGCCTTTGCCGTCGACGCCGAGACCGTCGAGCGTGCCGGTGTAAGGCGCGGTGAAATTGCCGTCCGAGCCGCCGCCGGTGTGGGTGTCGACGAGCTCGAAGCCAAGTTCGGCGGCGAGCGTCTTGGCATGCTCATACAGCGAGGCGCCGGCATTGCCCTTCTCGTAAGGCGGACGGTTGAGCTCGCCGGTGACGGTCACGGTCACGCCTGGTGTCTGCGAGGTCAGTCCGAGGATCTTGCCGACGAACTCGTCCGCGTCGTTGGTACCAGGCACGCGCAGATCGACTTCGGCATAGGCTTCTTCCGGCGTGACGTTGGGGCGCGTGCCGCCGCGCACCACGCCGACATTGACGGTGACGCCGCGCGTCAGATCGTTCATCCCTTCCAGCGTCAGGATGACGTTGGCGAGCTCACGCACCGCGCTGCGACCGTCTTCGGGCCGCGAGCCGGCATGCGCAGGCACGCCCTTGATGAACACCTCGAAGCGCCCGACGCCCTTGCGTCCAGTGACGATCTTGCCGCCGTCGCGCGCCGGCTCCGTCACCAGCACGTATTTGGCCTTGCGCCCCTCGTTCTCAATCAGCGCACGCGAGGTCGGGCTGCCGATCTCCTCGTCGGAGGTGAACAGATGGGTGATGCCGAGCGGTGGACGGGTGGGTGCAGCGCACAGCTCGCGAAAGGCGTGATAGGCGATATAGGCGCCGCCCTTCATGTCGTAGATGCCGGGACCGAACGCGCTGTCGCCTTCGACCTTGAACGGCAGCCGCGCGATGAAGCCCATGGGATGAACGGTATCGAGATGACTAAGCACCAGGATACCGGGTCGGTCCTGGCCCCAGGTCGAACGCACCGCAAGATGATCGCCGCAGCCATCGACGCCGGGGATGCGTTCGAGCGTGACGGGCAGATCGCGATAATGATCGGCAACCATCGAGGTCAGCTTGTTGACCTGCTCGGGCACTTCCGTCGGCGTCTCGATTTCCACCCAGCGGCGGATACCAGCGAGGATGGTTTGGGAATCGAATGAATTGGAGTTCGCCATGGACGTATCTGTGCCTTCGAATCGCATCATTTAAGCGGAGGCAGCGCGAGGCGCGGTCCGCAAATGACGACATAGGCCAGATTTGGCGCAGTCTCAAATCGGAATGAAAAAGCGCCTCAGCGCTTGTCCGGGCCTTCGCGGGCGGCGATCTGCTCGACCAGATCGACGATCGAACGGCGCAGCTTCGAATCGGTGATTCGGGTGAACGCCTTGGTCAAAGCGAGCCCTTCCGATGTCGCGAGGAAGTCCGAGACATAAGAGGGCGACGCGCCTTCGGCGAAGCCGTCGGGGCCGGCGACGCCGCTCGGTCCGCCTTCGAACAGGAATGATACCGGCACCTGCAGAATCTCTGCAATTTGCTGGATGCGGCTCGCGCCGACCCGGTTGGTGCCCTTCTCGTATTTCTGGATCTGCTGGAAAGTCAGGCCCAAAGCTTCACCGAGCTTTTCCTGACTCATGCCCAACATGATGCGGCGCATGCGCACGCGACTGCCGACATATTTGTCAACAGGGTTGGGCGCTTTCGACATTTCCTCAGCCCTCCAAACACCACCGTCGGCGCAATGAACGATTGCCTCAGGTGACAGCGACGTCAAAACTTCACTCTGATTGGGGAAACATTGCGGAGAAAGTTAGCAATGCACCGCTGTCTTTTGCAGAAGGTGCAGAATGGGGAGCCCGTGTGCAGTCTGTCAACCGTGGGACTACGGTTGTCAAAGGATTCCGGCCACCTCGCCGGACATCGCAAGCCGCGGTAATCAGGGGCGCCGTTTGGCAACGCGCCGCCGCACCGCCAAAATCACAGCCAGTGCGACGAGCATGGCTGCGGGGATGTCACCGACTCTCGCATAGATCGTGGGCGGGATTGCGGTCGGCAGATTTGCGTCCAAAATGCCTTCGATCCCGAGGCCGAGGCTGGCCACCGTGCGTCCTACCGGATCGATCACGGCCGAGATGCCGGTATTGGCCGAGCGGACCAGCGGCAGTCCAAGCTCGATGGCGCGCATCCGCGCCTGCTCCAGATGCTGGTACGGACCGGTCGAAATGCCGAACCAGCCGTCATTGGTGAGGTTCACCATCCAGCCCGGGCGCTCGTCGCGCGTGCCGATCTCGTCGGGGAAGATGGCCTCGT
Source organism: Bradyrhizobium sp. BR 10261 (assembly GCF_019455395.1). Lineage (NCBI taxonomy): Bacteria > Pseudomonadati > Pseudomonadota > Alphaproteobacteria > Hyphomicrobiales > Nitrobacteraceae > Bradyrhizobium > Bradyrhizobium sp. BR 10261. The sequence continues at coordinate 51,385 of NZ_JACOFQ010000017.1, forward strand.
AGCAGATCAGTGGCAATGCGGGCGGTGCGCTCGGCACCGGTAGCATGTGCCGCACCGTACCGGGAATGAAGCCGCCGCGCATGCGCGTCAGTTGCTCGAAGCCGAGCTTCTCCATGATGCCCTGGTACGGAAGATATTCGCCGAACGGCACCAGGTGCAGCTTGTCGTAGACGGCGAGCACGCTGCCGTCGTGGTCGATCACATAGATCGAATTGTAAGCCCGGGTGATCGGCGTGCCCGGTGGCAGATCGGGTGCGCGGACCGAGCCGGTGATCAGCACCGTGCCCTTGGGCAGCAGCGCGGCGATCTCAGCCATCGCGTCGGCTTCGCGGGTCAGGAAGAACGGAAAGGCTGATTCCGGCCAGATCAGGATTGTGGCCGCGCTCACGCCGCTCGATTGTGGTCCGGAGGCGCGGTCCGACAGCGCCAGATATTTCTTCATCACCGCCGCCTTGGCGGAGTAGTTGAATTTCAGGTCCTGCTGCAGGTTGGGCTGCATCAGGCGCAGCTTGGCGCCCGCAACCATCGCAGTCGGATGCAGCGACAGGCGGATCGCGCCGAAAATGCCCATGACGACCAGCAGCGCGAGCGCCGCAGCCGGCACGCGCCATGCCGGCTTGCGATCGCGCGTGCGGTCGATCAGCACCGCCGGGCTTGCGAAGATCGCGACCGTGAGGAAGGTCATGCCCCACTGGCCGATCAACGAGGCCGTCTGTGCCAGGGCCAGCGGCTCCGACAGGGCATAGCCGAACGCGTTCCAGGGAAAACCCGTGAGCGCGTGCCCGCGCAGCCATTCGCCAATGGTGAGGCTTGCGGCGAGCGCGAGAATGCGGGTGGCGTCCTTGGTCCAGAGCAGGCGGGCCAGCGCGAAGCCGATCGCCGTGAAGATGGAGAGATAGGCCGGCAATCCCAGCACGGCGAACGGCGTCAGCCAGGCGAACACGTCGGCGTCGACGAAGAAGGCGTAGCCGATCCAGTAGAGGCCAGGGACGAAATAGCCGAGCCCGAACCAATAGCCGGTCAGCGCCGCGGCGGGGACGCCGCCGTAACGTCCGGCACCCGCGCCGTCGATCAGCCAGACCATCACCGGGAAGGTGATGAACAGCACCGGAAAGACGTTGAACGGCGCCAGCGCCAGCACCGAGAACGCGCCGCACGCCATCGCGAGGAACGCGCGCTTCCATCCCCAGGTCAGGATGATGGCAAGCGCAATCTGCCGGAAACGCTGGAACGCGCTCACTGCGGGCCGGTCCCGTCGGCAGGCGGCGGGGTCGGGGTGTCGCCGGCCGGCGGCTGGCCGCTGTCGGGTGCGGCCTCGCGGCGGCTTCGCTCGCGCTGGGTGCGCGGTGTGGGGCGTTCTTTCCGGGTCGAGATGCGCAGCCGCTTGACGCGGCGCGGATCGGCATCGAGCACCTCGACCTCGTAATGGCCGGGACCGGAGATCACCTCGCCGCGCACCGGCAGGCGCCCGACGAAGCTGACGAGATAGCCGCCCAGCGTCTCGACTTCCTCGCCGGCCTCGCCGGTGACGAAGTCCTCGCCGATGACGGTGCGGACATCCTTCAGGCTGGCGCGGGCGTCGGCGATGAAGGCGTTGTCGGGCAGCCGCACGATCGACGGCGGCTCGTCGCTGTCATGCTCGTCGTCGATCTCGCCGACGATCTGCTCGACAATGTCCTCGAGCGAAACCAGCCCGTCGCTGCCGCCATATTCGTCGACGACGAGGGCCAGGTGAATGCGCGTCGCCTGCATCTGCGCCAAAAGGTCGATCGCGCGCATCGACGGCGGCACGTAGAGCAGCTTGCGGATGATGCGCGCATCCTGCAGCGGCAGCGCGAGGTCCACGGCCTTCAGATCGAGCCCGGCCGGCAGCGGCTTCTTGCGTTTGGTCTTGGTGGCCTCCGAGACGCGCGCTCGCGCGGTCATGAAGGCGAGCAGATCGCGGATGTGGACGATGCCGACGGGATCGTCGAGCGTCTCGTTGTAGACGACGAGGCGCGAATGGCCCGCCCTCTCGAACCGGTCCATCAATTCGCCGAGCGGAATGTCGCGCTTCACAGCGATGATGTCGGCACGGTGCACCATGACGTCGGCGATGCGGCGCTCGTGCAGGCCGAGGATGTTGCGCAGCATGGTGCGCTCGACCGCGGAGAAGCCGGTGTCATCGGGCGTCGATGCGTCCAGCACCACCTGGAGATCGTCACGCACCGAGCCGGCTTTCCAGCCGAACAGCGTGCGGATGGCCCGCAACAGCCAGCCCTCCGCGGTCGGGCGCATGACTTCGCCCGGCGTCACGACGGCCGGCAGATTGGCCGTGTTGCGCGGATTGTCGTGAATAGGCTCTGAGTCCGGCATATCAGTGCGTCCCCGCGCGGTCTGCATAGGGATCGGGGATGCCGAGATGAGTAAGGATCTCGGTCTCGAGTGCTTCCATTTCTTCCGCGTCGTCGTCGTTCTCGTGATCGTAGCCGATCAGATGCAGGAAACCATGCACCGCGAGATGGCTCAAATGATGGTCGAACGGCTTGTGTTCCTCGTCCGCCTCGCGCCGCATGGTCTCAAAGGCGATCGCGATGTCGCCGAGCATGCGCGGCGCATCGCCCGGCTTCCATTCGCCCTCGGGCTGCAGCGCGGGAAACGACAGCACGTTGGTCGGCTTGTCGATGCCGCGCCAGTTGCTGTTGAGCGTGCGGATGCCGGCATCATCGGTCAGCATCACGGCCACTTCCGCGTCCGCGACGTCCTCGTCGACGGATTCGGCGGCCGCCGCAATGGCGCGCTGGATCACGGCTTCGGCGTCAGGCTCGCCTTGCCAGCAATCGGCGACGACGAGGACCTCGGTGATGGGAAGGTTGGGATGTGACATGGCTCTGTTCGGAACGATAAGGCGTTGTCGCCCGCCTGGTCCCGCTGTTGTCTCGTCAGGATTTGTTGCCGGCGGGCGCCCGCTGCGGCGAGCCTTCATAGGCGGCGACGATTCGTGCCACGAGCTCGTGGCGGATCACGTCCTCGGCCTTGAAATGAACTTGCGCAATGCCTTCGACGCCATCGAGCAGGCGCGTCGCCTCGGCGAGTCCCGAAGTCTGGCCGTTCGGCAGATCGATCTGCGAGGGATCGCCGGTGACGATCATGCGGCTGTTCTCGCCAAGACGGGTGAGGAACATCTTCATCTGCATCGACGTGGTGTTCTGGGCCTCGTCGAGGATGATCGCGGCATTGGTCAGCGTGCGACCGCGCATGAAGGCGAGCGGTGCGATCTCGATCTCGCCGGTCTGCAGCGCGCGCTCGACGATGCGCGCGTCCATCAGGTCGTAGAGGGCGTCGTAGATCGGGCGCAGATACGGATCGACCTTCTCGCGGAGATCGCCGGGCAAAAAGCCGAGCCGCTCGCCGGCTTCCACCGCCGGGCGCGACAGGATGATCTTGTCGACCTCCTTGCGCTCGAACAATTGCGCGGCATGGGCAACCGCGAGCCAGGTCTTCCCGGTGCCGGCGGGGCCGATGCCGAACACGAGTTCATGGCGCTTCAGCGCGCGGATGTAGGAGTCTTGCGCCGCCGTGCGCGCGCGCACCGGGCGCTTGCGCAAGTTGATGCTGTCGAAGGTCGACTTGGCCGACTTCGCGTCGAACTCGAACAGCGAGCCTTGCGCGATCACGGCGCGGATTGCGCCTTCGACTTCGCCCTGGTCGACGTCCTGGCCCTTCACCGCGTGGGCATAGAGCGTCTCCAGCACGCGGCGCGCCGCGTCGCAGCCGTCGCGGGTGCCGCCGATGGTGATGTGGTTGCCCTTGGAGTCCACGACGACGCCGAGCCGGCGCTCGATCTGCGCCAGATTCTGGCCGTAGGGGCCGACCAGCGCGGATGCGGCGCGGTTGTCGTCGAAGTCGATGACGACCTGGGTCTCGGGCGGAACTTGCATGTCGCGGTCAAATTTGCGGCTGGGAGCGATAGAAGACGAATCCGATGCGCTTTTTGGCAAGGGTTCAGGCTCCAGTGGCGATGGATGATAAAGCGGGCTCGCGGGCATGGCGCGGCGCGGCGAGCTCGCCGAGGAAACTGTAGCGCTCGAGGCTGTCGATCCTGACCGGCAGGATCTTTCCGATGATGTCGGGCGAGGCCATCACATGGGCGGGCTGGAGGAAGGCGGTGCGGCCGACGATCTGGCCGTCCTTGCGCGCCGGGCGTTCGAACAGCACGTCGACCGTTGAGCCAATCGCAGCCTTGTTGAAGGCCGATTGCTGGCTGTCGATCAAGTTCTGGAGCCGCTCCAATCGCTGGTCCATCTCGGCGGGGGACACCGTCTCCTGCATGTCCGCGGCCGGCGTTCCCGGCCGGGCGGAGTATTTGAACGAATACGCCGCAGCGTAGCCGATTTGCGTGACAAGCGCGAGGGTCGCGAGAAAATCTTGCTCAGTCTCGCCGGGAAAGCCGACGATGAAATCTGATGAAAAAGCAATGTCTTGGCGCGCGGTGCGGAAACGATCGACGACACGCCGATAATCATCGGCGGTATGTTTCCGGTTCATGGCGGCAAGAATCCGGTCCGAGCCCGACTGCACCGGCAAATGCACGAACGGCATCAGGGCGTCGAGATCGCGATGGGCCGCAATCAAACCGTCATCGACGTCGCGGGGATGGCTGGTCGAATAGCGCAGCCGCGCGATGCCGGGAATCGCTGCCAGATGCTCCAGCAATTTGCCGAGCCCCCAGGTTTTTCCGTCGGGCCCCTCGCCGTGATAGGCGTTGACATTCTGCCCGATCAGCGTGAGCTCGCGCACGCCATTGTCGGCGAGCCGCTTCACGTCATCGACGATCTTGGCCACGGGGCGCGAGACCTCCGAGCCCCGCGTGTAGGGCACGACGCAGAACGTGCAAAACTTGTCGCAGCCTTCCTGCACCGTGACGAAAGCGGAAATGCCGCGCGCGCGGATCGCATCGGGCCTTGGCGGTGTCAGGAAGCCGAACTTGTCGGCGGCGGGAAACTCGGTCTCGATCGCGCGGCCTTCATGGCTGGCGCGCTTCAGGAGGTCGGGCAGATGATGATAGCTCTGCGGTCCGACCACGACGTCGACAACGGGCGCGCGGCGCACGATCTCTTCGCCTTCGGCCTGCGCGACGCAGCCGGCCACCGCGATCTGCATGGCGCGGCCCTCGCGCGCGGCCTCGTCCTTGGCGACGCGCAGGCGGCCGAGCTCGGAATAGACCTTTTCGGAGGCCTTCTCTCTGATATGGCAGGTGTTGAGGATGACAAGGTCGGCGTCCTCGGCACGGGCTGTCTCCACGAATCCTTCCGGAGCCAGCGTGTCCACCATGCGCTGGGCATCGTAGACATTCATCTGGCAGCCATATGATTTGATGTGCAGCTTGCGCGGCGGCGTCATGGAACCCGGAGGTGAGGTGGAGGACGGCCTTCAAATATAGGCTGAGGGACCGAAAATCCAGCGAATGAGCCTATTTGGGTCGTCATTCCCGGGGCGCGCGCCAGCGCGAACCCGGAATCCCGCGCGAAAACCTCTGGATTCCGGCTTCACGCGCGTTGCGCGTGCCCCGGAATGACGGCAATGGGCCGAAATCAGCCCGTCAGGGCGTCCGCGGCGATACGCCGGACCAGGTCCGGCAATTCATGCATATCGCCGAAGGTCAGGTCGGCACCGGCCTGGCGCAGGGTCTCGGCATGGCCATCGTCGCAATGGCTGCCTCCGTAAAAGCCGAACACCTTCATCCCCGCCGCCCGCGCGCCGGCAATGCCAGCCAGGCTGTCCTCGATCACGACGCAGCGCTCGGGCGGCACGCCCATCTGCCTGGCTGCGAACAGGAACAGGTCCGGCGCCGGCTTGCCGTTCGCCACTTGGGAGGACGAGAAGATATTCGGCGCGAGGCGTTCATAGAGCCCCGTGCTCCCGAGGCTCACCTGCATGCGCGGATGCGAGCCGCTCGAGGCCACACAGACGCGTTGCGTCACGACATCGAGCACGTCGTGGATGCCGCGGATCGCCTCGAGGTCGGCTTCGAACGCGCGAAACAGCTCGTCCTGGAGTTCGCCGTGATAGGCCTCGGGCAGCTGGCGGCCGAGTTCGGTTTCGATCTCGAGGTTGGCCTGTTTGGTCGAACGGCCGAGGAAGCGCTCGGACACCTGTGCCGAGGTGATCGGATAGCCGTGCCGCGTGAGCACATCGGCATGCGCGCGACAGGAAATCACCTCGCTGTCCACGAGCACGCCGTCGCAATCGAAGATGATGAGGTCGATGGGCACGAGACTCAAGACGTCGGCTTGTCGTCGTCGAGCGGGACGCAATAGAGCTCGAGCCTGTGATCGACCAGCTTGTAGCCGAGCTTGCGGGCGATCTCCGCCTGCAGTTTCTCGATCTCTTCCGAGGTGAACTCGATCACCTTGCCGTCGCGCAGGTTGATGAGATGGTCGTGATGGCTGTCGCGCATCGTCTCGTAGCGCGCGCGGCCCTCGCGGAAATCGTGGCGTTCGATGATGCCAGCGTCCTCGAACAGCTTGACGGTGCGATAGACGGTCGAAATCGAGATCTTGTCGTCGACGGCGGCACAGCGCCGGTACAATTCCTCGACGTCGGGGTGATCGACCGCTTCCGCAAGCACGCGCGCGATCACGCGGCGCTGCTCGGTCATGCGCATGCCGGTGGCGGCACAGCGCGCCTCGATGCCGGTCGCCTTGGATGCCGAAGAAGGTTTAAGTCCGGTCATGGTGTGTCCGCCTGCGGGGGCGCTTTCTGCCATCGATGTTACGACAAGTCACGCCGCATCAGAAGCGCGTTCAATTGTTCCCCGTTCGGCTGCTTATAGTAGCGTTCGCGGCGCCCGACCACCACGAATCCGGCCCTGTCATAGAGCCGTCGTGCGGGCTGGTTGTTCTCCTCGACCTCCAGAAAGATCGTGCGCACGCCGCGGCCCGCGAGGTGACCGAGATGGGTCATCAGCAGCGTGCGGGAGAGGCCGCGGCCGCGGTGGGACTGGTCGACCGCGACCGAGAGGATTTCGGCTTCGTCCGCGCCGATCCGCGACACCGCAAAGCCGACGATTTTGCGCCCCACGCGCAAGCGGTGCACCAGCGTGTTGCGCTCGCTGAGCATGGTCTCGAATTCGCTCTCGCCCCAGCCATGCGCAAAGGACGCGCCGTGAAGCTGCGCCAGCCGTCCAGCGTCGCGTGCCGATGCCGGCTCGACGGCGGCCGTGCCGCCGCGCCACCAGTCCGAAAACCATCTCATCATGAGCTTGCGGCTGAAGCGAGCGGCGGCAATGCGGCCGGCTTTGCGTCGGGCGCCTTCAGATAAAACGGCCGCGCCGGGGTCGTGTCGGGATTGGCCGCGGCGCCGAGCCATGCGACCCAGCCGATGTCGGGTGCGGGCTGTGCATCGACGGTGACAGGCTGTGGAGCATCCTTCGGCCAGCGCTCGGCGAGAAGGTTCGCGGCGTTGCCGACCAGGTGTGGCGCGCCGAATCGCGCCGCTGCGATCGCCTCATCGATGGGGGCGATGCCTGGCTGCACCAGCTGGCTGCCGTCGCCGCCGACGATCTGGAAATAGACGTGGTCATGCCGCGCATCGATCGCCGAGATCACCGGCACCGAACCGCTCCGGCCAATGATGGGGGCCGCATAGGCCGACAAGGTCGTCAGCCCCACCGCCGGCCGCTTGGCTGCGAGCGCTAGACCGCGTGCCGCCGAAATGCCGACGCGCAAGCCGGTGAAGCTGCCGGGACCGACGGTCACAGCGATGCGGTCGAGTGCAGTGAAAGCAAGGTCCGCCGATTGCATCACGCGCGCGATCATCGGCATCAGCGCCTCGGCGTGACCGCGCTTCATCAGCATCTGCTCCTGCGCAAGGAGCTCGCCGGCGTCGGTATCGAGCACTGCGGCCGCGCACGCCTCCAGCGCGGTATCGATGGCAAGGATCAGCATGAAAAAGCGAATGACTGATGGCGAATGGTGGGCAGTCTACCGAACCAGGCGCCTGTGCGCCATGTGTCATTCACTATTCGTAGCCCCGTGGCGCCGCACTTCGTAGGGTGGGCAAAGGCGCCGTTGCGCCGTGCCCACCATTGCTATCCTACGGCAGGGAAGGTGGGCGCGCTTCGCTTTGCCCACCCTACGGCACCCGTGCTCACATCGGCCGGACTTCGACCACGTCGGGCACGAAATGCTTGAGCAAATTCTGAATGCCGTGCTGCAGCGTCGCGGTCGAGGAGGGGCAGCCCGAGCAGGCGCCCTTCATGTTGAGATAGACGATCCCGTCCTTGAAGCCGCGGAAGGTGATGTCGCCGCCGTCATTGGCGACCGCCGGCCGCACCCGCGTCTCGATCAGATCCTTGATCATGTCGACAGTCTCGGCATCTGCTTCGTCGAAGAATTCGTCCTCGTCGTCGAGATCGATGTCGCCCTGCGCTTCGCCGCCGGCGAGCAGCGGCGCGCCGGACATGTAGTGCTCCATGATGGCGCCGAGGATCGCGGGCTTGAGCTGCTGCCATTCACCGTCCGCCTTGGTGACGGTGATGAAGTCCGATCCGTAGAACACGCCGGTGACGCCGGGCACGTCGAACAGCTTTTCCGCGAGCGGCGAACGGGTTGCGGCTTCGCGGCTCGAAAATTCCATCGGGCTGCCGTCGGACACGACGCGGCCGGGAATGAACTTCAGCGTGGCGGGATTGGGGGTGGCTTCGGTTTGAATGAACATGGGTTTCTCCAGACGTCGCCGGTTCAAGGCCGGCGCGTGGCCTCTTCCCTAGCAGATGGCGACGGAGAACGCACGATCAAGACCGTTTTGCAGATAAATCAGCAAGTTAGGACCCTATTTGCCGTCCTCGCGCGCTTCTGGTTCAGTCACGCCGGGTTCGCCCTGCGGGCGCCCCGGAATGACTGTGACGATAAGCAATCACCGCCGGCGGATGAAGCCGACGATGTCCTTGGAGAGCTTCATGGTCTCCTCGGCGATGGCGCGGGCCCGGTCGGAACCCTCGTTCAGGATGGTCTCGATGTGGCCGGGGTCCGCAACCAGGCGCTTCATCTCGCCGGCGATTGGTGCGAGCTTGCTGACGCACAGCTCGGCCAGCGCGTTCTTGAAGCTGGAGAACTGGCCACCGCCGAATTCGCGGAGCACGTCGGCCTTGGAGCGGTCGGAGAGGGCGGCGAAAATGCCGACCAGATTGTCGGCCTCGGGGCGCGCTTCCAGGCCTTTCTCTTCGCTCGGCAGCGGCTCCGGGTCGGTCTTCGCCTTGCGGATCTTCTGCGCGATGGTGTCGGCGTCGTCGGTCAGGTTGATGCGCGAATTGTCCGACGCATCCGACTTCGACATCTTCTTGGTGCCGTCGCGCAAGCTCATCACCCGCGTCGCCGGCCCCGTGATCAAGGGTTCCGGCAGCGGGAAGAACAGGCCGTCATTGTTGCCCTGGGCGCGAATTGAATCGCCGAAGTCGTTGTTGAACTTCTGAGCGATGTCGCGCGAGAGCTCGAGATGCTGCTTCTGGTCCTCGCCGACGGGAACATGGGTGGCACGGTAGAGCAGGATGTCGGCGGCCATCAGCACGGGATAGTCGAACAGCCCGACCGAGGCGTTCTCGCGGTCCTTGCCGGCCTTCTCCTTGAACTGGGTCATGCGGCCGAGCCAGCCCATGCGCGCGACACAGTTGAAGATCCAGGCCAGCTCGGCGTGGCCGGAGACCTGGCTCTGGTTGAACACGATGTGCTTGTTCGGATCGATGCCGGCGGCGATAAACGCCGCGGTCACCTCGCGGGTGTTGCGCGCGAGCTCGACCGGTCCGCCCCAGACGTCCAGGCCTTGCGTGATCGCGTGCATGTCGACGACGCAATAGATGCAGTTGTGGGTTTCCTGCATCTTCACGAAGTTGACGATCGCGCCGAGGTAATTGCCGAGGTGCAGATTGCCCGTCGGCTGGACGCCTGAAAAGACCCGTTCAACGAATGGCATGGTCAGCTTCCCATAGGTATTTGGCCGTCGTTTCCAACAGCGAGGCTGCCCCGTCAAGGGCAATTCGCTAAGCGGCCCGCCTCAGTGCGGCAGCCGCCTCGCGCCAGGAGGCCGCGCCGAGGATTTGCAGGAGCAGGCCGTAGACGGCGATCCCGGCCGCGATCTGAAGGCCCAGCACCAGGAAGCGAACCAGGCCATGGGCCTCTGATGGCATCAGATCCCTGGTCAGCCAGAGCAGGGCACCCATGGCAGCTGCGGCAAGCACGATCCGCGGCAGCCGCTTGCGGGCGGTGGCGTCAAGCGAGAAGCCGAATTCGCTAGTACCTTTTCGCAGCAAGGAGGCTGCGCTGCTCCAGGCTCCAGCGGCGATACTTGCGGCAATGCCACTTGCACCGAAAAAATGCCCGAGCAGCACGGCGAGGGCGATCGCGACCACAAGGCCTTTGGCAGTTGCGAGCAGCGGCGTCATCGTGTCGCCGCGGGCGAAAAAGGCCGGCGACAGCGCCTTGATCAGCACATGCGCGGGCAGGCCCAGCGCCAGCCACATCAGCGCATGCGCTGTGGCCGCGCTGTCCTCAATGCCGAAGGCGCCATGTTCGAACAGCAGCCGCACGATCGGCTCTGCCAGCACGGCAAGGCCCAGCGTGGCCGGCAGCGCGAGCCCGCTCGCCAGTTCCAGCGCGCGCGATTCGGCATGCGCCATGGCGTCGCGGTCGCTGCTGCCGATGGCGCGAGTCAATTCCGGCACCAGCACGGTACCCATGGCGACGCCGACAATGCCGAGCGGCAGCTCGATCAGGCGGTTGGCGAAATAGAGCCAGGACACGGCCGATGGGATCGCGGAGGCGGTGATCGCGCCCGCCACCATCAGCCATTGCGGACCCGAGCTTGCGATCATGCCGGGAATGGCCTTGGCGAAAAACCCGCGCATCTCCTGGTCGAAGCTTGCGCGCAGCGGCCTCGCCAGGCGCGCGCTTCGCTGCGAGCCCAGCATCACCAGTTGCAGCAGGCCGGCAATGCCCACAGTCGCGGCCAGCATCCATGCGGAGCGAGCGGCATCGGCATGCCACAGCAGCAGCGCGGCGATGACGGCAATCAGGGCGATGTTGAACAGCAGCGGCGAGAACGCCGTGAGCGCGAATTTCCCTTGCGCATTCAGCAGCCCCATCAGCACCGTCACCGGGCCGGCAAAGGCGAGATAAGGCAGCATCAGCCGCGCGTTCTGGACGGAGAGATCGAGCGTGCCGCTGCCGACGAAGCCCGGTGCGATGATCATGATGATCAGCGGCATCAGGAGCGCAATCCCGATCGAGATCACGATCAGGGATGCGCTGACCGTGCCAAGCACGCGCCCGGCGAAGGCCGAGGCGGCCTGTTCGCCATCGCGCTCACGGACGCGCAGCCAGGCCGGGATCAGGGCGGCATTGAGTGCCCCTTCGCTGAGCAGCCGCCGCACCACGTTGACGAGCTGGAAGGCGGCCAGAAACGCATCCGCCACAGCGCCGGTGCCGAGCAGCGCCGCGATCAGGGAATCGCGGGCAAAGCCCAGCAGCCGCGAGGCCAGTGTTCCTGTGGAGACAGTCAGGAAGGAGCGGATCATCGGAGCCGTTATAATACCGTTGCTTGCCCGCGAAGGGCCGGTCGTGATAGGCCGCGAGCCAGATTTCAGCTCGACAGGAAGCGGATTTCCTCGGGGTTCGCAATCCGGCAAACAGGATCAAAGTGAATGGCTGACGTGAAATATGACGTTCTCGGCATCGGCAATGCGCTGTTCGACGTGCTGGTCCGGACCGATGAGGCCTTTTTGGTCAAGCACGGCATGACCAAGGGCAGCATGTCGCTGATCGACGAGGCGCGGGCCGCGGCCATCTACAATGACATGGGTCCGGCGACGGAAGTCTCGGGCGGGTCTGCCGCCAACACCATTGTCGGCATTGGCAGCCTGGGCGCGCGCGCTGCCTATGTCGGCAAGGTCAAGGACGACCAGATCGGCAAGCTCTATGTCCACGACATCCGCGCCGCCGGGGTCGCGTTCAATACACCGCCCGCGAAGGACGGTCCCGCCACCGGCTGCTCCTACATCCTGGTGACGGGTGATGGCGAGCGCACGATGAACACCTATCTCGGCGCGGCGCAGGACCTGTCGCCGGCCGATATCGATCCGGCCGAGATCGCCGCTGCCAAGATTGTCTATCTCGAAGGTTATCTCTGGGATCCACCGGGCGCCAAGGAAGCCTTTCTGAAAGCCTCCAGGATCGCCCACGAGGCCGGCCGCAAGGTGGCGCTGACCCTGTCGGATTCCTTCTGCGTCGGCCGCTACCGCGACGAGTTTCTCGAGCTGATGCGGGGCGGCACCGCCGACATCGTGTTCGCCAACGAGTCGGAGCTGCACTCGCTCTACGAGACCTCCGATTTCGACACCGCGCTCAGGCAGCTGCGCAGCGACGTCAAGCTCGGCGTGGTCACCCGCAGCGAGAAGGGCTGCGTCGTGGTGACGCCGACCGATGCGGTCGCAGCACCAGCCTCGCCGATCACGCAGCTGGTCGACACCACCGGCGCCGGCGACCTGTTCGCGGCGGGCTTCCTCTACGGCCTCTCGCGCGACCTCTCGCACAAGCAATGCGGCGAGCTCGGCGCGCTTGCCGCCGCCGAAGTCATCCAGCACATCGGCGCGCGCCCGCAGGTGTCGCTGCGGGAGCTGGCCCAGCAGCGCGGGCTGACGGTTTAGGGCGCTCTCTCTCCGTCATTGCGAGCGTCGTTCTCCGCTGTCATCGCCCGGCCAGTGCGCAATTGCGCACTAGGGCCGGGCGATCCAGCACTCCGAGGCCGTCGCGATTGAATCGATGCGCTGCGGCGTACTGGATCCCCCGCCTTCGCGGGGGATGACAGTCTTCGTGTTGTGAGAGCCGCAGTCCCTCACGCCGCCTTTTGCCCGCTTCCGGCATCGAGCCCGGCATAGACGCCGCGCTCGAATCCCGCGAAGGCCTGCAGGCATTTCGCATCGACAAATGGCAGCAGCTGCATCAGGATCACGCCGGTGACATCGCGCGCCGGGTCGATCCAGAAATAGGTGTTGGCGAGGCCCGCCCAGGCGAGGCTGCCGGCGCTGCGCCCCTCAGCGGTCCTGGCGGTGTTGATCATGAAGCTGAGGCCCCACTTCTTCACCTGATCCGGATAGAGATCGACGTCGTTGGTGTAAACAGGCGCCGCCGTCGTCATCTTGGTCATGTTGAGATCGCCCATCTGGTTTTGTCCCATCATGGCGACCGTCTCTGATTTCAGGACCTGATTGCCGTTGCCGCGGCCCTTGTTCAGGATCATCTGCGTAAATTTGATGTAGTCGCCCGCGGTCGAATAGAGGCCGCCGCCACCCATGTGGAATTCCGGGGTCTGCTCGAGTTCGAACGGGATCGCGGCAAGCGCGCCATCCTCGCCGCGGGCATGCATGCCGACGAGGCGCTTGCGCATGTCGTCGCTGATCTTGAAGCCGGTGTCGCTCATGCCGAGCGGCGCGAACAGATTGTCGCGCAAGTAGGCATCGAGCCGCTTGCCGCTGACGGCTTCCACGGCCTTGCCGACGAAATCGATATTGGTGCCGTATTCCCAGCGCGTGCCGGGGTCGGACACCACAGGCGTCTTCAGTGCCGCGTTCTGGCAGGTGATGATTCCGGGCGTGCCTGTTTTCTCCATGTAGCGCGCGAATTCGCCATTCCACATGTCGTAGCAGAAGCCCGCCGTGTGGGTCATGAGCTGGCGCAGCGTGATCGCGCTTTTCGCCGGCCGCAGTCTTGGCTCGCCCTTGGCATCAAAGCCTTCCAGCACTTGCGGATTGGCGAGGTCGGGCAGCACCGATCCGATCGGCGCATCGAGCGACAGCTTGCCCTGCTCGACCAGCTGCATCGCGCCCGCCGCTGTCACCGCCTTCGTCATCGAGGCGATCCAGAAGACGCTATCAACAGTCATCGCATCGGGCTTGGACAGGTCGCGCTTGCCGAACGCGCCCTGATACAGAATGTCGCTGCCGCTGGCGGCGATCGCAACAACGCCGGGAATCTCCTTGGCATCGCTTGTCTTGCGCAGAATCTCGTCGATCTGGGCTTTGCTTTGCATCAGCGTTTCCTCCGGTTTGATGATTGTTGGAAGTATTCGGATTGTCCTCCCGCGGATCGCGTGCGGCAAGCGTGGCGATATGCATCCTGTGGTCGCGATGTCGTGATTTGACGCTCTGCGTTCCGCGCGGGAGGACTGATCTGCAACACGTCTTCACAATCTGCGGTGGATGCCGCAACTGGCCGTGACCTTGGATAGGCCCGGGCGAGATGTTTTCCTGTGTTTGAAACACTTGAAACATTTTGTGCGTTGCGGCGTTCAGCTCGCGGCCCGATCGGCGGCCGACGTTTAAGACTTGAAGCAAATTTGGCGGCCGACCGGCCGCGAGGGGGCATCAGATGATTTCGACCTGGAGCGAATGGAAGCGCTATCCCCGTCCCGGACGGGGCGAAAATCTGGAAGCGCCGATCTCGCCTGGCATTTACGAGGTGCGCATCGCCGGATCAGGCGCGCTCTATTCGTTCGGCGCAGTCGACAATCTGGCCCAGGCACTGGCGCTGCTGCCGGTCGGCTCAAAGTCCTGGTTCGGCCGCCGCGATACCTCCGACGCGCCCGATCTCGAATACCGGACGTGTGCGACCTCCTCGAAGGCCAGCGCCAAGGCCGCGGCCGAACGCATGATCGGCCGCCGCGAGACCTATATGAGCGGCGCAGCCTGATCATCTCAGCACTATGAGCGCTATACCTCTCCCCCTCGGGGAGAGGTGAAGAACTGAGCGCTCTAACTTTAGCTGTCGGCAGATGTGCGTTGCGGGGCGGTGCATTGCGCGCTGTCTCTCCTTATATTCCGGGCCAATCGATGACCCCAGGAGCAACGCTATGACCCCGACCGCCGCTGCACGCGCCCAGCACGCCACCGTCAACCTGCGTGACCGGTTGAAGGACCCCTCGCTGCTGAAGCAGGCCTGCTACATCGACGGCGCCTGGGTCGGCACGCCGGTGTTCGCCGTGAACAATCCCGCAACGGGGGTCGAAATCGCAAAAGTCCCGCAGCTTGGGGCCGACGACACCACCAAGGCCGTCGAAGCCGCCCAGCGCGCATTTCCGGCCTGGGCCAAGCACACCGCCAAGCAGCGCTCCAACATTTTGCGCAAATGGTTCGAGCTGATCATCGCCAATCGCGAGGATCTCGCGCTGATCCTGACCTCCGAGCAGGGCAAGCCGCTGTCAGAAGCGCTCGGCGAGGTCGACATCGGCGCTGCCTATATCGAGTTCTTCGCGGAGGAAGCCCGCCGGGTCTATGGCGAGACCATCCCGACGCAGCGGCCCGATGCGCGGCTGCTCGCGATCAAGCAGCCGATCGGCGTCTGCGGCGCCATCACGCCGTGGAATTTCCCGAACTCCATGATCACGCGCAAGGTCTCGCCGGCTTTGGCCGCGGGCTGCACCGTGGTGCTGAAGCCCGCCAACGAGACGCCGCTGTCGGCGCTGGCGCTGGCGGTGCTCGCCGAAAAGGCCGGCATTCCCAATGGCGTGCTCAACATCATTACCGGTGATGCGCCGCCGATCGGCAAGGTGCTGTGCGAGCATCCGGCGGTGCGATTCGTCGGCTTCACCGGCTCGACCGCGGTCGGCAAGATTCTCTACCAGCAGGCCTCGGTCGGCGTGAAGCGGCTCGGCCTCGAGCTCGGCGGCAATGCGCCATTCGTGGTGTTCGACGATGCCGATATCGACGCGGCCGTCGAAGGTGCGATCGTCTCGAAATACCGCAACATGGGCCAGACCTGCGTCTGCGCCAACCGCCTCTACGCCCAGGACAAGATCTACGACGAGTTCGTCAAGAAGCTGTCGGCGAAGGTCGCGGCGATGAAGATCGGCGACGGCACGGAAGCCGGCGTGACGCAGGGCCCGCTCATCAACATGAAGGCGGTCGACAAGGTCGAGCGGCACATCGCGGACGCCGTCAAGCGCGGCGCGAAGGTGGTGACCGGCGGCAAGCGCAGCGAGCTCGGGCGTTCCTTCTTCGAGCCGACCGTGCTCGCCGACGTGAAGCCGGACTCGCTGGTCTCCCAGGAGGAAACCTTCGGCCCGCTCGCGCCCGTCATCCGCTTCAAGGACGAGGCCGATGTGATCGCGATGTGCAACGCCTCGCCGTTCGGTCTTGCCTCCTATTTCTACTCCCGCGACATCGGCCGCGTCTGGCGCGTTGCCGAGGCGCTGGAATCCGGCATGGTCGGCGTCAACACCGGCCTGATCACGACGGAGGTCGCGCCGTTCGGCGGCGTCAAGGAAAGCGGCCTCGGCCGCGAAGGCTCGCATCACGGCATGGAAGAATATGTCGAGATCAAATACGTGATGATGGCGGGGGTGTAGCCCCCGACTCCTCCACGTCATTGCGAGCGAAGCGAAGCAATCCGGAATCCCTCTGCGGATTCAGTCTGGATTGCTTCGTCGCATCAGCGCAAAATTGCTTCGCAATTTTGTCGCGCGCTCCTCGCAATGACGGAACGAGACGAAATAGCGCGGCCTAAATCTTCAGCTCTTTCCCCGTCACCCGCCGATAGGCTTCCAGGTATCGCTTGCTGGTTGCCTCCACCACGCTCGCGGGCAGTGGTGGCGGCGGGGCGTCGCCGTTCCAGCGGCCGGCGCGGCGCTCGGCGTCGAGATAGTCGCGCAAGGGCTGCTTGTCGAAGCTCGCTTGCGGCTGGCCGGGCCTGTAGGCATCGACCGCCCAGAAGCGCGACGAATCCGGTGTCATGACTTCGTCGATCAGGATGATGCGGCCGTTCTTGTCGCGGCCGAACTCGAACTTGGTATCGGCGATGATGATGCCCTGCTCGCGCGCCAGCTCCTCGCCGAGCGTATAGATCGCGCGCGTCATGCTCTCGAGCGTGTAAGCGACCTCGTCGCCGACAACTTCGCGCATCTTGGCGATGGTGATGTTCTCGTCATGGCCGGTCTCGGCCTTGGTCGCCGGACTGAAGATCGCAGGCTCCAGCTTCTCGCTCTCGACGAGGCCGGCCTTGAGCTTCTCCCCCGCCAGCGTGCCGCTCGTCGCATACTCCTTCCAGGCCGAGCCGGAGAGATAGCCGCGGATCACGCATTCGATCGGAAACACGGTGGTGCGGCGGCACAGCATGGCGCGGCCGAGGATCTCGGCGCGATGCGGCTTCAACGCCGGTACGGCTGCGACGATCTCGTCGGCATCGGCGCTGATCATGTGATGCGGCACGATGCCTTCGAGCTTTCTGAACCAGTAGGCGCTGATCTGCGTGAGGACCGCACCCTTCATCGGAATGGTCTCGGCCATCACGACGTCGAAGGCGCTGATGCGGTCGGTGGTCAGCAGCAGCAGGCGGTCGTCATCGACGGCGTAGATATCGCGCACCTTGCCGCGGCCGATCTTGGTCAGGGGCAGGTCGCTGGAGAGCATGGTGGTCATCAGCACAGCTTTCGGAAGGGATATCCGGTCGCGCCTGATGGCACGACCGGAAACGGGATTAGCCTATTCCGGCAGTGGAATGAACTCATGTTCCTGCGGAACTGTGGCGAAGCGGCCGGTTTTCCAGTCCTGCTTGGCCTGCTCGATCCGCTCCTTGCTGGAGGAGACGAAATTCCACCAGATGTGGCGTGGGCCTTCCAGTGCATCGCCGCCGAGAAACATCATCCGCGTCGCCTTGAGCGCCTTCACGGTGATGCGGTCGCCGGGGCGGAAGATCAGCAGCCGTGGTCCCTCGTAGCGCTCATTGGCGATCTCGACCTCGCCGTCGACGACGTAGATCGCGCGCTCCTCGTGATCGGGGTCGAGCGGCACACTCGCGCCCGCGGCGGCCGTGACCTCGGTGTAGAACCAGGGCGAGACCATTTTCACCGGCGAGGTGATGCCGAAGGCGGAGCCTGCGATCACGCGCGCGGTAAAATCGCGCTCGGAGATCATCGGCAGGTCGCCCGCCGCATAATGCTGGAACGAAGGATCGATCTCCTCGGAGCCTTCGGGCAGCGCGATCCAGCTTTGCAGGCCGAGCATCTTCTGGCCCGAGGCGCGTTGCGCATCCGGCGTGCGCTCGGAATGGGCGATGCCGCGCCCCGCGGTCATCAGGTTCATCGCACCCGGTGCGATCTCCTGCACGTTGCCTTCGCTGTCGCGATGCATGATGGACCCGTCGAACAGATAGGTGACGGTGGCAAGCCCGATATGCGGATGCGGCCGCACGTCCATGCCCTTGCCGGAGACGAACTGCACCGGGCCGAAATGATCGAAGAAGATGAAGGGTCCGACCATTTGACGCTTGCCATGCGGCAGCGCCCGCCGCACCTCAAATCCGTCACCGAGATCGCGGGTGCGCGGCACGATGACGAGATCGAGCGCGTCGCATGTTTTGGGATCGCCGAGCACGGGATCGTTATCAGGCATCCAGCTCATGACGGGCTCCTTCCTTATTCAGCAAGCCCGATCGTAGCAGGATTTGGCGTCGTCGTCGCGACAAAGGCCGGCCATAGACTCCGCTGTCATGCCCCGCGCAGGCGGGGCATCCAGTAGGCCGCGGCCTCTCGATTCAATCATTGCTGTCTCGGCGTACTGGATCGCCCGGTCAAGCCGGGCGATGACAGCGCTGGGCACCGCTCCAGAGCTGCCGTAGGGTGGGCAAAGGCGCGTCAGCGCCGTGCCCACGGTCTTCCTCTAATCGAGAAGAAGCCGTGGGCACGCTTCGCTTTGCCCACCCTACGATTTGTGAAACTGGGCGATGACGGTCGACGTGCGGATCGTCCTTGAAAAAGTCGGAGCAACGAACGATGTTCGACCGAACGCAATCGCGATCGATCGCATCATCCGATGACCCTTGCCACTCTCGACCTCGCCTTTCGCGCCGCCAGCGTCGCGCTGCTGCTGATGCTGGCGGCGTCGCTGTTACATGACTATCGCAACGTGCTGGCTGCCCGCCTTGGCGCGGCCTTCGTGCTGGGCTCGGTCGCGCATGCGGTGAGCTATTCGCTGGATGTCACGTCGCGGGTCCCGCTCTGGCATGCGCCGCTGATCGCAATATCGACCGCCACCATCGTGGTGTTCTGGTTGTTCACGCGCGCCCTGTTCGAGGACGAGTTCCGCCTGCGCTGGTGGCATGGTTTGATCTGGGCAGCGGTCGCGGCCTACAGCTTCGCGGGCTGCGTCTGGATTGCACCGAGCGGCCATGTGCGGTTCTCAGTCACGGTGGTCAATCTGATCGTGCTCGGCTTCATCGCGCTTGCGGTCGGGCAGATGATCGCCTCCTGGCCGGCCGACCTGGTCGAGCGCCGCCGCAGCGCTCGCGTCTTTATCGTCTGCGCCATCGCGCTCTATGGCGGGCTCAACGCGGTGCTCCAGATCGCCGCTGCCGGTTACCATGTCGGCGCCGTCGCCGAAACCATCAGCGCTGGCGCGCTCACCTTGACCGTCGCGGCGATCGTCTATGCCATGATGCGCGTTGACGGGGCGGATCTGTTTCCGGCCGCCGCGGAGCCCGCAATCCCTGTTGCTTCCAGTCAGCCTGCGGTCGATGACGCCGCCGATCAAAAGCTCATCGACGCCCTGATGCGGCTGATGGCGGACGAGCGGATCTATCGTCAGGAGAACATCACCATCGGCGTGCTGGCGGGCCGGCTGAAGATTCCGGAATACCGGTTGCGTCGGCTGATCAACCAGCGGCTCGGTTACCGCAACTTCAATGTGTTCCTGAACAACCATCGCATCGAGGAGGCCAAGGCCGCGCTGGCCGATCCCGCCCAGGTCGAGGTTCCCGTCATCACCATCGCGATGGATGCCGGCTTCCAGTCCCTCGGCCCGTTCAACCGCGCCTTCAAGGCGGTGACCGGCGTGACGCCGACCGAGTACCGCCGCCTGAAGGCCGACGCGGCCTAGATTTCAGGCCCTTGAAATCACATAGGAATTCCGAAATCAATCAGCCCCGATCAGTTTCGACGAGGTCGATTTTCAAATCCGGCGAGCGCCTATCGCCCACCTCCGGCTTGCTCTCCTGCAGTCGCCCCCAGCCGGAGAAAGCCCGTGACCCGTCGCCGCAAGATCCTCCTCCTCACCACCACGATTGCCTGTGGTATCCTCGCGCTCGGCGCGGCGCGGGCCCGCGACGTGCCGAAGGTTGCCACCGGCTTCATCGCCCACACACTCTGCTCGGACATTTTCGTCTCCGGCCTCGATGTCAGGCGCGACCTCGCTGACACCGCCGATGCGATGCCCGGTGCGGGTCTTCTGACCTGGGCGATGGATCTTCGGGTCGATCGTGCGCGCAAGGACGTCACTGTGTCCCTGTTCGGCATCGGCCGCAGCCACGCCGTCTATCGCGAGGGGCTCGGTTGCACGCTGGAGCACGGGCAGGGGATCGCCGATGTCGCATTGCCGTCCGACGACAAGCAGCCCGCGTTGCTCCCCGAAATCGCCGGCCCGGGACTTGTAGCCCCGCAAAGCGAGGGCCTGGCGGCCGCGCTCGATCGCGCCTTTGCCGAGCCCGCGCAGCCGCCTTATCGCCGCACCCGCGCGATCGTCGTCATGAAGGCCGGCCGCGTCATTGCCGAGCGCTATGCCGACGGGATTGGGCCGCAGACGCAGCTGCTCGGTTTCTCCATGACGAAGTCGGTGACCTCGGCGCTGACGGGCATCCTGGTGCGCCAGGGCAAGCTGAAGCTCGACGTATCAGCGCCCATCGCCGCCTGGCAGGATCCCCGGGATCCGCGCCATGCCATCACCGTCGATCAATTGTTGCGTCACAGCGCCGGCATCGCACTCGGAAGCTCGTTGGAGGCCAGGCTTGGCTCGGTATTCGAACCGGTCAACACGATGAAATATGCCGAGGACGATATGGCGGGCTTTGCCGAGCGCGCGCCGCTCGCCACTGTGCCGGGCACGGCGTGGAATTATCACGACGGCAACTTCCTCATCCTCGCGCAGCTGATCCGCAACGCCGCCGGCGGCAAGCCCACTGACGCGCTCGCCTTGGCGCGCCGCGAATTGTTCACGCCGCTTGGCATGCACGACGTCACGCTGCAGCTCGACGCTTCAGGCACGATCGAGGGCTCCGGCGAGATGATGGCGTCCGCGCGCGACTGGGCGCGGTTCGGCCAGCTTTATCTCGACGACGGTGTCGTCGGCGGCAAGCGCATCCTGCCGGAGGGCTGGGTGAATTATTCGGCGTCCGCCACGCCGAACGCCTGGGTCGGCATCGGCGCCGGGTTCTGGACCAACCAGGGCAACAGTTTTGGCGCAAAATTTCGCGTCGACCACGGCTGGCCGCGCGATGCCTTCTTCGCCAAGGGCACGATCGGGCAGTACACGATCGTGATCCCCTCGGAGAAGCTCGTGATCGTACGCCTCGGCCGCTCGCCGAACTTTCCGCCGCAAGCCGACGGCGTATTCGATCTCGTCCGCGAGGTCGTGGCTGTCACGCGCGAGAATGGGAAGCTGGCGGGCGTGAATTAGGCGGCTATTGCCGTCCCAGCTCCGTCGCCCTGGCGACGCGGTCGAACCGCTCCAGCGTCATGATCGCGTCGGCGAATTTGTCGGCCCGTGCCTTCAGCACGGGCCGTGCCAGCGTCAGAAACTTCTGCTGCATCGCCTGCGCATCAGGGAATGAGTTCGGCTCGCCGGAGGGATCGGCGTAGAGCCGCTCGTGCACGCCGTCTTCAGTGGTGATGCTGACGCGGGCCCCGAAGGGATGGGTGCGGCCGACCTCTAGCCGGTCATCCTGCACCACGTCGAACTTGTCGGCGAGCGCGTCGATGGCGGCATCGCCCAGCCTTGCGTAATCGTCCCAGCCGAACGAGCCCTGGTCGAGCGCGAGCGCGCCGGTGAAGAACATCGAGAACTGGCCGCCGACAACAGAGGTCGGATGCCGCTTGGTGGCGGCGTCACCAGTCAGCGTGATGCCGTTGCGATGCAGGCCGATCTCGACGCGCTTGACCTGGTTGGGCGTCAGATTGTGCTCGCGCCGCATCGCGATCAGCGCGTCGATCGCGGCATGGGTGTAGCGGCAGCTCGGATAAGGCTTCACGCCGATCTTCATGGTCTCGTAGGTCTTGCCGAGCCCGGCGACCGCCTTGTCGGGATGCGCGTCGTCGGTGTAGCCGGCGAGCAGGCCGTGCTTGCCTTCGACCGATTCCGTCGCACCGACGAAATCATTGCGCGCCAAGGTCGCGGCGACCACGCCGTTCATCGCGGCGGCGCCGACCTGGTAACGCTTGTTCCAGGCGCCGTTGACAAGGAATTGCAGCGAGCCCGCAGCCTGGCTGCCGGCGACGCCGAACGCGGCGATGATTTGTTTCTCGGACAGCCCGAACAATATCGCCGCCGCAGCTGCCGCGCCGTAGGTGCCCGCCGTCGCGGTCGGATGGAAGCCGCGCGCATAATGCGAGGTGGGGTCGAGCGCGTTGCCGAGCCGGCAGCACACTTCATAGCCCGCGACGATCGCCGTCAGCACATCGCGCCCTGAAGCGCCGACCATCTCGCCGACGGCGAAAGCGGCCGGAACCACCGGTGCGCTCGGATGCAGCGAGGAATCCGCATGCGTATCGTCGAAATCGAGGGAATGGCCAAGCGCCCCGTTGAGCAGCGCCGCCACGGCCGGGGTCCAGGTCTTGGAATCGCCGAACACGGTGGCCTCGCCCCTGGCGTCGAGCGACAGCGCTTCCAGCGTCTTCAGCAGCGACGGGGTGGATTCGGCCTCGCGCCGCGCCCGGATCGCGCTGCCCAGAAAGTCCAGCGTCAGCACCTTGGCGCGGTCCAGCACCTCCGCCGGGATATCGGCGAATTTCAGCCTGGCGACATAGGCGGCGAGCGTTGCGGTTTCGTGGGCCATCGTGTTTCCTCGTTTTGGCCGGCAAGTTAGGCGGGCTGATTGTGCCTTTCAAGCAGCCAGAGGGCTGCGGGCATCAGCTATGCTTTTGGTTGGCGCGAGCGGATGGCGCAGGGGCGTTTGACGATGATTTCAGCAAGAGAACTGTTCGACCGGGTCTGGTCGCGCAGGACGCAATTGGGGCTGGCGGTCCGGGTCACCGTTGCGGCCACCGGGGCCTATGCGCTCGCCACCGCGCTGCATCTCATGCTGCCGCTCTGGGCCGTGCTGACGTCGATCATCGTGACCCAGATGAGCGTCGGCCGCTCGCTGAAGGCGACGCGCGACTACATGCTCGGCACGATCGGCGGCGCCATCTATGGCGGCGCGATCGCCATCCTGATTCCCTATTCCAGTGAACTCGGCCTGCTGGGCTTGCTGGTGCTGGCCGTGGCGCCGCTTTCCTTTCTCGCCGCGATCTATCCGAATCTCAGCTCCGCGACCGTGACGGCGGTGATCGTGCTGGTGCTGCCGTCGATGCATCATGCCGATCCCATGGCCTCGGCGATCGACCGCGTCTGCGAGGTTTCGGTCGGGGCGGTGACGGGCCTCCTGGTCTCCTTCCTGGTGCTGCCCTCGCGCGCGGTGCGCCAGATTCGCCCCAGTGCAGCGAAACTGCTCGATCTGATCGCGGAGGCCTTCGGCGAATTGCTCGCGGGCCTGACCCGCGGCCGTGACAATGATGCGCTGCATCGGATCCAGGACGGCATCGGCACCGCCATGGTCGGCATGAACACCATCGGCGCTGAAGCCGAGCGCGAGCGTTCGGCGCGGCTGTCGAGCGGCCCCGACACCGGTCCCCTGCTGCGCACGATCCTGCGGCTGCGCCACGACGTCGTGATGATCGGGCGCGCCACCGTGGTGCCGCTGCCGGCCGAGGTGCAGGTCAGGCTCGCAGGCCCCCTGGCAGAGGTGAGCGCGGCGATCCTGCGCTTCCTCAAATCTGCGGCGGAAGCCCTGCGCGAAGGCAGCGGCGCGCCGCCGATCCATCCCGTGCACGTCGCGCTTCAGCATTATTCCGAGGCGGTGGCGGCGGTGCGCCAGGATGGACTGATCCGCGGCCACACCAGCGACACCGCCGAGCGCTTCTTCGCGCTCGGCTTCTCGCTGGAGCAGATGCACCAGAATCTCTGCGACCTCGACCGTGTCGTCGGCGAATGGTCGGAGGCGGCGGCGGACGGGCCGGTGAAGGTGGCGGAGTGAGTTAGCGACAGCAAAGCAGCGGCGTCATCGCGCCGGCTGCGCGATGTCTGCCATCATGCTGCGGGCCACGAGCTTGTGGAACGGTACGATCAGCGCGAGGTAGGTCCGCCCGAGCAGATTGTTGGTCCGCACCAGCGTGGTCAAGGTCACCTGCTGGTCCGCCGCGTCACCGGCGACGTCGACCACGACGCGGAAATCGAGATGGTAGTCGTCAAACCCGGCGATCAGCCGCTCCGGCGTTTCGCTCAGCACCGGAAACAGGCCGATCATCCCGTGCGGAGCCGGAGCACCCTCGCCCGACGTCTTCAGTCCCAGGGGTTTCACCAGGAGGTTGCGCAAGCGCGTCAGCGCATCGACCCAGCGCGGCCCATGCACCACCATTCTTGTGCAGGCCTCGCGCGCGCTCAATTGCCTCGCCCCGACCTCGACACAAAAAGCATCGATGAACTGCGCGCCTGCCAGCACCGCGCCGGCATCGACATCGGGAGTGATTTCGCGAACGGTTCCTGTCATCCGGCCAGTTTGCGCGTCAGCATCCGGAATCGCAAGACCAGGAGTCCGGCATAAACGAATGATCCGATCGACAGCCCGGTCCAGACGCCGACCGCGCCGAGATCGGCGTGGAAGGCGAGCATCCAGGCGATCGGAAAGCCGACGCACCAATATCCTATTGCCGCGAACGCCAGCGTCATCCTGGTGTCATTGATGCCGCGCAGGGCGCCGCCCATGATGGTCTGGAGCGCATCGGCGATGAAGAAGGTGGCGCCGACCAGCAGCAGTGTCGCAGTGAGCTCGATCGTCGGCGCGCTGGCCGCGTCGCTGCCGAAGAACAGTCGCCCCAGCTCGTAGCGGCCAAGGACGATGCCGACAGTCAGGGCCGCCACGAACGCAATGCCGAGCACCGCCGCGACGAGCCCCGCGCGCCGAACGCCGGCCGGATCGTCACGGCCAAAGGCGTGGCCGACCCGCACCGTCGCAGCCATGCCGATGCCGAGCGGAACCATGAACAGCACGGCCGTGACCTGCAGCGCGATCTGGTGCGCGGCAAGCGCCGTGGTCGAGATCAGTCCCATCAGCAGCGCGGCCGAAGAAAACAGGCCGTATTCCAGCAGCAACGAGAACGAGATCGGCGCGCCGATCGCGATCAGCTGGCGCGTCAGGGGCCAGTCGATTCGCCAGAGGCGCGTGAGCGGATGATAGTCGGCGAACGGCTTGCGCCATCCAGCAATGGCAAGCGCGGCGATGAAGGTGCCTAGATTGATCAGCGTGGTCGCAAGCCCCGCCCCGAACAGACCGAGCTCCGGCAGCCCGAACAGGCCATGGATCAGGCAATAGACCAGCGCGAAATTCGCGGGGATCGCCGCGAGCGTGATCCACAGCGGCGCCTGCGGCCGGTTCACCGCGCTCATCATGCTGCGGATCGCGATGAAGCCGAGCGCGGGCGCGATGCCCCAGGCAAGACCATTCAGATAGCGCTGCGCCAGCGCGGCCGAGTGCGGCGCCTGTCCGAGCGCGATCAGGATGTGCTCGCCATAGAGCGGCGAGGCCATCATCGGCAGCGAGATCAGCAGTGCGACCCACAGGCCGACGCGCAAGGAGAGGCGGATGCGCCTGATGTCGCCGGCGCCGAACGCCTGGGCTGCCAGCGGCGATACCGCGGCCATCAGACCGAGCCCGAAGGTGAAGCTGACGAAATAGACGGTGTGCGCAAGTGCCGCAGCCGCGACCGCATCCTCACCGAGCCGCCCGATCAAGGCGAGATCGCTGGTGATCATCGCAATCTGTCCGAGCTGCGTCAGCATCATCGGCACGGCCAGCCGCAACGTCTCGGCGAATTCCTGCGCGAGATGGCCTTGCACGCCGGTTTGCGGCGGCTGTCGTGGTTGGACGCTGTCGAGCATGGCGGCTGCAATAGCACGGCCTCACGTCGAAAACATGGCTCGCGTGTCCCGGACGCGCGAAGCGCGAGCCGGACCCAGAAGCCGCGGGCACCGCTCGTCGCTGCATGGGCCCCGGCTCAGCAGCGCACCGCTGAAGAGGTGCTGCGCTGCGTCCGGGGCACGACACTGTCTTCAGCTTTGCAGTCTCGTAGGGTGGGCAAAGGCGCAATTGCGCCGTGCCCACGTCCTGTCAATGATTGAGAGAGATGGTGGGCACGCTGCGCTTTGCCCACCCTACGACACTGTCGTCGGGGAGAGAGCCCTCACCCCTTCCGCTCCGGCACGCGGCGGATCTTCGCGCCCAGCGCGTTCAGCCGCTCGTCGATGCGCTCATAGCCGCGCTCGATCTGGTCGGCGTTGTTGATGGTGGAGGTGCCCTCGGCGCAGACGGCGGCGAGCAGCATCGCCATGCCGGCGCGGATATCGGGCGAGCTCAGCGTCGCACCGTGCAGCCGGCTGGGGCCGGCGATGATCGCGCGATGCGGATCGCACAGCACGATGCGCGCGCCCATCCCGATCAGCTTGTCGACGAAGAACATCCTGGACTCGAACATCTTCTCGAACATCAGGATCACGCCCTCGCATTGCGTGGCGGTGACGATCGCGATCGACATCAGGTCGGCCGGGAAGGCCGGCCAGGGCTGGTCCTCCAGCTTCGGCACATGGCCGCCGAAATCGTCCTGGATCTTCAGCGTCTGGTTCGACGGAACGATCAGATCGTCGCCCTCGACGCGGCACACGATGCCGAGCCGCTCAAAGCCCATGCGGATCGAGCGCAGATGCTCGACGCCTGATCGCACGATGCGCAAGGGCGAGCGCGTCACGGCGGCCAGCCCGATCAGCGAGCCGACCTCGATATGGTCGGGCTGGATCCGGTAGGTCGCAGAGCCCAGCGTCGCCGGGCCATGGATCACCATGGTGTTGGTGCCGACGCCCTCGATTCTGGCGCCGAGCGCGACCAGGAAGTTGGCGAGGTCCTGCACATGCGGCTCAGAGGCCGCGTTGCGCAAATAAGTGACGCCATCGGCGGCGACGGCGGCGACCAGCGCATTCTCGGTCGCGGTGACGCTCGGCTCGTCCAGGAACACGTCGGCGCCTGTCAGCTTGGGGCAGCGGAATTCCAGCCGGTCCGTCGCGGCGACTTTGGCCCCCAATTGTTCCAGAGCCAGCACGTGGGTATCGAGCCGGCGCCGGCCGATCACGTCACCGCCGGGCGGCGGCAGCATCACCTCTCCGCAGCGCGCGAGCAGGGGACCTGCCAGCAGGATCGAGGCACGAATGCGGACGCAGAGCTCGGGGTCGAGATCGGCGGCGCGGATGCTCTTGGCGTGGATATGGAGCGTGTTGCGGTCAGTCCATTCCGCCGCTGCGCCGACCGAGCGGACCAGCTCGACCAGCGTCTCGGTGTCACGGATTCGCGGCACGTTCTGGAGCGTCACCGGATGCTCGGTCAGCAGCGCGGCGGCGATGATCGGCAGCGCCGAATTCTTGTTGCCGGCCGGCTCGATCGAACCCGAGAGCCGGTGACCGCCCTCGACGATGTACTGAATGGGCGCCACTGGGATCTCTCCGTCCTGTTACGGTGGGGCGGTCTGCTTTGGGGGCGGAAACTATAGGGAATTGAGCGCGGTAGCAATTGCGCTGGCAAGCTCCGAACTCGCTATTAGCCCCTCATGGTGAGGAGCGCGGAACGCGCGTCTCGAACCATGAAAGGCCCGGCTTTCGCCCGTGGCCGTCCTTCGAGATGCCCGCTGTCGCGGGCTCCTCAGGATGAGGACCTGAGTGTGAGGCGGGCAGCCCAGCCCGATGAGAGTTTGCACCGCGCCTCAATTGCGGAGCAAATTGATCACGCCGCCTTCGCCTTTGGCTTCGAAATACATGAGATCGATGTAGATCGCAGCTGCGAGAACCAGTGCTCGCTCATCTTCTGTCAGGCTGCGTTCCAGATATTCCACCAGAAAATTGTCGCGGTCGGTGAACAGTTCGGAGCCGAGGCCAGACCATTTTTTCGCAACGCGCGCGCGCTCTTGCCCTCCGCGCATGAATGGAAAGGTCCAGACGCGCCAGAAGGGCGATGTGACTTCGAGCACCACTCTCCCCTGCGCATCGTGCACGTGGAAGCGCTTGGTCAGAATCGAAAACTGACGCTCGATGGTCCCGATGAGGCGGCCGTCGCGCGAACGCAGCTCCAGGCACTGAAAGAACCAGCGGAAGGGATGAATCCCGCGCATGACGGGCTGTCGCGAATTGTCGAAAAAATGGACCTCAAAGGAGCGCCAATGGCCAAATACCTGGCGCCCCAGGAAGCCGAGAAGTCCTTTCTGGTGCTCGGCCGCATAGAGCAGATCGCGGCCATTTTCATCGCGAATGCGGTATTTGTTGCGGGTTTCGAAACCGAACAGTTCGGCCATTTCGAAGACCTGCTGCACGTACATCCGGCTCTGTCCAGCTAGCGTCGGCAACATTCGTTCGAACCTCTTCCAGAGCCGCCTACGCCATTTCGTCGCGATTGGCTGGGGTGAGGTTCAGGAGGGGGGTGTTGCCGGCGAGGGCGGTGTGCTCCCTCCCCCGCTTGCGGGGGAGGGCAGGGGAGAGGGTGTTGCCGCGGTTGGGATTATCGAAATTTTACGGAGAATATCCCCTAGAGGAGGAAACCCTCACCCGGCGCTTCGCGCCGACCTCTCCCGCAAGCGGGAGAGGCGCACCACCGAGCGCTTGGCTAGCAGATCGAGTCCAAAGACACCGCGCCTCAAATATCGATCGTCGCGCTCAGCGAATGTTCCTGGATGAAGTCGCGGCGCGGCTCGACCACGTCGCCCATCAGCTTGGTGAAGATGTCGTCGGCCTCGTCGACCTCCTTGACCTTCACCTGCAGCAGCGAGCGCGCCTCGGTGTCGAGCGTGGTCTCCCAGAGCTGCTCGGGATTCATCTCGCCGAGGCCTTTGTAGCGCTGCAGCGTGATGCCCTTGCGGCCGGCTTCGGTCACCGCCTCGAACAGATCGGACGGACCGTGCACCACGTGCTCCGCGTCCTTGCGCCGCAGCTTGCCGGCGCGGGCGTAGACGTCCTGGAGCTTGGGCGTGTACTCGTCGAGCTTGCGCGCCTCGGCCGAGCCGAGCAGCGCGTCGTCGATCACGGCGGCCTCCTTGACGCCGCGCACGGTGCGCTCGAACAGGAAACCCTGGCCCTCGACGAATTGCCCGGTCCAGCCGCGCTCCACCTCCTCGGACTGGCTGTCCAGCCGGGTCGCGATGTACTGCGCCGCGGCCTTGGCGTTCTCGGGATTGCCGTAGACCGACTTGTTCAGCACGCCGGTGATGGCGGCCTGCTCGACCACCTTGCGGTTATAGCGGCTGTGCAGGTTGCGCAGGATGCTGCGGACCACGCGGGCGTCGTCGACCAGCTGGCGCAGGTCGCGGCCGGAGCGGTCACCACCGGTCCCCGGGATGTAGACGCAGTCGTCGAGGCCGGCGTCGATCAGATAATCTTCCAGCGCCCGCTCGTCCTTCAGATACTGCTCGGACTTGCCGCGTGAAACCTTATAGAGCGGCGGCTGGGCGATGTAGAGATAGCCGCCGTCGATGATGTCCCGCATCTGCCGGTAGAAGAAGGTCAGCAGCAGCGTGCGGATGTGGGCGCCGTCGACGTCGGCGTCCGTCATCACGATGATCTTGTGATAGCGCAGCTTCTCGATCGAGAACTCGTCGCTGATGCCGGTGCCGAGCGCGGTGATCAACGTGCCGATCTGCTCGGATGACAGCATCTTGTCCGGACGCACGCGTTCCACGTTGAGGATCTTGCCGCGCAGCGGCAAGACGGCCTGGAATTCGCGGTTGCGGCCCTGCTTGGCGCTGCCGCCGGCCGAGTCGCCCTCGACGATGAACAGTTCCGATTTGGCCGGGTCCTTTTCCTGGCAGTCGGCGAGCTTGCCGGGCAGCGAGGACACCGAGAGCGGGCTCTTGCGGGTCAGCTCGCGCGCTTTTCGCGCGGCTTCGCGGGCGGCAGCGGCCTGGATCACCTTGCCGACGATCATCTTGGCCTCGGACGGATGCTCCTCGAACCAGGCCTGGAGCGCCTCGTTGAGGACGTTCTCGACCACGGGACGCACTTCCGAGGACACCAGCTTGTCCTTGGTCTGCGACGAAAACTTTGGATCCGGCACCTTCACCGACAGAACCGCCGTCAGGCCTTCGCGGCAATCGTCGCCGGTCAGCGCGATCTTTTCCTTCTTGGCATTGGCCTCGGCATAACCGTTGACTTGGCGCGTCAGCGCGCCGCGGAAGCCGGCCAGATGGGTGCCGCCGTCACGCTGCGGGATGTTGTTGGTGAAGCACAGCACGTTCTCATGGTAGCTGTCGTTCCACCACAAAGCGGCCTCGACGCCGATGCCGTTGGCTTCCGCACGCACCATGATCGGCGAGGGCACCAGGGCCTTCTTGTTGCGGTCGAGATATTTGACGAATTCCTCGACGCCGCCGGAATAATACATCTCCTCGCGCTTCTCGACCGCGTGACGCATGTCTGACAGCGCGATGTTGACGCCGGAATTGAGGAAGGCGAGCTCGCGCAGGCGATGCTCGAGCGTCGCGAAATCATATTCGATGTTCTTGAAGGTCTCGCTCGAGGCGAGGAACGTCACCTCGGTGCCGCGCTTGCCCGGCGCATCGCCGACGACCTTGAGCGGTGCCACCGCATCGCCATGGGCGAACTCGATGTAATGTTCCTTGTCATCGCGCCAGATGCGCAGGCCGAGCTTGCTCGACAGTGCGTTGACGACGGAGACGCCGACGCCGTGTAGGCCGCCGGAGACCTTGTAGGAGTTCTGGTCGAATTTTCCGCCGGCGTGCAGCTGGGTCATGATGACCTCGGCCGCCGAGATGCCTTCGCCCTTGTGGATGTCGACGGGAATGCCGCGGCCGTCGTCCCGGACGGTGACGGAATTGTCGGCATTGAGGATCACATCGACGCGCGTGGCGTGGCCCGCCAGCGCCTCGTCGATGGCGTTGTCGACGACTTCGTACACCATGTGATGCAGGCCCGAGCCGTCATCGGTGTCGCCGATATACATGCCGGGGCGCTTGCGGACGGCGTCGAGCCCCTTGAGCACGCGGATCGATTCCGCGCCGTATTCGCTCGCGGTGGAGGGCTCGTTTTCGGCAGCTTGCTGCCGAGCAGGTTCTGTCATGAGAGGCCTTCGAAATGTCGCCCGAATCAGCCGCGCAAAAGGCGCTGATCAGGATGCTCTTTGTGCCACGAAAGAGAGTTTGCGCCTAGCGCAAAGTATCTCCCGGCAACCCTTTGATCAGATAGGATTTTTTGGCCGGATTTCAAGCCGTTCGAAGGCCGATTCCCGGGGGCTCGAAAAGCCCGATTCGAGGCTCTGTTTTGGCTCCTCAAAGACGTGGATCTTGCGGGGGTCCGGGGCCTTTTCGGAGCCGCTGCGGCGGCCCTGGAACAGGCGGAGCAACGCATATGGCGTGCACGATGCGGGCGGCTTGGAGCGACTGCGCTCCCTCTCCCGCTTGGCAAGCGGGAGAGGCGGAGCCAAGCCCGCAGACAATCGTCGTGAAATCTACATGCGATTGGCCTGGGGCCACGGGTTCAGTAGATCTGCGACGGCATCTTGTCGTCGCTGAGGCTCCAGGCCTCGCCTTTGGCCAGCGTGATCGTATCGGCGCGCACCCGAAGGCCTGACACAAGCAGCTCGTAGGAATACGTGCCCGGCGGCAGATCCAGCCTTTGTGGATGATTTTCGCCGCCTGCGATCTCAATGATCTGAGCGTTGATCACAAGCGAAGCCACGTCGGGCCTGAGATAGCCGAATATCAGCCGCGCTTGTCCTGATGTCGGCAGGATATCGGCCTTGGCCGCGGCTTCCGGATTCCTTCGCGCCAGGCTGATCGTGGTCTCGCCCTTGGCGCGGCCGAGCTTCAGCACCGCCGGGCCTTTCGGGGAGATGAAGGCCAGCTGCACGCGATCGGCGGCGATGATTGCGTCATCCGGCTGCTCCCGCCAGCCGCGCTGCCCGAGCTCTCTGCGGTAGAAGGCGAGCACCTCGCCGAGCTCCGCGGGCACGCGTGCTTCGACCTCGGTCCGGAGCGGGGCCTCGGCGCCATGCGCCCGCGTGGTGCGGAATTGACTGAAGCTGCTTTGCTTCGGTGCCGGCATCTCGACGTTGGGATCTGCCGTCAGCTGTTCCTTCGAGCACCCCGCCAGAAGAATGAGGGCGCATAGCAGCAGCCGCCATCGTGCCGGGACGTTCGGCCCGCGTTTGACCATCGTCATGCTCATTCTCCAGGGACGCCGCGTCGTGATCTTCGTGCGATGCGAAGGCTGCGGCGATGCGCAGCCTCAGGACCACTAGTCGCCGCGCGAACCGCTCAGGTTCAAGCCGGCCGTGACTGGCAAAGGCTGCGGATCAATACATTTGCAGCGGCAGCACCTCGCCGGTCGGACCCACCATCAGGCCCCAGGCATCGCCCGCGGCAAGCTCGATCGTGGCGTTCCGGCCGGGTTGCCCTGCGACCTTCAGCGCGTACTGATATTTGCCCGGAGGCAGGTCGAGCATCGGCCCCTTCGGCGATTGAGGGTCACCGGCGCCAGCCGCGACCTTGACGGTCTGCTTGTTGATGGTGAGCTGTACGTCCTGACCGCCCATGTTGCCGAGCAATAGCTTGGCCTGACCTGGTTTCGGCATGATGTCCGCCTTGGCCGCGGCTTCAGGATTCTTCTGCACGAGGTCGATCGACGTCTCGCCATTGGCGCGGCCGAGCTTCAGCGTCGCCGGTCCCTGCGGCGAGGCGAAGGCGAGCTGGGCGCGATCGGCGGTCGTGATCGCGCCTTCAGGCTTCTCCTGCCAGCCGAGTCTTTTCAGCTCGCTGCGGTAGAAGGCGAGCACGTCGCCGAGCTCGGCCGGCACGCTGGCTTCGAGCTCGCGGCGGAACGGCACCTCGATGCCCGGCAGCTTAGCCGTGCCCAGCGAGGTCGAACTGTGCTGCTTCGGCACCGGCAGCGCAGAGTCCGGATCTGCTTCCAGCGGCGCGGATGCTCCGGGCTGCGTGGCAGCAGGATCGTTGCTCGCCGCTTGGCTGGTGACGGCAGGCTTGGCGGCAGCCGTCCGCAGGCCGGATCCGTTGGCGCTGACGTTCACCTTCGGGCCCATCTGCATCAAGGTCATCGAGATCGACTTGCCGGCCTTGGAAAATTCCAGCACCGCCATGTTGGGCTGGTTGATGACGGAGGGCTGCTCCTTCCAGCCGGCGGGTTTCAGCGAGGCGCGGTAGAAGGCGGCCAGCGCCTTCACGCTCGAGGTCGAGTTGAATTCGAGCCGGCCGTCGCCGGACTCCACCTCCTGCGCGTTCTCAGGGACGGCCAGCGGCGCGTTGCTGCCTGCGAGCGCCTGCAGCGGCGCATCGGACAGCGTTGCGGCCTGCACCTTGCGACGTGCCGCGTCCTCGGCGAGGACCCGCTTCGTCATCGCCTCCGCGTCCTTCATGAACTGGTCGTCGGCGTCCTTCTTCGCCTTGGCGCGGGCGGCGAGCACGCTCTCCTTCACCTGCGCGGTCAGATGGACCATCGTGAAATCGTATTTGCGGCCGAGATGCAGCACGCCGTTCTCCTCCGGCGAGGAGAATTTCAGCGCGACTTCGTCGCCCGGGGCAAGAGGCGCATTTCCCTCTTCCGTCCAGCCCCGCGCGGCAAATTCACGATGGTAGAAGGCCTCCACAGTGGGCAGATCGGCGAGGGCTGCAACGATCAGCTCGCGCGTTGATGTTCGCGCGTTGGCCCGGCCCGAGGACGATTTGTATGGCTTCGGCTCCGGCAGGCCGGCCGTATCGCCGGCCTCGAGATCGGTGGGCAGCGCGAACGGCGCGATCCTGATGTCGACATTGGTGCGGCCGTCGTCGCGGCGGGTCAGCGTCAGCATCACCGGCTTCTGCTTGTAGAACTGCGTCGTATCGCCCTCGGGATGGTCGTAATAGGTGCGCACGCCGTTCGGGATGACCGCAGAGAGGTCCGCGTTCAGCCAGCTTGCGGCTGTCTCGGGCGTCAGCCTGCGCCAGCCGATCGCGGCCATTTCCTTCGCATAGAAATCCTGTACCGCCTCGAGCGTGGCCGGCGCGATGCAGCCGAGATAGGGCCGGGTCTCGTCGAACACGAGATCAACAGCGCCCTCGGGGAACGGCACGTTGGAATAGATCCGGTTCGGGGAGTAGGTGACCGCGGATTGGTCCGGTCGGCCGAGGCCCTGCGTGAAGGAGACGGACAGGCCCTGCCGCCCCTTCTTGAAGGCAAGACTGGTGTTGGCCTCGTCGAGCGGGCGGACATAGGGCACCCAGCCCTCGGCGATGAGCATCTTCTTGACGGCCGCCGATGTCACCGCGACCACGGTCGGCACGCCATATTGCACCCGGGAGGGATCGGAGGTGTCCTCGACCGCGCCTGGCAGCCTCGGCAGCGTGTGGGGATCAACATAGCCGGCGTCGAATTGCGCCGCGCGTGCGGTGCTTGCCATCAGCACCAGGCCAAAGGCGAGCAGCAGCCCACGTGCCGGGACCTGCATCCCGCGCTTGATCATCGACATCGGCAGCACTCCAGGATTTCGCGAGATCTCTCGCTCTTTGCGTCATGTGCGGGCTGCGACGTCATCGCGCGGCCCAGACAGCTAGTCGTCGGTGGAACCGGGCAGGTTCAACAGCGGTCTCTCGGCCTGCCGGGTCGGATCGGGAGAGGGGGAGCTCAGTAGAGCTGGAGCGGCGACCACAGATCGCCGTCGGGGCCGACCGTGACCTCCCAGGCATCGCCGGCCGCCAGCTCGATCGTGGTGTCGCGGTCCGCTCCGCCGCCGATCTTCAAGGCGTAGGTGTATTTGCCCGGGGGCATGTTGAACAGCGGCGCCTCGGGGCGTTCCTTGCCGGCGCGGGCCGGCAGCGTGACAGTGTGATTGTCGAGCGTGAGCACGGTTTCCTGGTCGCCGAGATTGGTGAACATCAGCGCCGCGCGGCCGGGCGTCGGCATCACATGCGCCATGGTCGCGGCCTGCTGGTTTCGCTGCACCAGATTGACCGAGGTGCTCGCGCCCTTGCGGTCGAGCGCCAGCGCGGCCGGCCCCAGCGGGGTCGTGAAGGCGAGCCGGACGTGATCGCTGGCGATGTCAGCGCCATCGTGCTGCTCCTGCCAGCCGAGCTTGCCGAGCTCGGTGCGGTAGAAGGCGAGCACGTCGCCGAGCTCGGCGGGAATGCGGGCCGTGAGCTTGGTCCGCAGCGGCGCGTCGATGCCGAGCATTTTCGTGGTGCCGATCTCGCGATAGCTGGTCCGGGTCGGCGCGGGCAGCACGGCGTCGGGATCCGGCGTGAGCGCGGACGAGAACAGAGGCGGCAGATGCGGCGTCCATCCGCTCGCGCCTGCCGCCGCCATGCCGCTTGCGAGCAAAGCGAGGCCGCACACGAACAGCCGCCATCGTGCCGGGACTTTCATCCCGCGCCTTACCGTCGTCATGGTCTTTCTCTCCAGGGATCTCGCGCCTGTCGATCGCGCGATTGCAACGGCTGCGACACCGCTAGCAGCGGCCTCACAGTCCTAGTCGCGATCCGAATGGGCCGGGTTCAACACATCAGGCTAGCGCCGGGCGGAAACGCGTCCGCTCTCGACGTCAAAGACTTCGCCGCCCGCGCCGATCTCGGCAAAGGCGGCCGGGTCCGCACCGGTCAGCCACACCTGCGCGCCGAGCTTGCGCAGCTCGTCGAACAGCGCGGCGCGCCTGTTGGGATCGAGATGGGCGACCACCTCGTCGAGCAGCAAAAGCGGCACGATGCCGGTCATCTCGGCGACCAGCGTCGCATGCGCCAGCACGAGGCCGATCAAGAGCGCCTTCTGCTCGCCGGTGGAGGCATCGCGCGCCGGCATGCTTTTCGGCGCGTAGATCACCTGCAGATCGGTCAGATGCGGACCTTCAGTGGTGCGGCCGGCGATGGCGTCGCGCGGGCGGTTGTCGCGCAGGATCTGGCGATAGCGGTCCTCGACCGAGGTCGCCGTTTCCGTCAGCAGCGCGTTCTCCATCCAGCCGTCGAGCGCGATTTGCGCGGAAGGAAAAGCCGAGGCTTGCGCGCGCGCGTTGAGCATGCCGGTCAGGCGCGCCGCGGTCTGGCCGCGTGTTGCGGCGACCGCGACGGCAAGCTCGGCCGTCTCGCGCTCGATCGCGTCACACCAATGGTCGTCGTAATTGCGCGTCTCGAGCAGGCGGTTGCGCGAACGCAGCGAGCGTTCCAGCGCGTTGATGCGGCTGGAATGCTCGCTGTCGATCGCCAGCACCAGGCGGTCGAAGAAGCGCCGGCGCTCGGACGCGGCACCCATGAACAGCCCATCCATCGCCGGCGTCAGCCACACCATGCGGATGTGATCGCCGAAGCTGGCCGCCGAATTCACCGGCTCGCGGTCGATGCGGCAGCGCCTGATCACCGGGCTATCCGCGCGCGGCGGCTCGATGCCGGTGCCGAGCGTGGCGAGGCCCAGCGCGCCCTCGACCTGCGCCGAGACGGCCCAGGAGCCGTCGCCCTGGTTATCGGCGACATCCTCCAGCGTGGCGCGGCGCAGGCCGCGGCCCGGCGACAGGAACGAGATCGCCTCGATGCAATTGGTCTTGCCCGCCCCGTTCGGCCCGACCAGCGCCACCATGTCAGCCGCCGTCTCGAGCCCCGCCGCCCGATAGTTCCGAAAATGCGTCAGCGTCAGGCGATGGATGCGGGAGGGGGTCATGGTCATTCGTTATGGGCGCGCGCGCTCCCCTTGAGAGCATGCCGTAGGGTGGGCAAAGGCGCGCTCTGCGCGCCGTGCCCACGTCTCGCGGCGATTCGTGCTGCTCGATGGTGGGCACGCTTTCACCTTCGCTCTTCGAGCTCCGGCGCAAGCTTTGCCCACCCTACGGCTGCGGTGGATGGCCGGGTCATAGGCGAGCGAAGCGACGCCGTCCTTCGGACGGCTACGCCCGGCCATGACGAGGGGAGAAACACCCCTCACACCCGCATCGGCATCAGCACGTACAGCGCGCTCTTGTCGTCCTTGTCCTGCACCAGGGTCGGCGAGCCGGGGTCGGCCAATCTCAGCACCGCGACGTCGCCTTCGATCTGGGCGGCGATGTCGAGGAGGTAGCGGGAGTTGAAGCCGATATCGAGCGCGTCGGAGGCGTATTCGACCTCGAGCTCTTCGGTTGCGCTGCCCGAGTCCGGATTGGTCACCGACAGCACCAGCTTGCCCGCCGACAGCGACAGTTTTACCGCGCGGCCGCGTTCGCTCGAAATCGTCGAAACGCGGTCGACCGCGTTCTCGAAATCCTTCTTGTCGACCACGAGCTCCTTGTCATTGCCTTGCGGAATGACGCGGCCGTAATCGGGGAAGGTGCCGTCGATCAGCTTTGAGGTCAGCACGACATTGCCGATGGTGAAGCGGATCTTGGCCTGCGACAGCTCGATCGTCATCTCGGCTTCGGTGTCCTCGATCAGGCGCTGCACCTCGCCGACGGTCTTGCGCGGCACGATGACGCCGGGCATGCCCTCGGCGCCCTTGGGCTGGACGAGATCGAGCTGGGCGAGGCGGTGGCCGTCGGTGGCGACGCCGCGCAAGGTCGCGGCGGTCGCGGTGCCGGCGGCGTGCAGATAGATGCCGTTGAGGTAATAGCGCGTCTCTTCGGTCGAGATCGCGAACTGGGTGCGGTCGATCAGCCGCTTGACGTCCTTGGCGGCGAGATTGAACGAATGCGAGAGGTCGCCGGCGGCAAGGTCCGGGAAATCGTTCTCCGGCAGGGTCTGCAGCGTGAAGCGCGAGCGGCCGGCGCGGATCGCCAGCACCGCGCGGTCGCCGTCGGCCTCCAGCACGATCTGCGAGCCGTCCGGCAGCTTGCGCACGATGTCGTAGAACATGTGCGCCGGCACCGTGGTCGAGCCGGCAGTTGCGGTTTCCGCCGGCAGCGTCTCGGTCACCTCGAGGTCGAGGTCGGTCGCCTTCAGCGACAATTTCGCGTTCTCGGCGCGCACCAGCACGTTGCCCAGGATCGGAATCGTGTTGCGGCGCTCGACCACGCGATGGACATGGCCCAGTGATTTCAGGAGTTGCGCGCGTTCGACCGTAACCTTCATTGCACCACTCGCCCGATCCCCAAAGATGGAAAAAGCCGGGCGAAGGACAGCGCGCCGCGGCACCGAAGACCCTGGTAAGGCCGGGTCATCGAGCCGATATGACCAAAGCCGTCAGGGTCGCGCAAGGTGGCGCGGATGGCCCCGGGATTCAAGGGATCGGGAGCCAGTTCCCCACGATTTACCCGCCAAACGAAGTCTGCCGCTTGGAGCATGGGTCTACCCCCTGACCCCGCGTGCTGTGGGCCGCTCGGGGCAGCGATCGTCCGTACAGCGTCATGGCCGGGCCTGTCCCGGCCATCCACGGCTTGCCACGCGGTGCAAAGAACGTGGATGCCCGGGCCTTCGCCTCGCCGAAGCGGCTTCGGCCGCGCAGGCGGGACAAGCCCGGGCGTGACGATCTCTGCTGAAGGTGAAAGAGATAGGCGTTTATTCCTGCAGCTGGCGCTTCAGCGACTCCACTTCCTCGGACAGCGCATTGTCCTTGGAGACCAGCGCCTCGATCTTGCGCACGGCGTGCAGCACCGTGGTGTGGTCGCGGCCGCCGAATCTGCGGCCGATTTCGGGGAGGGAGCGCAGGGTCAGCGTCTTGGCGAGGTACATCGCCACCTGGCGCGGACGCACCACATTGGCGGTGCGGCGCGAGGACAACAGGTCGGAGCGGCTGACATTGTACTGCCGCGCCACCACGCGCTGGATGTCCTCGATCTTGATCCGCTTCGGCTCCGAGGGGCGGATCAGATCGCGCACCTCGCGCTCGGCCATCTCCAGCGTCACCGGCTGGTTGTTGAGCTTCGAATGAGCAAGAAGCCGGTTGATCGCGCCTTCAAGGTCGCGGCCGTTATGGGTGATGGCGCGGGCCAGATAATGCAGCACCTCCTCCGGCACGTCGAAGGTCGCGTGATGGGTGCGGGCGGCTGCGACGCGCGACTTGAGGATGCCATGGCGCAGCTCCTCGCCGAGCGAGCCCATCTCGACCACGAGGCCGCCGGCGAGGCGCGAGCGGACGCGATCGTCGAGGCTCTCGAGATCCGACGGCGGACGGTCGGCCGCAATCACGACCTGACGGCCGGCATCGATCAGCGCATTCAGCGTGTGGCAGAATTCGGCCTGCGTCGACTTGCCCTGCAGGAACTGGAGATCGTCGATGACGAGCACGTCGATGCCGCGCAGCGCTTCCTTGAAGGCGAGCGCCGTCTGCGTCTTCAGCGCGGCGACGAAGCCGTACATGAATTTTTCCGCGGTGAGATAAAGCACCTTGCGCTCATTGCCGGAATTGCCGGCCCAGGTCACCGCCTGGAGCAGATGCGTCTTGCCGAGCCCAACGCCGGCATGGATGTAGAGCGGGTTGAACATCACGGGGTCGCCGCGGCGGCCTTCGGCGACCTGACGCGCGGCCGCATGGGCCAGCGTGTTGGAGCGGCCGACGACGAAGCTTGCAAAGGTCAGGCGCGGATCGAGCGGCGAGCCGCCGAGCGCGTCATGATTGGCGGAAACGGGCGCGGTCGCGGTCGAGCGCAGCTCCGGCGCGGGGGCGCGGCGCGCCTCGACCGGCGCGGGCGCTTCCTTCGGCTGGACCACGGGACGCACCGCGGAACGGACGGTGAGATCGATGCGATGCACTTCCGGCATCTCGGCCTGCCAGCACGACAGCACGCGCTCGGCATAATGGGCCTGGATCCAGCTTTTCAGGAACCGCGTCGGCACCGACAGTCGCACGCTTTCGTCCTGCACGCCTTCCAGATCCATGCGCGCGAACCAGCTCGTATAGACGTCTTCGCCGACGTTCGAGCGCAGGCGATTCTTCACGCGCGACCAGCGATCCTGTTCCGAGTTCGTCATCATTTGAAAACTTTTCTTGAGAGATAAGGTTGCGTGGTGAGCGCCATGCAGAGTTCCTGCCATGCAGGGCGCGACCTCGAGCGAGTCCATCATTCGGGCATAGCTCGACCCTTCGCGGAAGCGCCGCGGGTCAGGCCAGCGATGTCGGAGATGGAGGGTTCGCGAGGTCAGCGCGTACTCGACGCGTCGTCGCAAATGGGAGGCTGGTCGCAGGACGGATTGGAAACGGCATCGTTGGACGATGAAGCGAAAGTCAATACCGCGTTGAATCCGTAGGCCATGATACCTCCCCGTCCTGCCGTGATCGCTCACGGCAAGGTCCTGCGTAAAAGAACCTCCGCGCTGTACTCAACTCGCGGATGTCCAGCCCGTCTGCTCGTGTCGTCCGTTCGGCCACGCCATCATGCGCGTCGGGGTAGTCTCAAGATGCCTCTCATGTGATCTTGTACATGGGCGGGATCGCAAAGATCCCGCTTGGAGAGGTCAAGACAAAGAGCTACCGTTCCCATATTGCTACGGGTTTATCCGACTATCGCTTGTTGGAGCGTCGCCTACGTGCACACCGCCGCCGATTTGCACGCTCGCCTCGTTCTTAAACCGCGCTGGTCTGAAGATCGTGGGCGCCGCGAACGACTTAAGGAATACACTA
This sequence comes from Bradyrhizobium sp. BR 10261, assembly GCF_019455395.1. NCBI lineage: Bacteria > Pseudomonadati > Pseudomonadota > Alphaproteobacteria > Hyphomicrobiales > Nitrobacteraceae > Bradyrhizobium > Bradyrhizobium sp. BR 10261. The sequence goes on from NZ_JACOFQ010000017.1 coordinate 92,027, forward strand.
AGCGGAAAGACTCGCAACGAAATTGATTCACACTCGAGGCATCAAAAAACTTGACCAGCGTTAACGCCGCGCACGAGTTGTTCACAGGCGTGAGAGCAAGTTTTTGGATTCGTGCACAGATTCGAAAATCGCGCGTGTCATGTGACAGCGACGCCGCCGCCGCCAAAAAAAATTTACAAAATCGTCACGCGCGCGACGTGCAAGCGAATTTTCCAAATGCTTGTCGCCGCTATGTCGATAAGTGATTAGCGAGACACCGTTTTTTGAGTCTCGTTTCACAGGGTAACCCGAGCAGAAAACAGGTTCCGGTGAAACTACGGTGTGCAGAACTTTGCTTCGCGCGAATTCAATTTAGGCCCGCGCCGCAGTGGTTTTTCGCACCGCAGCGTAGCGCAATCAAAGGTTTCAGCTGTTGCAAAACAATGGCAGGTAAAACCAATGGCAGGTAAAACTACGGGCGCGGCATGGCGAAGCCGATGATCCTCTTCCAACGCAAGATCGGTCGCGCAAAGACTGCAAGGGTGAATTGTAACAGGCAGCAAAAAGCCCGGCGTGAAAGCCGGGCTGATCGAGACTTGCGATATCTGCTTCAACCAATCGAATGACGCGATTGGCTTGGCGCGAACAAATCTACTTCGCGAGGATTATTTCGCGACCTTACTTCGCGAGCTTACTTGGCGAGCTTGGCGATCTGCGCGGTGAGGCGCGAGACTTTGCGGCTGGCGTTGTTCTTGTGAATGATGTTGCGCTGGGCGGCGCGCATCAGCGCGGGCTCGGCAGCGGCCAGCGCCTTCGCGGCGGCGGCGCGGTCGCCGCTCTTGATGGCTTCTTCGACGGTACGCACGGCGCCGCGCATCTGGGTGCGGCGCGACTTGTTGACGGCGGTGCGGCGGGCGATCTTGCGCGTCGCTTTCTTGGCGGAGGTAGTGTTGGCCATGGTCTCAATGTCCTTTGCGGGTACCGGTCGCGTCTTGGTCGGGTAGCGCCGGCAGCTTGACCGCGGAATCGACGCTCGGATTTAGGGTGTTCGGTTGCTGGGCCGTTCCCGGAACATGAGCGATGAGCCTTGCGGTCATCTCTGCGGCCCCAAAAGAGCCTGCAACTGCTCAAAGAACAGCGGCGGCAGGATTGCGCCCACCGCCAGTTGGCGCCCTTATAGAGGGGGTCTTTGGCACCGTCAACGCTTTAGGGGCTGGAAAAGCAGGCTTCCAGGCGTGCCAAAAGGGGCTGTAACGCTCTGATGAGGTTGAATTTCTGCCGTCTCTTGGCTATTGGCTGACGGCGTTTATCGCCGTCATCCGATCGGGTGACCATATTGGGTGGGGTATGATCCGCGGCTTTTTCCGACTGATTGGCTTGCTGCTGCTGGCCGGCGGATTCTTCTTCATGGTCTATGACGGCGCCCGCTGGGTGGCCGACCAGACCCTCCGCTTCACCCGGTTCGGCCAGTTCTGGAACGACATCAACCAGGCCAGCCAGTCCGCCTTCCGGACCTGGGTCGAGGCCAAGGCGCCCTGGCTCTGGACCTCGGTGATCCGCCTGGTGCTGGACCAGCCGGTTTTCGCCGTGCTCGGCCTGCTCGGCATCCTCCTGATGATCCTGTTCCGCCCGCGCAAGCCGCTGATCGGCTATTCCCGGGATTGATCTTTCAATTCCCGCCGGGATTGATCTTTCAATTCCCGCCCGGATTGATCTTTCAATTCCCCCCGGGATCGAGCTCGGAACGAGGGGCGGCGTAACAAGACTGCCGCTGCTTGCGTAAAGACCTATATTCCCACGCAATCGCGAGCCCGCCGCCTGAGCACCTGGCTGACGCGCGCGCCAGCTCGTTTCTCGGAGGTTCCATCATGCTGTTCACGCGCAAGTCCACCGCATTGCCTGGTGCAGCTGAGGCGCTGCCCGGCCGCGCGCAGGCCATCCCCACGGCGAGCATCCATTTCGTCAATGGCAGTAAACTGAAGCCGCCCTACCCTGATCGCCTCGAGCAGGCCGTGTTCGGGCTTGGCTGCTTCTGGGGCGCCGAACGCAAATTCTGGGAGCTTGGCGAGGGCATCTATACGACCGCTGTCGGCTATGCCGGCGGTCACACGCCGAACCCGACCTATGAAGAGACCTGCTCGGGCCGCACCGGCCACACCGAAGTGGTGCTGGTCGTGTTCGATCCCAACAAGATCTCTTACGAGAAGCTCTTGAAGACGTTCTGGGAGAACCACAACCCGACGCAGGGCATGCGCCAGGGCAACGATGTCGGCACACAATATCGGAGTGCGATCTGTACGTATTCCGACGCGCAGAAGAAGGCCGCCGACGAATCCAGGGCGCTCTATCAGAAGGCGCTCAAGGCAAAGGGCTTGGGAGCCATCACCACCGAGATCGCGCCTGCGGGTCCGTTCTACTTTGCCGAGGATTATCATCAGCAATATCTGGCAAAGAACCCCGCCGGCTATTGCGGCCTCGGCGGCACCGGCGTGTCGTGTCCGATCGGTGTTGGTGTGAGTGCGTAAGGCTTCCACCTGTCATTCCGGGGCGCGCGCCAGCGCGAACCCGGAATCCAGAAATTGCAGCGCGAGATTCTCAGGTGCGCAATTGCGCACCATAGTTCGACGCTGACGCGTCGCCCCGGAATGACACCAAGCCGCTGGCGCCACCACCCCTCAACCCTTTGTTAACCATACCGGGTGCATCACAGGACCTGTCTCGTTTTCAGGGATGGTCCGGTGCGGGTTCAGCGCGCGTTTCGGTGGTCGATCATGACAGTGTCCTTGGCAGCGTCCGCCGCGCTGACCCTGGGCGGCTGCATGCAGACCACAGGTCCCGTCGCTTACGTGCAGCCTCGCCCCGATCTCGACACCATGGCCTATGGCTCCCCCTACAGCGCGCCACATCCGGTCGTCGTTGCCAACAGCGGCGGCGGCGCCATCGATGCGCTCACGAATTCCTTTGCCTCGATGCCCGCACCCCAACCGGTCGCTTATGGCGGACCGGTGATGGCTGCTCCCATCCGCTATGACACCTCCTACCACCTCGATGCCGGCGACAAGCTGCGTGTCGTGGTCTACGGCCAGGAAGGTCTCACCAACAGCTACGCCATCGATGCCGGCGGCTCCATCACCATGCCGCTGATCGGTGCGGTGCCGGCGCGTGGCCGCACCACGGCAGGCCTTGCCGGCGAGATCGGCGCGCGCCTGCGCAACGGCTATATTCGCGAGCCCTCGGTTGCTGTGGAGATCGAGTCCTACCGCCCGTTCTTCATCCTCGGCGAAGTCGCCGCGCCCGGCCAATATCCCTACGTGCCCAACATGACGGTCGAGAGCGCCGTCGCGATCGCCGGCGGTTTCTCGCCGCGCGCCAAACGCGACATGGTCACCGTGACCCACGCCGAAGCCGGCGGCGCCATGCGCGCCGTCGTGCCCTTAGGCACCCCCGTCAGCCCCGGCGACACGGTGTTCGTCGGCGAGCGCTGGTTCTAGTTTCAGCCCGACCCTCTCCCCTCGTCATTCCGGGGCGCGCGTAGCGCGAGCCCGGAATCCATTGATCTACGAACTCTGACGCCCAATGGATTCCGGGCTCGACGCTGGCGCGTCGCCCTGGAATGACCGTGTGAGGATGAGGCGCGAGATTCCGAGTTCGATGCTGCGCATCGCCCCGGAATGACGCCTGCGGCGTCACTTCAAATGCTTCGCCAGGAACGCCATGCTGCGCGGCCAGGCGATATCAGCGCTGGCCTTGTCGTAGCTCGGCCGCTCGTCGCAATGGAAGCCGTGCTGGGCGCCGGGATAGATGAAGACCTCGACGTCGGGCCGCTTGGCCTTGACGGTCTCGACATCGGTCAGCGGAATGCCGGCATCCTTCTCGCCGAAATGCAGCTGGGTCGGCACCTTCGGGGTCTCATCGGCAAAGCGCACGACGGCGCCCCCGTAATAGCCGATCGCGGCCTTCAGGCCGTTGAGCCGCGTCGCAGCCACAAAGGCGATGCTGCCGCCAAGACAAAAGCCGATGATGCCGACCGGGCCGACATCCTTCACGGCGTCGATCGCGGCTTGCGTATCACGCAGCATCGCCGCCCAATCCGGATTGGCGACGAATTTTCGCGCTTCCGCGATCTCGTCGGGCGTATAGCCGGACTGGAAGCCCGGTGACGTCCGGTCGAAGATCGACGGCGCGATCGCGACATAGCCCTCGCCGGCGAGACGGTCGCAGACCGAGCGGATGTGATGATTGACGCCAAAAATCTCCTGGATCACCACCACCGCGCCCTTCGGGCTGCCAGTGGGATCGGCGCGATAAGCGCCAAGCTGAAAATTGTCCGATGCCGTCAGTTTGATGTCTTGTCCCACGCGGGTTGTCCTTCTTGGTTGTCGTGAATCCTGGCAGCTCCAGAAATCGTCATGCCCGGGCTTCCACGGTCTTCGTGCAGTGCCGTAGGGTGGGCAAAGGCGCGCAGCGCCGTGCCCACGATCTTGTGCTTGCAGGCACTGCGGTGGGCACGCTTTGCTTTGCCCACCCTACAGCACCGTTTTGCTTGGCCGACTTCGCTACCGCCTCCGAGAGGGGAGGGATACGCCTCACTCCCACATCCAGTTGTCGCCATAATCCTCTTTCCATCCTGCCAGCCGTCCATGACGGAATTGCAGGAACAGGCGATGACGGGACGGCACCAGTCCGCTGCCACCGAGATCGCGAAGCGCGAGGTAGGTCTCGTTGCCGGGCCGTCCCTTGACGTATTGCAGGGACTGTCCGAGCGCATGCGCGGTCTGATCCGCGTCCATCCCGAAAGCCAGGGGCGTATTGTTCGACAATGTGTCGACGAAGGGACGTCGCAGCGGCACGGTGCCGAGCGGCTCGGCCTGCACGGATGCCGCCATGATGAGAAGCGCTGCGCCCGCCGCCAAGATGACCCGCTTCATCGCCCGTATCCTCGTCTCGCCGTCTATGCCGGCAAGTTCTTCAGGAAAGGTAGCACGGCGTCAACAAATGCCTTGGGCTGATCGATGTTGACGGCGTGTCCGGCCGCGGGGATCACGACCTTTTGTGCGCCCGGGATTTTTGCCGCCATGTAATCCGACGCCGCCAGGAACGGCGTGTCGTCGGCGCCGACCACGATCAGTGAGGGCACCTTGATGTCGGGCAGCAGCTCCATCACGGCTGAATCGCGCTGGGTCAGCATGCCGCGGGCGGCCAGGGCCAGCCCTCTGGCATTGCGGTGGCTGGCGGTGGCGCGCTCGCGCGTTGCCGCTTTCAGCACAGCGAGACCTTCCTGGTCGAGCTTGTCGGCGGTGGCGAGCGCCCGCGCATTCCAGGCCTCGCGCGCGTCGTCCTTCTTGAAGCCCGGACCGGTGTCGATGATCAGCAGCGCGCGCGTGCGCGTGGGATGGGCGCGATAGAACGCAAGCGACATGTAGCCGCCGAGCGACAACCCGCCGATGATGGCGCACTCGGCGCCGACGACATCGAGGATCGCAGCGATGTCGCCGACAGTCAGCGCTTCGCTGTAGGCTTTGGGATCATCAGGGTAATCGGACTGCCCGTGACCGCGCATGTCCCACAGTACGAGCTTGTGGTCTTTCGCCAGCGCCTCGATCTGGCCATGCCACATCGCCGAGGTCGAGGAATAGCCATGGGTGAGCAACAGCGGCGGCCCGTCGCCGTGTACTTCGTAATAGATGCCGACGCCGTCCCGATCGATCCTTGGCATTGTTTTCGCCCTTTGTTGTCCTTGTCTGCGAGCCCGGAATCGTAGTGTGGGCAAGGGCGCACTTGCGCCGTGCCCACCACCTGTCTCCGATTGCAACGAATGGTGGGCACGCTTCGCTTTGCCCACCCTACGACACTGTCTCGTTCTCTGCATGCTAGCCCGCAAGGTTACTTCGCGGAAACCGCCGCGATCGCGATGCATGTACACCTCGCGCGCCGCTTGTTGCGTCCAGCCGCTAACTTCAGCGCCGTTGTCGCAACGCACAACACGTGACTGGCTGGTTGGTTTCGATCGATTCCAAATTGCATTTGCCTCTGTGCGCGAACGCGATCATTCTTGCGCGCAAGGCGGGGGCCAGCCCGGTGGGCGTCCGTCGATCAAGTTGCCGCCGTAAGCGGCTTCATGCACCGGCAGGGGAAGACGCCTATGCCAACGCTCACGATCAACGGGCGGAGTATGTCCGTGGATGCGGCGAACGACACGCCGCTCCTTTGGGCCATCCGCGAACAATTGCAGATGACCGGCACGAAATTCGGCTGCGGTGCCGGCCTGTGCGGTGCTTGCACCGTGCACGTCAACGGCGAAGCCGTGCGGTCGTGCCAGACCATGGTTGGCGATGTCGCCGGCAAGAAGATCACCACCATCGAAGGTCTGTCCGCCAAGGGCGATCATCCCTTGCAGAAGGCATGGATCGCCGAGCAGGTGCCGCAATGCGGTTACTGCCAGTCGGGGCAGATCATGCAGGCGGCTTCGCTGCTGGCGAAGAATTCCAATCCGACCAAGGAAGAGGTCGTGGCGCATATGGACGGCAATCTCTGCCGTTGCATGACCTATTCGCGGATCCAGAAGGCCATCATGCGCGCCGCCACCGAGATGCGCACTGCATCCGCCGCCGGCAACGAGCGGAGGCCCACATGAACAAGCACGTGAAGACCATCACACCAGAGACATCGGATCTCAGCCGCCGCTCCTTCCTGGTCGGCACCGCCGCAACCGGCCTCGTGCTCGGCTATGCCGGCGTGCCCGGCATCGGTGAAGCACTCGCCGCGGCGCCCGTCAATTTCGAGCCGAGCGTCTGGTATTCGATCTCGCCGGATGGCTTGGTCACCGTGACCTGCGGCAAGGCCGACATGGGTCAGCACATCGCCTCCACCATGGCGCAGATCGTCTGCGAAGAGCTCGGCGCGAAGTGGAGCGACATGCGGGTCAACCTCGCCTCCAACGATCCGAAGTTCAACGATCCGGTGCTCGGTGCGCAGATCACCGGCGGCAGCTGGTCGACCATGATGAACTTCGAGGCGATGAGCCGGGCAGGCGCGGCCGGCCGCATCGCCCTGACGGAGGGCGCTGCGGCCGCCATGGGCCTGCCGCCCTACTTCAAGGACGAGCTGGTCGTGCGCGACTCCATGGTCACGCATCCGAAGTCCAAGAAGTCGATGAGCTTCGCCGACATCGTCAAGAGCGGCAAGGCAACGAAGACCTTCACGCCCGACGAGCTGAAGGCGATCAAGCTGAAGACACCTGATCAATACACCATGATCGGCGTGTCGGTGCCGCAGATCGACATCCCCTCCAAGACCAACGGCACGGCCAAATACGGCATCGACGTGATGATTCCGGGCATGGCCTATGGCGCGATCGTCACGCCGCCGGTGCGCTACGGTGCCACGGTGAAATCGGTCGACGACTCCGCCGCGAAGTCCGTGCCGGGCTTCATCAAGGCCGTCATCCTCGACGACAAGACCCAGACGACGACGGGCTGGGTGGTCGCGGTCGCGAGCACCTATGCCAACGCCAAAAAGGCGGCGGCGGCGCTGAAGATCAGCTATGACGGCGGTCCGAATGCAAAGCTGTCGAGCCAGTCGTTGCTTGATGAGGCCAAGCGGCTTCAGGGGCTCGACGATTCCGGCCAGTTCTTCGTCAAGGACGGCGACGTCGCAGCCGCGCTCGGCTCGGCGGCCAAGGTGCTGGAGGCGGAATACACCACCAGCATCAACATCCATGCGCCGATGGAGCCGATGAACGCCACCGCGGAGTTCAAGGGCGACATCCTGCATATCTATTCCGGCAATCAGTTCGCGACGCGCTCCGGCGCGATCGCGGCGGGCGCTGCCGGGATCGATCCGAAGTTCGTGGTGATGCACCAGATGTGGCTCGGCGGCGGTTTCGGCCGCAGGCTGGACGCCGACATGATGGTGCCGGCGGTGCAGGCGGCGAAGGCCGTGGGCAAGCCGGTGAAGGTGATCTACACGCGCGAGAACGACATGACGATGGATTTCTCGCGTCCGCTCACCTACCAGAAAGTAAAGGCCGGCGTGGACGGCGACGGCAAGCTCGTCGCGCTCAGCCACGACGTCGTGTCGGCCTGGCCGACCCAGCGCTGGGGTATCCCCGACTTCCTGTCGCCCTCGGTCGACAAGAAGGGCCCGCTCGACGCGTTCACGGTGAACGGTTCGGACTTCTTCTACACGGTGCCGAACCACAATGTGCGCGCGATCAAGAACGAGATGGCGCACAACGCCACCCCGTCGGGCCAGCTCCGCTCGGTGGCGCCGGGTTGGACCTTCTGGGCGGTCGAAAGCATGATCGACGAGATCGCGGCTGCGACCGGCAAGGACCCGGCGCAATTCCGCATCTCGCTGCTCGACGGCGCCGGCAAGAACGACGGCGGCGCGCAGCGGCTGCGCAACACGCTGCTCGCCGCGATGGGCCTTGCCGGCTACGGCACCAAGAAGCTGCCGAAGGGTGAAGGCATGGGCGTCGCCTGCGTGTCGTCGCAGGAGCGTGCGACCGCAAGCTGGACCGCCTGCGTCGCGCATGTTGCGGTGGCGCCCTCGGGCGAAGTGACCGTGAAGAAGCTCACGGTCGCAACCGACGTCGGCACCCAGGTGCATCCCGACAATATCCGCGCCCAGGTCGAGGGCGCGGCGCTGTGGGGCTTGTCGCTGGCGATGTACGAGAAGGCGACGCTGAAGGACGGTGGCATCGAACAGACCAATTTCGATGGCTACACGCCCTTGCGCATGAGCCAGATGCCCGAAGTCGCGGTCGCCGTGATCGCCAATGGCGAGAACGCCACCGGCGTCGGCGAGCCCGCGGTGACGGTGGTGGCGCCCGCCATCGGCAACGCCATCTTCAACGCCTCCGGCGCCCGCGTCCGGGCGCTGCCGATCACGGCGGAAGCCGTGAAGGGGGCGATGAAGGCGTAAGCTGTTGCTCGTGAGCCGAGATGATCCGCCGGAGGGCCCACCTCCGGCGGATTTGTTTTGGGAGCCGTTTCCACACCCTCGCTGTCGTGCCCCGCGCAGGCGGGGCATCCAGTACGCCGCGGCTTCTCGGCTCCAGCCTCGCTGCCTCGGCGTACTGGGTCGCCCGGACAAGCCGGGCGACGACAGCGGAGTGGATGAGAGCGTTCGAAATTCCCCTTATTCTTCAATGGCCCTCCTACTGTGCATGGGGTTGTTTTCGCGCTCGCGGGAACCTCGATCCTTAAAATTGAGCACAATTCCGGCAGGTTCGGTTGAGCACGCCTCTTAAGGGCCGGAGAACCTGATCCGGCTTAGCCTGACGCCAAATACACTCCCGTGCCTTGGGGAAGCCATGAACGCGCCAGCCAAATCCGCCAACAAACGCCGGCTTCTGCTTGCCTCCGACCGCAGCGATGCAAGCACCGAGCTCGCCAGCATCCTGAAGGCGGTCGGCGAGGTCTCGACGGTGACCACGCAGGAGATTCCCGAGCAGCCCTCGCGCGATCTCTCCGGCCTCGTCGTCGATATCAACCTCCGCTCGCCCGATAGCGTGCAGCGCGTGCGCAACAAGCTGCGCGGCGAGGCCTATCGTTCGATGCCGCGGCTGTTCGTGCTGGCCGATGCGCTGCATCACGGCACCATGCAGGCCTGGGCGCTGGGCGCCACCGACACCATCTCGCGGCCGCTGCAGGCCGAGGCGATCCTGCAGCGCATCCGCGCCGCCTTCCCGGACACCGCCGTCTATGACGCGACCGATCGCGGCAAGACGCTCAACCGCGGCGTCGAGGCGGCGCATGCGGTGCTGAAGAAGATGTTCGAGAAGCTGCCGCTCGGCGTGCCCCTGACCTTCGACGACGTCATCGCCGCCGAGAACAAGATCCTGAAGGCGATCAAGCACTCCTCGCTGCGCGAATGGCTCACCACCGTCGGCTGCCACCATGTCGGCAGCTACAGGCACTGCCTGTTCGTCACCGGCTTTGCGGTGTCCTTCGCCCAGCATCTGGGCATGCGCGAGGACGACCAGCGCCGCCTGACCCGCGCGGCGCTGCTGCACGATGTCGGCAAGGCCTTCGTTCCCTCCCACCTGCTCGACAAGCCCGGCAAGCTCACCGATGAGGAGATGGCCGAAGTCCGCCAGCATCCCCGCCGCGGCTATGACGCGCTCGCGGCCCAAGGCGGCTTCCCGCCGGAGATGCTTGACGTCGTGCTGCATCACCACGAATTCCTCGACGGCAGCGGCTATCCCAATGGCCTGTCGTCGAACCAGATCAGCGACATCGTGCGCGTGACGACGATCGTCGACATCTACGCGGCGCTCGTCGAGAAGCGCGCCTACCGCATGCCGTTCACGCACGCGCGCGCCTTCACGATGATGGAAGGCATGGGCGGCAAGCTGGATCAGCAGCTCTTGCAGGCGTTCCGCCCGGTGGCGCTGGGATCGTTCTGAGGCAGCATTCTCAGCTGCCGTAGGGTGGGCAAAGGGACTTGTCCGCCGTAGCTCGAAGAGCGAAGGCGGAAGCGTGCCCACCACTTCCAAGAACGTGGGCACGGCGCTGACGTGCCATGTCGGCAACGTTGATGACGAGGTGATCGAGGGCCTGAACCTTCACCGGCATGCCTTATCCTTTCGTCACCATGAACCCTGCGCACTTTCCGCAGCAGATGAGCTTTGTTACAACGCCGCCGCCGTCTTCAAGACGTCAGGCCTTCAAGAACAACACTGGGAGAACCCTTGAAATGATCACTCGCCGTACCGCGCTGGGCCTGCTCGCCGCGACTCCGCTCGCGGCCAGTCCGCTGTCGAGGGCTTTTGCAGCGGATTATCCGTCCCGGCCGGTGAAGTTCGTGGTGGGTTATCCGCCCGGAGGCGCCACCGACATTCTGGCGCGCCTGATCGGCCAGCGGCTGTCGGAGCGGCTCGGCCAGCAATTCGTGGTCGAGAACAAGCCGGGCGCCGGCAACAATATCGGGACCGAATCCGTCGTGAATGCCGAGCCCGACGGCTACACCGTGCTGCTGGTCAATCCGGCGAACTACATCAACACCACGCTCTACGCCAATCTCAAGTTCAACTTCATTCGTGACATCGCGCCGATCGCCGCGTTCCAGCGCGTGCCGAACGTGATGACCGTCAACAAGGACGTGCCGGCCAAAACTGTCGCCGAGTTCATCGACTATGTGAAGGCCAATCCCGGCAAGGTGAACATGGCTTCCTCCGGCAACGGCACCTCGGTGCATCTGTCCGGCGAGATGTTCATGGCCATGACCGGCTGCAAGATGCAGCACGTGCCCTATCGCGGCGCCGCGCCCGCGATCACCGACATGCTCGGCGGCCAGGTGCAGGTTATCTTCGACAACATGCCTTCGATCATCCAGCACATCCGCTCCGGCTCGCTGCGCGCGCTCGGCGTCACCACGGCGCAGCGCTCGCCGCAACTGCCTGATGTGCCCGCGATCGGCGAGACCGTGAAGGATTACGAGGCGAGCGCGCTGTTCGGCATGGGCGCACCGAAGAACATGCCCAAGGACCTGATCGCCAAGCTCAACAGCGAGATCAACACGCTCATGAAGGAGCCCGAGATGACCAAGCGCCTGGTCGAACTCGGCGGCGATCCGCTGGTGGAGACGCCGGAGGCGTTCGGCAAGGAGATCGAGGCCGAGACCGCCAAGTGGAAGAAGGTCGTCGAGTTCGCCGGCCTCAAGGTCGAATAGCGATCGCGTGATTGCGTGCCCATGAAGCCCCGCCGAAACGCGGGGCTTTTTCTTGCGTGGTTCCGGCTTGACGAGCCGGCGTTTGCGCCTATACTAAACCTTATGGTTAAGTATCTAGACGAGACGCTTGATCGCACCTTTGCGGCACTGTCCGATCCGACACGGCGCGCGCTGCTGGCGCGTCTCGGTAAAAAGGATGGCCTATCGGTGAGCGAGCTGGCCGCGCCGTTTCCGATCTCGCTGCCGGCGATCATGAAGCATCTCGACGTGCTTGACGATGCGGGCCTGATCGTGCGCGAGAAGACCGGGCGTACCGTGTCCTGCCGGCTCACCGCGCAGCCGATGGAGCAGGCGATGAACTGGCTCAATCGCTACGCACAATTCTGGTCCGAGAGCTTCGATCACCTTGCCGCCTTTGTGGAGGACAAACCATGGTCAACGCAGTCGCCGGCGCCGCCGAACGCGCAAACGAAGGTCCAAGCCTCACACTCACGCGCCGGCTCCGCGCGCGGCCGGAAAAGGTCTTCGCCGCCTGGACGCAAGCACCGCAGCTAGTGCAATGGTTCGGGCCGCCGAACATGAAGCCGGCGACCTTGAATGCGGAGCTCGACGTGCGCACCGGTGGCCGCTACCGCATCTCATTCACTCGCGACGACGGCGAATATTTCGAGGCCGGCGGCATCTACCGCGAGGTGGTGCCGAACGAGCGGCTGGTGTTCACCTGGGCCTGGCACTCGACGCCGGAGCGCGAATCGCTGGTGACGATCACGTTGAAGCCCGACAGCGCCGGCACGCTGATGATCTTCCATCATGCCCAGTTCTTCGACGAGACCGCGCGCGATAACCATCAGCGTGGCTGGAATTCGTTCTTCGACAAGCTCGACAGCTTCGTCGCCTGATCTCGGTCAAAGGAGGATACCATGCAGCAACATCAGATCGTCTCCCGCGAGCAATGGGTCGCAGCCCGCAAAGCCCATCTGGCGCATGAGAAAGAATTGTCGCGGGCGCGCGAGCGTCTGGCCGAGGAGCGTCGGGCCTTGCCCTGGGTGAAGGTTGACAAGAATTACGTATTCGACGGACCGAACGGCAAGGTGACGCTTGGCGATCTGTTCAAGGGACGCCCGCAGCTCGTGGTCCAGCACGTGATGTTCGCGCCGGATTGGGAGGCCGCCTGCAAGAGCTGTTCGTTCTGGGCCGACGGCTTCGAGCGCATGGTGCCGCATCTGGCGGCGCGCGACACCACGATGGTCGCGATCTCACTGGCACCCAGCGCAAAACTCGAAGCGTTCAAGAAGCGCATGGGCTGGACATTCGACTGGGTATCGTCTGGCAATAACGACTTCAACCACGATTACGAAGTCTCGTTCACGCGTGAAGAGATCGACAAAGGCGTGCCAAAGTACAATTTCGGCACCACGCCGTTCTATGGCCCGGAGCTACCCGGCATCAGCGTGTTCTTCCGCAACGAGGCCGGCGAGATCTTTCACACCTATTCCTGTTTCGCCCGCGGCCTCGACATGATGAACGCGGCCTATCAATATCTCGACCTCACCCCGCTCGGCCGTCACGAGGAGGGTCTGCCCTATCCGATGGACTGGGTGCGTTTGCGCGACCAGTACGAGCCGCAGGCGCAGGGCGCGTGCTGCCACGGGTGACGGGGCGGCGCGCGCCGCGCGGCTCGCACCTCAGGATGACGGGATCGAGCTGCGTCGATTTGCTATTTCTTCGCCTCGGCCTGCTCCGTGCCCTTGCACGAGATCAACATCGTGTAGGCCCGCGCGTTGCCGGCGATCTCGGGGGTCTTGAGCTCGCCCCTCGGTTCGGCGGTCTGGTACGGCACCACCGAATTGTCGAGGAAGTCGCGCAGCGCGCCGGTCTTGATCGCGAAGTTGATGTTTTCGGGAATGCTGCCGGTGGCTGCGGCGACTCGCAACCCATCGAGCTTCCCGGTGACGACGCCGACAAGCTGACCGGTGGTGTCGAACAGTGGACCTCCGCTGTTGCCAGGCTGCACGGGCGCACTGATTTGCAGGAAACGCGAATCGTTGCGCATGCCGCTGAGCGAACTCACAATGCCGGTCGTCACGGTGAAGTCCGAGGTCAGCAATCCGTGAAATGGAAAGCCGATCGCGACGACGGAATCGCCTGACCGGATCGAGCGGTCACGGATCCGGGCAAACTCCTTGAACGTCGCCGTCGACGGCGCCTGCAAAAGGGCAAGATCGTTGTTCGCATCGGCAGACACGACACGCAGCACCATCGCGGCTTCGCCAGTGAGATTGCCCTTGAGTTCGCTGCAGCCCTCGATCACGTGGTTGTTGGTGACGATGTGTCCGGCAGCGCTGACCACAAAGCCGGTGCCGAAGCCGCTCTTGGCACCTTTGCCGGGCTTGCTCGCCGGCGGCGCGCCCTGCTTGTCTGCCGTGGCGGCCGGCTTCGCCGCGCCCTTGGTGAAATCGCCGGCCTTGTCGAGCCCGTCGGCCTTCACCTTGGTCACGCAATTGGCCAACGCGGCGATCACTGGTCCGGTCGATCTCAGGTCGAAGTTCAGGACGGCCTGGCCGGCCGTCGCGACCATCAGGCTTGCCTTCTGAAACGTGCGCACGACATTGAGCGGCATGACGGCCGTGAGCATGTCGGGCCGGTACGCCGTGGCGTACAGCCTGGCTTGCTCCTGCCCGTCAAAGGTCACGTCGATGGCGGCGTTCTCGCTCTTGTTGAAGTGATAGTTGGGACTCGCAAAGGCGAGCGACCATATGCCGGCGGCATTCTGGCTCACGACGAGGATGACGCCGTTCGCATAAGGCGCCGTCGCCGCGCAATGGGAGAAGGCACCCGTCTCGTCGTTGCTGAAGGCGCCGCCGACCCAGCCGCCGACATTGACGGTGCCAAATGGTCCTTTCGCATGCGCTGTCCCAACAAGACACACCTGCAGCAGAGCTGCAGCGACGAACGACCTTAACCGCATGACTTCCCCCAAGGGCACCTGGCCGCATCTTAGCCGGGCCGGTGGCCGGTACGCAACCGGCAGTTGTCCGCGCGGCGTTCGTCCGCGGCAGGCGATTTCCCGGCTTGTGTTTACTTTGTAACGCGGTATACTTTGCAGTACAAAGTGACCGGGCAGCCGGTCCGTGGGCGTGGGTGGAGCGGAGCTTTGGCATTGCCGATGCGCGATCTCGACAGGGCGCTGGCCGACATCGTGGCGATCCGCAGCCAGATTGCGGCCGGCACGGCGTTCCGCGGTTACGGCCCGGCAACGATGGCCGCGACCGGCGCGGTCGCGCTTGTCACCGCCATCCTGCAATTCTGGCTGCTCGGCGACCCCACCGGCGAGCCGCTCGGCTTCTTTCTCGGTTGGTTCGTCGCGGCGACCCTGTCAGGCCTGATCATCTGGATCGAGATGCGTGCGCGTTCGCGTCGTCATCATTCCGGGCTCGCCGACGCGATGATTCATCAGGCGATCGAGCAGTTCCTGCCCGCGGGCGTCGCCGGCGTCCTGCTCGCAGTGGTGATGTGGAGGTTCGCTTCCGAGGCGCTGTGGCTGCTGCCGGGACTGTGGCAGATTCTGGTGTCGCTCGGCATTTTCGCGTCCGTTCGCTCGCTGCCGCGCAGCGTGGCGTTCGCCGGGGCCTGGTACTTCATCTCCGGCTTCGCCGTGGTGGTGCTGGCGAGCCGAACCCACATGCTGTCGCCATGGACGATGGGGCTGCCTTTCGTGATCGGCCAGTCGGTGATGGCGGCCGTTCTGTATTTCGCGTCCGGAGACAATGATGTCGAAGACTGACAGCGCACCTTTTTCCTATGAAGGGCTCGACCGTGTAATCCACGAGAAGGCAAGGCTCGGACTGCTGACGTCGCTGATGGCTCATCCGAAGGGACTTGCTTTCGCTGACCTCAAGCAGCTCTGCGGCCTCACCGACGGCAATCTCAGCCGGCACCTTGCCGTCCTCCAGGAGGCCGGCCTTGTCGAGGTGACCAAGGGTTATGAAGGCAATCGCCCGCACACAACCTGCCGCCTGACCAGGAGCGGCCGCCGGCGCTTCCTCGACTATCTCGCCGTGCTCGAACGTCTCGTGCGCGACGCCGCCAAGGCCGCCGGCCGCGAGGCGCCGCCGCTTGGCCGTCTCGGGATCCTTCCGATCTGATCGCCCCCCTTTTTGACCGGAGACTTTGCGATGCAAAGTGACATCACGACCCACAACGAAAAGCTCCATGTCGGCATCATCATGGACGGCAACGGGCGATGGGCGACCCGGCGCGGCCTGTCGCGTGTCCGCGGTCACGAGGCCGGCGTCGAGACCATCCGCCGCATCGTCGAGGCCGCGCCCAAGCAGGGCATCGGCACGCTGACGCTCTATGCGTTCTCGACCGACAATTGGCGCAGGCCCAAGGCCGAAATTGCCGCGTTGATGACCTTGCTGCGCTTCTATCTCGCCAATGAAGTGCAGAGCCTGGTCAGAAACGGCGTGCGGCTCAACGTCATCGGCCGTCGCGATCGCCTGCCGGACGGGATCGCAGCCGCCATCGCGCGCGCGGAGGAGGCCACCGCAAACGGCAGCACGCTTCACTTGCGCATTGCGGTCGACTATTCCGCGCGCGACGCCATCCTCAATGCTGCGGCCAAGGCGGCCGCGCTGACCAGCCTGACCCGCGAAGCCTTCTCGCAACTCGTCACCGGCGAGGTCGGCTTGCGCGACGTCGATCTCATCATCCGCACCTCAGGCGAAAAGCGGTTGTCCGACTTCCTGCTCTGGGAGGGCGCCTATGCCGAGCTGCATTTCACCGAGCGGATGTGGCCCGAATTCGACGCAGGCGATCTCGCCGCGGCGCTGGCCTCCTTCCACGGCCGCGAACGCCGATTCGGTGGTCTCCAGGCCATCATGCCGGAGGAGGTGCCCTCACTCTCTCGGGCGTGACAGGGCCACGGAGCTTCCTATTTTTTCAGCCGCACGAACAGGTGGTTGATTTGCCGGGCGCCACGGATCGTGCTCTACTCTTTCTCCTGACGGGAGCTTTCGGCGATGCGCGCGGTTCTGGACTATTGCACCGGCGGAACGGAGCGGCAGGTTGCGGCTGGCACGCACCTTTTGACCGAAGGCGGCGCCTCCGGACATCTCTACGTGCTGATGCAGGGCAAGCTCGAGGTGCTCAAGGGCGAGATGGTGGTCGCCACCGTTGCCGAGCCCGGTGCGGTGGTGGGCGAGATGTCGGTGTTGCTGGGAGTGCCGCATACGGCGACGGTGCGGGCCTGCGCCGACACGGTGGTTTACGAGTTCGAGGATGCCGCCTCGCTGCTCAAGCAGGAGCCGGAAATCGCGCTGCTGCTCGCGCGCATGCTGGCGCAGCGGCTCAATGTCGCCAACACCTATCTCGCCGATCTCAAGCGGCAATATGCCGGCCACGGCACACATCTCGCGATGGTCGGTGAGGTGCTCCAGAGCATGATCAACCTGCCGCCGCTTGAGGTCTCGCCAGGCTCGGATCGGCAATCCGATCCAAGGACGTGAGCCAGTCCGGCGGTTCGTCGATATAAGACGCGGGCCGCTTCAGCGGTGCGCCGAGATCGATCCACTGCGCTTCGCCCGCTGCCAGCCAGAACGCCTTGTTCGCATCGAAATCCAGCACGATGTGCGTCGGCGGGCGTCCCGGCTGCAGGCCGGCGTTGAACACCCAGGTCTGGCCAAGCCGGTCGTACCACGAGCCGTCCTTGATGAAGGGCGATTGATGGACATGGCCGGAGATGACCATCGACGGCTGATATTGCATGATCCACTGCACCAGCTCGACATCGCCGAAGAAGCGCTTGCCGCCCCAGCTCGTCGGCGAATTAGCCGGCGGCGCATGATGCGCCCAGATCCATCGCTGCGGATGGTGGAGCGAGGCATCACGCAGCTGATTGGCGATGCGCTGCTTGACCAGCGGTCCGTCCCACCACGGGCACACCGTGAACAGCGTGTTGCCGATGATCAGATTGTCCCCGTCGCAGGCGATGCCTGTTGCCTGCACCTCCGAGATCCAGCGCGAGATCTTCTCGCCCTCGGCATCGCGCTCGTCGAGGTCGTGATTGCCGGAGCAGAGAATGACCTTGGTCTGCGCCGCGATCAGCGCGAGGTACTTCTTCACCACCACGATCTGTGCGCGGAAATCCACCGTCGAGCCGATGTCCAGCGCATCGCCGGCGAAGATCACCAGGTCGAATTGCGGCGCGGCGCTGACCAGCCAGTCGAGCTGCGGCAGCGAGTAGTGCAGATCGGCCACGACCAGGCAGCGCATAGAGAATCCGTCCGCGAGAGAATGAAAATATCCGGGAATTCCAAAATCTTATAAAGCAAGAAGCAGACCAGCATCGCTGCCGTCAATCCGGCAAAGCGCAGCATGCTGCGGCGGCCGGCGGCGCACAAGTGCCGATCGTGTCGCAGGGCTGGACCGTATCGCCGAATTCTGCTGACGTGGCGGTTTCAATGCCGGTGATCGCATGACGTCCTTCAAGACCATTCGTGCCCGCGCCGAGAAGCGCAAGGGGGGACCCAAGGCGCTCGACAAGCTGATGCCTGTCAAGCCGGACTTGAAGCGTCTGGCAAAGCTCGGCGACGACCGCATCCTCGCGGAGATGACGAAGCGCGTGTTTTGCTCCGGGTTTGCCTGGAACGTGATCGAGGCGAAGTGGGACGGTTTCGAAGACGCCTTCCTGCGCTTCAAGCCGGCCACGCTCAGCTTCCAGCCGGAAGATTATTGGGACGGCCTGCTGCGCGACGCGCGCATCGTGCGCAATGGCGCCAAGATCATGTCGGTACGCGACAACGCCGTGTTCGTGCAGGATATCGCGAGGGAGCACGGCAGCTTCGGCAGGTTTCTGGCAAAATGGCCGCCGTCCAACGAGATCGGCCTGCTCGATCTCCTGGCCAAGCGCGGCTCCAGGCTCGGCGGCAATACCGGCCAGATGCTGCTGCGCTTCGTCGGCTGGGACGGCTTTGTCACCTCGAAGGACGTCGTCGCCTGCCTGCGCGATGCCGGTCTCGACATCGCCGAAGAGGTCAAGTCCAAGGGCGATCTTGCCAAGGTGCAGGAGCAGTTCAACGCCTGGGCCGAGGAGACGGGGCTGCCCTACACCTATCTGTCCCGCATCTGCGCGCTGTCGGTCGGTGAAAACAGGAGCGAGCATTAGCCCGCGACAAACAGCAGGCCGCAGCTTCGGTGACCGGATCGTGGACATGGTGTGGCAATCTCGCGCCGTCGGCGCGGCAGATGCCGCGCGCGATCACGAAATGCATTTCGCAGGAACATTTGTGCGCAGCACCCGTTCGGGACATTGAACCAGGCAACACGGCGCAGGGAACACGCTCGCTCCGGCCAAACCTGGCTCAAGCCACGAAACTCGAACGACAGAACGGAGCAGCTCATGAAGCTCACATCCGAACAGGTGAAGCAGACCATCAACCAGCTCGGCGCCCAGGTGCTGCCCGACGAGCATCCCGCCATGCCCCAGCTCAACAGCATGTTCGGTGAGCACACCTTCTTCGTCGACGAGACGGGCTTGAAGGTCCTCGAGCCGACGCCGTCGCTCAGTGCGGAGCGACAGACGGGTGAAGTCGTCAGCCTCGCCGACTGGAGCGATGCGGATCTGACGCGCCTGATGGCACACGAGCCCGAGCCGACCGGCGTGATCGTGGTGTTCGAGCACGTGAGGCATTGACGGGATCGCACAAACGACCACCCTTCCGCAGTGCCGAAGGGTGGTTGGATCGGGCGTATGATCCGTGGCGGAAATCAGATCCGGTCGCCGTCATCACGACGTCGGACAGGACGTCGTCGGGACGGGCGGCGTCGATCCGCTCGTGATGGTCGGGACAAAGTTGGTCTGGCGCGGGTACAGATAGTAGCTGTCGCGGAGCGTGACGGTGCCGCTGATGGTGTAGCCGAGATTCGGGGTATAGGCGTAGGTTGCCTCACCGAGGATGAGCCCGCTGGTGGTCGGCACCCCCGTCAGGGAGGTCGGCAGGGTGACGGTGGAGCCGGCGGTCCTTGCGGCGCCGTTGAGCGACTGGCTCCAGATCACCTTGGCCGTAACGTTGTCGCCGGTCGGCTGCACCTCCGAGACGGTCACGACCGCTTTGGTGACGTCATACGGGGAGAGAACTTTCGACGATGCGTTGAGAATGCCGGTGACATCGCTCGTGGTCACGCACTTGTTCTGCGACAGAATGTCGGCAATGGTATGTACCGTGGCCGTGACCTTGACGTTGATCGAAAGGGCGTTGCCGAGTTCGACACCGCCCATGCACAGCAGCAGCATGAACGGCAGCACGATGGCAAACTCGATGGCCGCCACGGCGTCTTCGTTGGCTCGGAACCGCCTCAGGCGCACAGGCAAGCGGGTCATTGATAGGGCTCATTCTGGAAAGCAGCGGACGCCGTGATCTGGCGATTGCCGTTCGGCAGGTTTGCCAGGGTAAAGCCGAGCGGTCCGCCGAAAACCGGCCATTGGTAGATCACCTCCAGCACGACCTTGTCGGACGGGCCGCCCGGATTGTAGGGCCAGTTGTTGGAGACGGTGCCATCGGCATTGAACGTCAATGTCGGGGCAGCCGCGCTCAACGCCGACCAGCTGCTCGCCGACTGGACGCTGATCATCAGATTGTTGCAGCTGAAGATGATGCGGACCTGCGAGCAGACCAGGGTCGAAAACTGGGTCTGCGTCATCCCGGCCCCCTGCACCTGACCCGTCATGATCTGCCGGGCGGACTGCTGCACGACCTGCTGGAGCAATTGCTGAGCGAAGAAAACCATGAAGATCTGGATGATTCCGACCAGCAACGCGATGAAGATCGGCGCGACGAGGGCGAATTCGACCGCGTTCGCGCCGTTCTCGTCGTTGCGGAACGCTGCGAACCTCTGGCGAAGGCGTCGCTGTCCGGATACCGCTCGCAACTTGGGCATGACGTTCGCTCAGTTGGTCAGGTGAGGGGCCGTTTCCACGACCAACAGGAACAGTTGCCGGAGCGCCGCGGTGATGTCGCCGCCCGATTGCACGTCATAGAACAGGCCGGGCGAGGCGCAGGATTTTGCGTTTTGAGCGATCTGTCCGGTCGACGACGACGGATTGTTGAATGGCGCGATATAGGAATTGTACCAGCCGTTGCTTGTGAGCGGCAGGTACTCCGTATAGAGCACCGCGATACGAATTCCCCGGCTCTTGATCGTCGTGCAGATCGAGGTGTTGATCGGTTGCTGACACCGATATTTGGAGCCGGTGGCAATCGGCGTTCCGCTGCAGGACGAGCTCATCGATACGATCTTGTCGTCAACCCCGTCGGTGACGAGGAACACCACTTCCTGAGGCGTATCCCCGGTTTGATTGCTGCCTCCGCCGGGAGCGGGCATGAGAGCGTTGACGCTCGTCAGCGCATTCTCGATGTCCGTGCCATAGTCGGTGCTGATGGGACATCCCGAGGCCACGCAGTTCTGATGATCGACGGTGACAAGCGAAATATTATTGGCAGCCTGGCTCGCGGCGGTCGATAGGTCGGCAGACGGCAGCCCCGACGGCGCATAGATCGTGTTGAAGCCATAGTCGAACGTGTAGATCGCGGCCTTGTAGGTGTTGTTCTGCTGCGCTTCGGTCTGTTGCGCCGTGCTCATCAGGCTCGCGGTCGCCTGGGCCACCAGGTCGATACGCAGCGTGATGTTGTTGTTGCGTGCGATGGTGAGGTTGTCCTTGGTCGACGCGCTCGCGCCAGGGTCCTTCTCGGGATGCGACTCATGACAGGCGAAGGCGCAGTTCCTCGAGCCGGAGGGCTGGCTCGCGGTTGCGGTGATCATGTTGGTAATACCGGTCGACGTCGCAGCGATGCCCATCGACGGCGAATCGTCGAGCAACAGATAGAAGTTGATGTTGGGCGCGCCCGAAGCGCTGGCCGTCGCGGAGCCCTTGATCGGCCACACGGAGGTGCCGAGCAGGCTCGGGAAGGCGTTACTGGAGTTTGCGGTGTAGGTGACGGTCGCGGTGCGCACCAGGCCGACATTTCCGACATTGATCGTCAGCGCGGGAGCCCCTGACAGGCCTCCGGCGATGGCGTTTGCGGTCGCGTTGAAGATATTCGTGGCGGTGGTCTGGGCGACGGTCGTGCTCTGGGCCATCATCGACGGGGTCACAGCCGCGATCGCGGCGGCATCGGCTGCGGCGTCCAGCTGCGATTGCCGCCGCTGCGCCTGCGTGTAGTCGAGCGTCATGCCCAGCAGATACACGGTCGGGAACAGCAGGATCGCGAATATGACGGCAACGTTGGCCTTGCGATCTCTGACAAACCGATAAAGCGAGGCGCGCAGCATGACCTTCATCCTAATCGCCGTTAACCACGGCACAGGCAATTCCCCGTCAGTTTGGGTATCGCGTGCCGGAACGGGGCGGATCGAAAAGCCTCCGCCTGTCTCTCGGCAGGGGAACTTTGAAAGCTGGCTATTTAAGCAACACTTACTGGCGCCGCGCGAATATGGGGTGCCTGATGTCGCATGCGTCGGATTGAAGCGACGCAATTAACCGGCCGTAAAAACGTCACCGCAAAGCGGCGGTATTGAGAGCCGCGGCCTTGTCGGCCATTGGCGCACCCGACGCTATCAGGGCAATTTGAGCAGGCTAGGTGAAATCGCAACGGTCCGATTGCACGATCACGCCGGCGTGGACGCGCCCAAACGGCCGGCGAGATCAGGCGGCGGAAGCCCCCGCTGCATCATGAGCAGATCGAGCGAGGGCGGCTCCTGCCTGGTCAAGATCGACAAGCATGCATGAGCCTGGCCGCGGTGGTGCGTTTGATGATTGAAAAGGTGCAGCAGGATGTCCGATAGCGGCTGTTCCTGCGGCTTTCCCGACGTCGTCTGATAAGCGTGAGGCCGCGCCAGCGCTTCCTCGTCGTAACCGCTGACCACCGCGATGAGGCGCGCGTCCTCGGCAAGGCGCGCCAGCGTCAGCTCCCGGCGATCCTCAAACAGGATCTCATCGAGCCGCTTGGGCTGCTGGCCGACACCGGTGAGCCGGGTCAGCCAAAGCCTGTCCGTCAAGAGGAGATGGTTCAGCGTCCCATGCAGGCTGCGGAAGAACACGCCTATGTCGGTGCGATAAAGCTCCTCCGGCAGCGCCAACGCCGCCTCGTAGAGTCGGGCATTGGCCCAGGAATTATAGGCAGCAAGCTGTTGGAACAGATTCGGCATCGGGCGGTCCTCCCGCCTTGTCGGTAGCAGTTTGCCGCGGGATCGAAGCGTGAGATAATCTCACCTGTCATCACCAGTTGGTTCGGCCCCAGTCATGCTTCCGTCGCTCAGAGGTTTGCAGGCGCTTTCCCTGCTGTCGCAGACCGGCAGCCTCACGGCAGCAGCTGATGTTCTGGGCGTCAGCCGCTCGGCGCTGTCCCATCGGGTCGCAGATCTCGAGCGCCAGCTCGGCGTCGTCCTCATGCAGAAGCAAGGGCGCAGTGTCGTGCTGACCGATGATGGCGAGGCGCTTATCGCGGTGATGGGCGACGCCCTTGACCGCATCGAGGCGGCTGTCGAACCGATCCGCCGGCGACGCTCCCAGTTGCGCATCAGCACGGTCGCGACCTTGGCGTCGCACTGGCTGCTGCCGCGGTTGCCGGAATTCCGAGCCCTGCATCCCGACATCGAGGTTGCGCTCACGACGACGCGTCGGGCTATTGATCTCGAGGCCGAGGATTTCGACTGCGCCATCAGGCACGGATTGGGCAACTGGCCCGGGCTGACCGCGACCTTGCTGTTTCGCGAGACCCTCGCGCCCGTGGCCGCGCCGGGCGCCGATCAGAACCTTGAAGGAAGCTCCATCATCCGTGCCCGTTCGCGCTTTCGGGACTGGTCGCGTTGGTGGACGGCATCCCGGCGCGCTGGAAGGCCTGATGACGGCGGCCTGGTTGTCGAGTCACGCGCGCAAGCGCTCGAGGCGGCGCTTGCCGGCGGGGGCATCGCGATGATCGACATGGCCTATGTCGACGAGCACCTTTCGAGCCGGCGCCTACAGCTCCTCGCGCCACCGATCACGCTTGATGAGGGCTACTATCTGCTGCGCCGATCCGTTCGCCGAAACGATCGGCTGCTCGGCGCATTCGAGCAATGGATTGTTGCGGTATCAGCGCGATCGAGGGCGGAAGCCGGCGCCGCTACATCGCAATGAAGCGCTGAAGCCTTCAACTGAAATTGTCCAGGGTCATTCGATCGAGACGCAGCCGGTGTCGATGATCGGTCAGCAGGTGTGCGCCACCCAGGACGGCAGCAAGCGTTCCGAGCCCGGTGCCGCCGGCGATCAGGAACATGATCAACAGTTGATACTTGACCGCATCGACCGGAGCGACACCCGCAAGAATCTGGCCAGTCATCATTCCCGGCAAGGAAACCAGGCCGATCGCCGCCATGCTGTTCATGATCGGCATGAAGCCGCTTCTTAACGCATCCCGTATGACCGGCAGCAGAGCCTGATATCGGGTGCCACCGAGTGCGAGACACGCTTCCACGGCGGCGCGTTCGCGCACCAGGCTATTCGTCAGCACGTCCAGGCCGAGGCTTATTCCGGTCATGGTGTTGCCCAGGATCATGCCCAGCAAAGGCAACGCATAGCGCGGGTGATACCATGGATCGGGGCGCAGCTCCGTCAGGAGCGCGAACATCGTGACCGTACCGGCGGCGAGCAGCGTGCATCCCGCGCCGAGGCCATAGCTCCAGATGCCCGGCAGCCGCCGCTTCTGCCGCGCGACGATCTCCCGAGAAGCGAACAGAACCATGATGCAGGCGGCGACCGCGGTCCAGAGCGGCGACACTGCGGCGAACAGGAAGGTCAGCACGTATCCGACGAGGACGAGCTGAAGCACCATGCGCACCGTCGCGATGGCAAGTTGTCTTTCAAGCTTGAGGCGGAGAACGATCGAGAGAATGCCATCCATGGCGACAAGCAGAGCGGGGAGGGCGAGATCACCATACGAAAGCTGAATGTAGGTCACGGCCGGCTTTCCTCGATGCGGCCGTCGGGCCTCATGGCAAATATCCTTGAGCTCACACGGCGGGCTTGGGCATCGTCGTGGGTGCTCCAAACGACGCTCGTTCCATCCGCGGTGCGTGCGGCGATCAAGGATTCCACGGCCGCGGTGGATGCCGTATCGAGCGCCGAGGTCGGCTCGTCCAGCAGAAGCACCCGCGAGCGCAGCATCAGCGCACGCACAAGCCCCAATCGCTGTCGCTCGCCGGTCGAAAGTCTTTGCACCGGCCACGGTCCGCAGTCCTCCGGCAGCCCCAGGCATTTGACCAGCGACAGGGCATCATTCCAGGCCGTGAAGTGTTCCTGCACGGTGTCGGACCACCAACCAGGCTCGGTGGCCAGGTAGGTCACCCGTTTTCGCCACGCCGGGGCAGGCATCTGTTCTCTGAGCGCGCCATCGAGCCTGACCGTTCCTTCGTTGGGATCGAGGTCCGCGATGGAGCGAAGCAGCACGGTCTTCCCGACGCCGGAGGGCCCCTGCAAGGCGACGCATTCGCCGTCCTGCAAGTCGAATGACACGGAGATGTGCAGGCGCTTGAGCCCACTGACTGTCAGCATGTGTCAACGCTTGCGCTGCAGCCGGTCGGCAACCCATCTGGCGATGTGCACCGGCGCCTCGCTCGGGTAGGGGTGCACCGAGCTGACATTGATCTCGCCGAGCACGTAGCTGTCGCTCCCATCGGCCTCGACGGGGCCGAGCATGAAGTCGGCGTCCCAGATCGCGGGCAGGTCATCTCTCGCGATACCCATCAACGACGTCAGCTGCGGCGTCCACTCGTCTTCCATCAACCGGCGCAGCCGCTGGAAGCGCGGGTCTGCGTTGGATGTATAGAGCCGCGGTCCGGCCCCGGAACGCGCGGCCGGTGTATCGACCAGTGCTTTGACTTTGTGGTGGCCGAAGCCGGCGCAGCGATCGCCTGCCATGTAGCAACGCACCACGCCCTCGCTCAGGCGAGGCTGGAAGGGTTGGTCGATCACGCTGCCGTTCTCGAAATACTCCGCGCAGCGACGGACAAAATCATCCAGCGTCAGCTCCTCGGGGACGTCCTTGGTCGCGTCCAGCACTCTTATCATGGAGGAGGTCGGGAGCTTTTCGACCTTCCAGACGCCCTGGCCGCCATTGCCCCGGTTGCGCTTGATCACGCGCGGGCCGCTCGCGAGCCTGTCCGGCAGCTCGGCGCGCATCGCCGCGGCGCTTCTATACAGCGCCGTGTCGCTTCCCCACCCCATGGAGCGGGTCTGATAGAGCACCTCCTTGGTGCCCATCTTGAGGATCACATCGGGGTGCGCGCTCACCCACACGCCTTTGGCGGCAACGTCGCGCAGCAGCGCGTCGAGACCGCCGCGGTCTCGACCATCTTGGATCGGGTTGACCCAGACGAGCACGCCGTCGACCGCGAGCAATTGTTCGCGGACCTGATCGGCGAAGCCTTCATCATAGATCGCCGGGCGTGCCTCGATGCCGAGGGCGGCGAGCGCTTCGAAGATGTTGGCGAAGCGGCTGTTCTGAGCGGTCGTATCCCGGCGGGCTGCGGCGTCGCCCCGCGAAAGAATAGCCACAGAATGCAGGGGAGGTGATTGACGTTCGATCATGCGCAAGCTCCACGTTTTGCGTGCTGCACAGAGCTTGGACCGAAGTCTCACGGGGAGTCTGCTTGTCCCCTCCCGCACATTCTACGGGAGATCGTCCGACCGTTTCAAGGTGGCTAATGGCGCCCCCGCGACGCCGAGATGGCGCGCCCGACACGATTCGAACGTGTGACCTTTGCCTTCGGAGGGCAACGCTCTATCCAGCTGAGCTACGGGCGCAACGAGGCCTCATTTAGCCTAATGGCGAGGGGCGGGCAACGGTCTCGCCGCCGCAATATCAGCGCTTTAGGCCGATTTGCGTGGAGCGAGGCCAGGAACTTGACCGCTAACCGGCTCGTTTTCCCGGCCAAGGCCGGTAAATTCGGCCAGCACCCGATCGGAGCAGACCACGCGGTTGCGGCCGAGCCGCTTGGCGGCATAGAGCGCCTGATCGGCCGCGTTCAGCAGGCCATTGGGGGTGCCGTCGGCCTCGCCGGGAACGTGACAGGCGACGCCCACACTGAGGGTCACGCGGTCGCCGGCGCCATGGGCGCCATGGGCGATCTGCAAGGCCATCACGGCGCGGCGGATCTCCTCGGCGATGGTGCAGGCATCGTCGCAGCCCATCTCGGGCAGGATCAGAGCAAATTCCTCGCCGCCATAGCGGCTGGCGAGGTCGAGCGGACGCAAGGCGTAGCGCCTGACCACGCGGGCGACCGCGCGCAGGCACTCGTCGCCGCTCTGGTGGCCGTGCTCGTCATTGAACAGCTTGAAATGATCGACGTCGACGAACAGCAGCGCTAACGGCTGCTGCGTCCGCTGCGCGCGGGCCCATTCGCTCGTCAGCATCTGGTCGAATGCGCGGCGGTTCGACAGGCCAGTCAGCCCGTCCTTGGTGGCAAGCTCCTTCAGCGCCGTTTCGGCACGCTTCTGGTCGGTGAGGTCGCGCAGTGTCTCCACCACGGCAATCAGATTGCCGGCCTCGTCGTGGATGGGGCCGGCGTCGATCGCAAGATAGAGCTGGTTGCCGAGCTTCGGCATCACACACCAGTTTTCCGCGGAGAAGCCGAGCCCGTTATGGCCGCGCGCGGCATATTCCGAATAGAGCTCCGGCAGCTGCTCGGGCTGGTCGAGCGCGACCAGATCGGCAAGGCAGGGGCGCTTGGTCTCGTAGAACGCCTGCCAATGCTTGTTGGTGCCGATCACCTCGGAGGCGGCAACGCCGGTCAGCCGTTCGCAGGCCTTGTTCCAGATCACCACGCAGCGCTTCGGATCGATCACGAAGGTCGGCACCACCAGATGCTGCATCAGCCGCACCGCGTAGGAATCGGCGACATCGACAGTCGTCGCGGGCGTCTTGCCGAGCTTTGCCATCTCAGGCCACCGCTGCCACGGGAACGGCACCGCCTGGGCCGAACAGCTCACGCACCTCGGCGGCCGGTCTCGGTCTGCTGAACAAATAGCCCTGCATCTCGGTGCAGCCGAGAGCACGCAGCATCTCGCGCTGGGCCTCGGTCTCGACGCCTTCGGCAACCGTGGTCATGTTGCTGGCGGAGGCGATGTTCACCACCGCCTGCACGATCACGGGCGCGCCGTCGGCGTCAGCGATGTCGGCGACGAAGCAGCGGTCGATCTTGATCTTGTCGAACGGGAACCGCTTCAAATAGCTCAGCGACGAATAACCCGTGCCGAAATCGTCGAGCGCGATGCGCACGCCGATCGAGCGGAGCTGGTGCAGGATCGCGAGCGCCGCCTCGTCGTCGCGGATCAGCACGGCCTCGGTAATCTCGAGCTCGAGCCGCCGCGGATCAAGCCCGGACGCATCGAGAGCGCCGGCGATCCGGAGAGCCAGCGTGCCGCATTTGAGCTGCACGGGAGAGACGTTGACCGCGAGGCGGACATGGCCCGGCCAGGTCGCGGCCTCGTTGCAGGCCGTGCGCAGCACCCAGTCGCCCAGCTCGTTGATCAGGCCGGTGTCCTCGGCGATCGGAATGAACTCGGCCGGCGAGACCATGCCGCGTTCGGGATGGCGCCAGCGCAGCAGCGCCTCGCAGCCGGAGACCTCGCCCGAATGCAGATTGACCAGCGGCTGGTAGTGGATCTCGAAGCCGCCATTGACCAGCGCCTGGCGCAGATCCTGCTCCATGGTGAGGCGGGCCTTGGCGCTCGCGTCCATCTCCGGCACGAAGAAGCGGTAGGTGCGCCGTCCCTCCGCCTTGGCGCCGTACATGGCGAGGTCGGCACTCTTGATGAGCTGATCGAGATCGGTGCCGTCCTGCGGCGCCAATGCGATGCCGATGCTGGCGTCGGTCGAGAGCTGGTGGCCCAGGCATTGATACGGTTGGCGGATCGCCTGGTAGATCCTCGTCACGAAGGAGAGCACGTCCGTGGGGGACTGAATCCCGGCCTGGATCACGGCGAATTCGTCGCCGCCGAGCCGCGCGATCAGATCGCCCTGCTCGAGACAGCCGCGCAGGCGGGTCGCAATCGCCTTCAGCAGCTCGTCGCCGACGTGATGGCCGAGCGAATCGTTGATGCCCTTGAATTCGTCGACGTCGATATAGAGCAGCGCGAACTGCTCGCCGTCTGCGACCTTCTCCAGCTCGCGCTCGATCTGCTCGCGGAACAGCGCGCGGTTGGGCAGGTCGGTCAGCGCGTCGTAATGCGCCATATGCGCGATCTTCTCGGCGGTACTGCGCTGCTCGGTGACGTCCTCGATGACATTGATGATGTAGCGGGGATCTCCGGCCTTGTCGCAGATGCCGATGCGCTTTGAAATGGTATGGCGCTGGCCTTCGGTCGGGGTCTTCCAGCTCTGCTCCTTCTGCAGCAGCCGGTCCGGCGCCTGCAGCACCGCATCATCGTCGCGCGTGACGATGTCGGCGTCCGCTTCCGGCAGGATATCGGCCGCGGTCTTGCCGACGATCGTCTTGCCGCCTTCCCCAAAAATATCCTCGGCAATCCGGTTGACCAGAAGGTAGCGCCGCGTGTGAGCGTCCTTCACCGTGATCTGCGAGGGAATGTGGTCGATGATCTCGCGGAGGAACGTGTAGTTGCGGTCGCGCTCCTGCTCCAGATTGCGCCGCTCGGTGATCTCCTCGATGGTGGCGACGCCACCCTGTGCGATCGGGGTGTTGATGACCTGGAAGGTCCGGCCATTGGGAAGTTGATGAGTTTGGGTGGAGACGGTGCCTTCGGCGACGACTCTCATGACCTCGGCGTAGAATTCATCCACATCGCCGTCGAACGCGCCGCGCTCCTTGCGGTGGCGCATCGCTTCGAGGACATGGCAGCCCGGCTTGATGACGTCGTGCGAAAGGCCGAACATGTCGGCGTAGCGGCGATTACAGGTGACGATATAGCCGTCGGCGTCGTACAGGATCAGCGCCTGGGACATGTTGTTGAGGGCGGTGTCCAGCCGCAGCCGTTCCGCCTCCAGCCGCTGCTGCGCCTCGTGGTTCTGCCTGACGATCTGGCGGATGATCAGGAAGAGAATCAGCGCGATCACCGCCGCCGACACCGTCGCGGTGGTGACCATGAAGCCGGTTTGTTGCCGCCAGTCGGCCAGTGCGGCCGACGTGGTGTTGGTCGCCACGATGACCAGCGGGAAATGGGTCAGCGCAACCGCCGAGCCGAGCTTCTCCGTGCCGTCGACCGGGCTCTTGACACGAAGCGTGTGCTGACCTCCGCGGGCCAAAACCGTCTGCATCAGCGGTCCGCCCTTGTAGCTGGTGCCGATCATCGATTCGACGTGCGGGTAGCGCGCCAGCATGACACCTTCGCGGTCGAACAACGTGATGGCGGCGCCTTCGGCGAGCGCGACCGAAGCGAAGTAACGCTGATAGCTGTCGGGATCGATCCGCCGGACCATCGCGCCGACGAAGGTGCCGTCCGGCAGGCTCAGCCGGCGCGCGACGATCGTGGTCCATTTGCCGATGAGAAAGCTGCGCACGGATTCCAGCAGCACCGGCTCCGACATCGGGTTGGTCTTGAAGGTCTGGAAATAAGCGCGCGAGGAGATGTTGATCTTGGGCAGCGGTTCCGCGCGTGACCAGGCGATGATCTCACCGTCGGCGTCGTAGATGGCGATGTCGCCGAGATAGGAGACGGGGCTGATCTTGCCTCTCAGCATCCTGTTCGCTTCGGGGCCGGACATGCGCTCGCGGAACATCTGCGGCGAGGTGATCTCGGGCAGATTCATCTGCCTGATCAAATCGGCTGCGACGACGTCCGAATCTTCAAACTGCTGATCGAAGTGACGTGCAATCAGCTGAGCGGTGTTTTCCAGCTCGCGCTCGCGGTTGGCCAGCGTGCGCTCGCGAAACTCGCCGACCGCCATGGCTGTTGCGCCGAAAATGCCGACGACCAGCAACATCCCCGAGAGGGTCAGCCACAGCACCGGCCCACGACGCATGGCGGCGTCCCAGCCGCCCTTCGCGGCCCGGACCATAGCAGCTGCCATCTGTTGAAAAACCTGGCGCATCCCACCCCCTGCAGGAACAGAAATACTACCGACAGATGGCGCAATGCTTAGGAAAGCCGGTTACTCATGGCTTAAATCGGTTGCGGGACTTCTAGGGATATAAAGCAAAGCGGGAACCGCTTGGCATTGCGTCGCGGTCGCGCAACGCCTGCGAGGGACGCTGCGCTGCATCGTTAATCGAAGCCTAATGCGACGTGCCAGCACTCTTGTCGCCACGGCTGTGACGTAGCCGCCCGACCACGCCGGTCGGGAAGAAATACACGCTGGCAATGAAGAGCAACCCGAGCCAGAGCAGCCAGCGGTCGGGATGCAGCAGCCCCGGCAGCAATGGCAGGCCGGCTTCGCTCGCGGCTTTGGAGGCGACGCCCATCAGCGATTGCAGATAATTCTGGGCAAGGATGAAGATCGTGGCGCCGATGATCGCGCCGTAGATCGTGCCCATGCCGCCGATCACCACCATCAGGAGAATGTCCAGCATGATGGAGAAACTGAGCGAGGTGTCCGGCCCGGCATAACGCAGCCACAGCGCGTTCAGGATGCCGGCGCTGGCGGCGACCAGGGCCGCGAGGCAGTTGGCGTAGGTCAGATGGAATACGGTGCGGAAACCGAGCGCCTCGGCGCGAAAGCGGTTCTCGCGGATCGCCTGCAGCACGCGGCCGAACGGCGAGTTCACCACGCGCAGCAGGGCCAGGATCATCAGGGCCGAGATCGCGAACACCAGATAGAAGGTCAGGATGCGGCCGTTGACCTCGAAGCCGAACAGGTTTTTGGAGATCAGCACCGTGCCGGGGCGCAGCAGCTCCGGCAGCTGGAAGCTGCGCCCGTCCTCACCGCCGGTGAGCCATGACAATTGCGAGGCCAGGACCTGGAAAGCGGAGGCGACGGCGAGCGTGATCATCGCAAAGAAGATCGCGGCCACCCGCAACGAGAACAGGCCGATCGCAAGCGCAAGCAGTGCGGCCAGCGGCAGGCCGATGACAATGCCGGTGGCGACCGCGGCCCAGTTCGCACCCATGCCATACAGCGCGATCGCGATCGCGTAGCTGCCGATGCCGTAGAACATGGTGTGCGCGAACGACACCGTGCCGGTGTAGCCGAGCAGCAGGTCATAGGACGCGACCAGCGCGGCAAAGACGCAGATCTTGGCCGCGACGTTCAGCGCCTTTGCTCCCGGAAACAGAAACGGCGTTGCCGCCAGCGCCAGGATGATGACGACGAGAATGAGCGTGAGCACGCGGCTGCGCGGCGGATCGCCTGAGAGAAGCATCATCGGCTGGTCACCGCATAGAGGCCGCGCGGGCGCCACATCAGAACGGCGACCATCAGCAGGATGTTGGAGACGAGGGCGAGCTTCGGCACCAGGAAGCCGCCGTAATTGGCGACCATGGCCACCAGGATCGCGCCGATGAAGCAGCCGCCGATCGAGCCGAGGCCGCCGATGATGACGACGACGAAGATCAGGACGGTGAGCTCGTCGCTCATGGAGGCATGGACCTGCTCGCGATAGAGCGCCCACATCACGCCGCCGAGGCCGGCCAGCGCCGATCCTGTCATGAACACGCCCAGGAACAGCCGGCGGATGCGATAGCCGAGCGCCTCGACCATCTCGCGATTCTCGACGCCGGCGCGGATCAACAGGCCAAGCTTGGTGCGGTTGAGCACCAGCTGGATGGCGACGAAGACGGCCAGGCCAATCAGCATGGCCAATACGCGGTATTTCGCGATCGCGACGTCACCAAGGATGAAGGAGCCGCGCAGCGAGGCCGGCAGCGGCATCGGAATGATCTGCGGCCCCCATAGCGCATACAGCGTCTGCTCGGCGACGATCAGCCCGCCTGTTGTCATCAGGATCTGCTTCAGGTGCTGGCCATAGACGGGCAGGATCAGCACGCGTTCGACAACGAGGCCGAGCGCGCCGGAGACCGCCATCGACAGCAGCGCCGCTGGCGCCAGCACGGCGAGGTTTACCCAGAGCGAATCCGTCTGCACCGAGGCCGCAAATGGCGCAAAGACCAGCGTTGCGACATAAGCGCCGACCGCGATGAAGGCGCCATGGCCGAAATTGAGCACGTCCATCAGCCCGAACACCAGCGTCAGCCCCGAGGCCATGATGAAGATCATCATACCCATGGCGAGGCTCGCCGCCGTCAGCGTCAGCCAGGTCGAGGGCGAGCCGACCAGAGGGATCATGGCTAGCGCGAGCGCGACCGGTAGCAGGATCGGCGCGAGGTCGCGCTTCGGCTTCGGCAGCGGATCTGATGCAGCGAGTTCAGTCACTGATGTGCCTCCAGGCTCAGGCCGAGCAACCGTTCCTGCAGCGGCACGTCGGCGGCCAGCGCCGCCATCTCGCCGCGATGGACGATGGTGCCGTTGTCCATCACCAGCACGCTGTCGCCGAGCTCGCGCGCTGCAAAGAAATTCTGTTCGACCAGGAGAATGGTCGCGCCCTTGCGCTTGATCTCCTTCAGACACTCGATCAGCGCGATCACGATAGCCGGCGCCAGGCCCTTGGTCGGCTCATCGATCAGCAGCAGCTTGCGCGGCTCGATGATGGCGCGCGCAATCGACAGCATCTGCTTTTGCCCGCCGGAGAGACTTCCGGCGCGCGACAGCCAGAACCGGCGCAGCGCCGGGAAGAAGCCAAAGATCCATTCCAGCTGTCTGTCGTCCATCGCCGCATCGCGCGCCGCGAGAACGAGATTTTCCTTCACCGTCAGATCGGAGAACACGGCCATGCTCTCGGGCACGTAGCCGACGCCCAGCCGCGCAATGTCGGGCGTGGCGAGGCTCTCGATGCGCATCCCGCCGAGCGTAATCTCTCCTGAAGAGGCCTGCCACAGGCCCATGATGGTGCGCAGCGTCGTGGTCTTGCCGGCGCCGTTGCGGCCGAGCAGCATCGTGACCTGCCCCTGCGGGACGGCGAGATCGATGCCCTGGAGGATATGGTAGCGGCCGATATGGGTGTGCACGCCGGAAAGTTTGACCAGGTCGGTCATGCGGCGCCCCCTGCAACCTTCCTGGGGGCTACGCCGAGATAGGCTTCCTGCACGATCGGCGAGGCGATCACCTCGGCAGGCACGCCGTCGGCGACGAGCTGGCCGTTGTGCAGCACGATGATACGGTCGGCGAGCGAGCGCACCACGTCCATCTTGTGCTCGACAAGGAGGATGATCTTGCTCTTGTCCTGCTTGAGCTGAGCGATCAGGTTCAGCACGACAGGCACCTCGTCGATGCTCATGCCGGCGGTCGGCTCGTCGAACATGAACACTTTTGGTTCCAGCGCGATCATCAGCGCAACTTCGAGCTTGCGCTGGTCGCCATGCGACAGCGCGGTCGCGGCGACGCTGCGGCGGTTGCCGAGCGCGACCTGGTCGAGGATGGCATCGGCACGCGCGATCAAATCACGGCGGACCATCCAAGGCCGCAGCATGTCGTAATGGGTGCCGCTCGCCGCCTGCACCGCGAGGCGGACGTTTTCTTCCACCGTCAGATTCGGGAAGAGATTTGTGAGCTGAAACGCGCGCCCGAGACCTGCGCGGGTGCGCAGCGGCGCGGAATGCTGGGTGATGTCGGCGCCGTCGAACAGGATGCTGCCGCTGGATGCGCGCAGCTGGCCGGAGATCAGATTGAAATAGGTGGTCTTGCCGGCGCCGTTCGGCCCGACAATGGCGGTGAGCTCGCCCGGGCGGAACGTGCAGCTGACATTGTTGACCGCGACATGCCCGCCGAAGCGGATGGTGAGGTCACGGGTTTCGAGGGAGAGGGGCATTGGTCTGGCAAATGATGAGAGAGCAATAATTCCACGATCTCGCTGCGCTCCCTCCCCCACTTGCGGGGGAGGGTCGGGGAGAGGGTATCTCCTCTGGGCGAGAACCCCCAAGAGGTTAGGGCCCTCTCCCGACCTCTCCCGCACGCGGGAGAGGTGAAGGAAGAAAACTCACCGCTTGTTCTTGATCGGAACGTCCATGTCCTCGATCTTCAGCTCGCGCACCGGCTCGAGCACGGCCCAGGCGACGTTCGGATCGACCTTGACCTTGAAGTGATACATGCTCTGCAGCGCCTGATGGTCCTCCTTGCGGAACACCATCTTGCCCTTCGGCGTGTCGAACTCCATGCCTTCCATCGCCGTGATCAGCTTCTCGGTGTCGGTCGACTTCGCCTTGGTGACGGCGGTCACGACGGACATGGCGGCGGCAAAGCCGCCTGCGGTGAAGAAATCCGGCGGCGCGTTGAAGCGCTTCTGGTGCTCGGCAACGAACCAGTCATTCACCGGATTCTTCGGGATGTCGTAGTAATAATAGGTCGCGCCTTCCATGCCGGGCAGGCTCTTGTAGGCGGCGAGCGCCGGCAGGATATTGCCGCCGGTCGAGAGTTCGATGCCGTAGCGCTTCGGATCCATGTCCTGGAGTTTTGCAAGCGGATTGCCGGCGCCGGCCCAGATCACCCAGATCACCTTGCGGCCCGGCTTGTCCTTCAGGGCATCGAACAGGCGCTGGCCGACCGCGGTGAAGTCGGTGGTGCTGGTTGGCGCGTACTCTTCCGCGGCGAGCGTCGCGCCGGTCTTGGCGAGGGCCTCCTTGAAGGCGGCGACGCCGTCGCGGCCGAAGGCGTAGTCCTGCGCCAGCGTGGCCACGGTCACGCCCTGCTTGCCGATCGCGACCGCGTTCGAGATCGCGTCCTGCGATGAATTGCGCGCGGTCCGGAAAATGTAGCGATTCCATTTCTCGCCGGTAATCTGGTCCGCGACCGCCGGCTCGACGATCAGGATCTTCTTGTTCTCTTCCGCAACGGGGAGAATGGCGAGCGCGGCGGCCGAGGAGGTGGTGCCGATGGCGATATCCGCCTTGTCATCCTGATAGGCTTCGGCGAGCGCTGCCTTGGCAAGGTCCGGCTTGCCCTGGTCGTCCTTGGTGATGATGACGATCTTGCGGCCGTCGAGCGTCATGGTGCCCTTGGTGGCGTATTCAAAACCCATCTGCAGGCCGGTCTCGGTCTGCTTGGCATAGGCTTCGAGCGGGCCGGTCTTGCCGTAGATCAGTGCGACCTTGAGATCGTCGGCGTGCGCGGCAGTCGCCGCAGCGAGGGCGAGAACGGTTGTTGTTATGATGTGTGATCGACGCACGATGGTCCCTCCTGACTTGATTTGTTGGGCAATAGCGATTTGCACAGCCTGACGGACATTGCAATTCGACCTTACGGCTGAGGCGGCTGCTCGCAAGCTCTGCATGATTTTTTAACGCCGCCGCGCCGCGAGCCGCGCACTGCCGGCCTCGGTCTGCCAGTCCGACCGCGCCTCTTCGGCGCTCTCGAAGATGTGCGGCGCGACACCGCGCCGCTCCAGCGCTTCGCCGAGCTTGATGCGCAGGAAACCCGACGTCGTGTAGCGCGACACGCCGATATAGAAGCGGTCGACCAGGCTGCGCACCATGGCCGAGTAATCGTCCAGCAGCTCCGGCAGGATCGAGAAGTTGTCATAATTTACGATGGCGTAAACCTTGCGGCCGAGCGGGGCGAGCCTGGCCTCGACAATGCGCGCGATCGCGTCGATATCGGCCTTGCTGCGCAAGGGATAGCGCTCCAGGTTGATGAAGAACAGGTTCTGCTGCTCGTCCAGCGCAAAACGCTGGTCGAGCGGAATGGTCAGCAGCCGCTCGCGCAGATCCATGGGACCGTCGCGGAAGATGCGGGCATCCATCGGGCTCGGCTCGCGCGGGATCAGCGGCTTGAAATCCATCAGGCGCAGGATGTCGCGGTCGATATCGATGCCAGGCGCGACTTCGGTGAGCTCGAGCCCGTCGGGCCGCAGCGCGAAAACGCAGCGCTCGGTGACATAGAGCACAGGTTGCCCGCGCGCCGCGGCAAAGCGGCCGCTGAAGGTCACATGCTCGACCTTGTCGACGAACTTGCGCGACTTCGCCTCCTCCACGATGGCGAGCTTGCCGTCGTTGACGGCGATGCGTTGCCGGCCGGCGGCAAAGGTGCCGACGAACACGACCTCCTTGGCATTCTGGCTGATGTTGATGAAGCCGCCGGCACCGGCCAGCTTCGGCCCGAACTTGCTGACATTGAGATTGCCGGTACGATCGACCTGCGCAAGCCCGAGGAAGGCGGCGTCCAGCCCGCCGCCGTCATAGAAGTCGAACTGATAGGGCTGGTCGATCACCGCCTGGGTATTGATCGCCGCGCCGAAATCGATGCCGCTTGCGGGGATGCCGCCGATCACGCCGGGCTCCGCAGTCAGCGTGATCAGGTCGATGATGCGCTCTTCATTGGCGACGGCGGCGATTCCCTCGGGCATGCCGATGCCGAGATTGACGACGCTGTTGGCCTTCAGCTCGAAGGCGGCGCGGCGGGCGATGATCTTGCGCTCGCTCAAGGGCATTTCAGGCAGCGATGTCGTCCGCACTTTGATCTCGCTGGAATAGGCCGGATTATATGGCGTGCCAAACGTCTGCCAGTGATGCTCGGGCTTGGCCACGACGACGCAATCGACCAGCACGCCGGGGATCTTGACCTGTCGCGGATTGAGACTGCCGCTCTCGGCGACACGCTCGACCTGGGCGATGACGATGCCGCCGGAATTGTGCGCGGCCATGGCAATCGCCAGCGCTTCCAGCGTCAGCGCCTCTTTCTCCATGGTGAGGTTGCCGTCGGGATCGCCCGTGGTGGCGCGGATGATCCCGACATTGATCGGGAACGTCCGATACAGCAGGCACTCTTCGCCGCGCAGATTGATCAGCTCCACCATGTCCTCGGTGGTGCGCGGATTCAGCTTGCCGCCGCCGTTGCGCGGATCGACGAAGGTGCCGATGCCGACGCGGGTGACGTGAGCCGGACGGTGCGCGGCGATGTCGCGGAACAGATGCGTGATCACACCCTGCGGCAGATTATAGGCTTCGATCTGGTTCGCGATCGCGAGCTGCTGCAATTTCGGGGCAAGGCCCCAGTGTCCGCCGATGACGCGGCGGACCAGGCCCTCATGGGCAAAATGGTTGAGGCCGCGGTGCTTGCCGTCGCCCTGACCCGCGGCATAGACCAGCGTGAGGTTGCGCGGCTTGCCTTGCGTGTAGGGCGCATCGCCCTCATTCGCCAGATAGAGCTCCTCCAGCGCGATCGCGATCTCCTCGGCAAAGCCGATGCCGACGAAGCCGCCGGTCGCGACCGTGTCGCCGTCGCGAATCAGCATGACGGCTTCAGCCGCCGTGACGATCTTGCCCTTCTCTGAATGGGGCAGGTAAGCCAAGGCTGGGTGCTGGCTCATCGCGTTCCCTCCCGTATTTTCTGCGGATCCTATGGTCCGCTCTTCTTGCTTGGTTTGATCTGTATCACGGGAGCGGCGAGCCGCTCCCGTGCCGTGAGCGCTGGCTCATTCAGGGCTGTCAGGCCTTGCGCGTTTCGGTGGCGAAATAGACCGAGACCACCGTGATGATCGCGAGCCCGATCATGTAGAGCGAGATCGGCCAGGTCGCGGGCGCATAGGCGGTCATAAGCCCCGTCGCGATCAGCGGTGACAGCGCGCCGGCGAAGATCGAGGCGAGGTTGTAGCCGAGCGAGACGCCGCTGTAGCGCACCTTGGTGCCGAACAGCTCGGACAGGAAGCTCGCCTGCGGGCCGTACATCGCGGCGTGACCGATGGCGAGGCCGAGCACGATCGCGATCCATGCATATTGCGGGTTCTTGGTCGCCAGCAGCATGAACAGCGGGAACGACATCAGCGCCGAGAACACCGCGCCGAAAATATAGACCGGCCGGCGCCCGACCTTGTCGGACAGCGCACCGAAGGCCGGAATGGTGAAGGTCTCGATCGCGGCTGCGATCAGCACCCCGTTCAGCATATCCTGCTTTTGCATGCCGAGCGATTGCGTCGCATAGGCGAGCACGAAGGTGGCGTAGATGTAGAAGAAGCCGTTCTCCGCAAAGCGCGCGCCCATCGCCAGCAGGATGTTCTTCGGATACATCCTGATCGCCTCGAGGATCGGCATCTTCACGTCCTGCTTGGTGTCCTTCACCTTCTGGAATTCCGGCGATTCCGCGATGGTGAAGCGGATCCAGAGGCCGACCAGCACCAGTGCGATCGAGAACAGGAACGGAATGCGCCAGCCCCAGGCCAGGAGCTGCGCGTCCGTCAGCATCGCCGAGACCACCGAGAACACCAGCGTGCCGAGCACGAGGCCGAGCGGCGCGCCCAGCTGCGGCCAGCTGCCGTAGAAGCCCTTCTTGTCCGCCGGTGCGTGCTCGACCGCCATCAGCACCGCGCCGCCCCATTCGCCGCCAAGGCCAAAGCCCTGGACCAGGCGGCAGGTGATGAGCAGGATCGCGGCCCAGATGCCGGCGGTGTCGTAGGTCGGCAGGAATCCGATCGCCGCCGTCGCCGCGCCCATGATCAACAGCGTGAGATAGAGCATGGTCTTGCGGCCGATCTTGTCGCCGTAATGACCGAACACGACCCCGCCGAGCGGACGGGCGATGAAGCCGAGCGCATAGGTCGCGAACGCCAGCAGCGTGCCGATCATCGGGTCGAAAGTCGGAAAGAACAGCTTGTTGAAGATCAGCGCAGCGGCCGTGCCATAGAGGAAGAAGTCGTACCACTCGATCGCCGTGCCGATCAGGCTGGCGGTGGCGACGGTGACGTGTGACGGGTGTCGTGCTTGAAGCTGATTGACGGCGATCGCTCCACTCATCTGGCGTTCTCCCTGGTTGCGAATGCGCATGTGCAGCATGCGTCATTGTGCAAAGCGAAGAGCAAGCTCTGCGCCAGATGCCATAGGTTTGCGCAAATGGGCGGAAAATCCAGCAGATTCAGCATGGACGGCGTCGCCAAGGTGCAATGCGCCATGTCAGGAATCCGAGACTCCGGACACGCTCTGTCTCGAAACTCAGACGGATGTGGCGCCCGAGGCGAGGCCGAACTTGGCGAGCTTCTTGTAGAAGGTTGCGCGCGAGATCTGGAGCATCTTGGCGGCTTCCGAGATCTGGCCGTTGCTGGCGGCAAGCGCCTGCTCGAGCGTGTGCTTCTCGAACTCGGCTTCGGCCTCGGCATAGGGCAGGACGAGACCGGTCGGTCGCGATGGTGCCGCCGGTATCATCTCCGCATTCACGGGGAGAATGCGATCGAAATCGTCGCTGGTGAGGCGTCCCGAATCGCTCAGGATCAGCGCGCGTTCCAGGATGTTGCGCAGCTCGCGGACATTGCCGGGCCAGCCGTACCGCGCCAGCGCAGTCAGACCGCTCGGCGTGATCCTGGCGTTGAGATAATCGCCGGATGCGCTGATGTCTTCGAGCAGCCGGCCGCAGATCTCCGGCAGGTCTTCCAGGCAATGACGCAGCGGCGGCAGCACGATCGAGAGCACGTTGAGCCGGTAGTAGAGATCGGCCCGGAATGTCCCCTCGCTGACCCGCTTGTGCAGGTCGACATTGGTGGCGGCAATCACCCGCACGTCGACCTTGGTGACCTTGTCGGAGCCGAGCGGCTCGATCTCGCGCTCCTGCAGAACGCGCAGCAGCTTGGCCTGCAATTGCAGCGGCATCTCGCCGATCTCGTCGAGAAACAGCGTGCCGCCGTCGGCGATCCGGAATTTTCCGTCGCGGCCCTTGCGGTCCGCACCGGTGTAGGCGCCCGGTGCCGTACCGAAGAACTCCGATTCGATCAGCGTGTCCGGGATCGCCGCGACATTGACGCTCACGAAAGGCTTCTCGGCGCGTGCGGACGCATTGTGGATCGCCTGCGCCAGCATCTCCTTGCCGGTGCCGGTCTCGCCCGTGAGCAGGACCGTCACGTTTTGGCGCGCGGCGCGTGCTGCGAGCGTCTTGGCCTGCGCGATGCCTGCGGTGCTGCCGACATAGTCCTCGAAGGTGAAGCGCGCGGCGCGCGCGTGGGACAATTGCCGCCGCGCCAGCCGCAGGTCGTTCTCGAGCTGGGCGACGCGACCGAGCAGCGGCTTCAGGCCTTCGAGGCGATCATAGAGCACGAAGCCGATCGCACCGATGATGTTCCCTCTCTCGTCCTCGATCGGCATCCGGGTCACGACGAGTTGCTGGCCGCCGAGCTCCATGATGTCGAGGATGATCGGCTCGCCCGTTTCCACGACCCTGCGCAACAGGCTGTTGGGGATCACCTCTTCGATCGGGCGGCCGAGCGCCTCGGATTCATGCGAGAGGCCGATCGCGGTGACGTATTTTTCGTTGACATAGACCACGCGCCCGCTGCGATCGATCGCGATGGCGCCCTCGCACAGATGCTCCAGCCGCTCGAACAGCGTCTCCATGGCGCGTGCGCGGATA
The DNA here is from genome assembly GCF_019455395.1 of Bradyrhizobium sp. BR 10261. NCBI lineage: Bacteria > Pseudomonadati > Pseudomonadota > Alphaproteobacteria > Hyphomicrobiales > Nitrobacteraceae > Bradyrhizobium > Bradyrhizobium sp. BR 10261. The sequence goes on from NZ_JACOFQ010000017.1 coordinate 133,045, forward strand.
TAGGCGGGATCACTGACGACGGAAGAGGGACCGGACATGGCGTACCTCGGGAGGTCTGCCTGTGTATTACCAAAAGGGCAGCGATTTCAAAGGGGGAAATGGGCTGGGGACCCGGGCCGCGACCGCCACTGTCGTGCCCCGGCTTGTCCGGGGCATCCAGTACGCCGCGGCCTCTCGATTCAACAACGACTGTCTCTGGAATACTGGGTCGCCCGGCCGAGCCGGGCGACGACACCGGAGATTGCAGCGCCGTCGCGCCCCTATCGCCGATACCGGCTCGCCCGTGAATAGCCCTGGCGGTTCTGCTGCATGGGGCGGGCGGAGACGCTGGCGCGGGATTCGCTGGAGACGGGGCTGGCGAGCTTCAGCTCCTCCAGGAAGATGGGCCGCGCGAAATAATAGCCCTGCGCGTAGCGGATCTTGGTCGCGGCCTGCAAATAGGCGAGCTCCTCATAGGATTCGATCCCTTCGGCAATGACCGTCATGCCAAGCGCTTCGCTCAAGGATTCGATCGCGCGCAGAATGCCCTGGCTGCGCGGCCGCTTATGGATGTCGGTGATGAAGGAGCGGTCGATCTTGATCTCGTCGGCGGTGATGTCGGCGAGGGCCGACAGCGAGGAATAACCGGTGCCGAAATCGTCGATGGAGATGCCGACGCCGAGCTTGCGGAATATCGGCAGGATCTCGGCCTGGAAGTGGTTCTTGGCGACGAAGGCGTCCTCGGTCACCTCGATCATGAACCGCTGCGGGAAGCCGGTGTCATCCAGTGCCTGTGCAAAGCTGCGCATGAAGTCTGGATTGCCGGCCTGCTTGGCGGCGACGTTGATGCTGATGGTCGCTTCCGCACCGAAGGTCTCGTTGATCAGGTCGATCGACTTGACGATCTCGGCGAGCACGAGATGAGTGAGCTCATCGATCAGGCCGAGCTCACCCGCCAGGTTGATGAACGAGCCCGGCGCCTGGATGACCCCCTCGTCGTCGCGCAGGCGCACCAGGGCCTCGATGCCCTTCACGGCCTGGGTGCGGATGTCGACCTTGGACTGGAAGGCGCAGCAGAAGCGCTTCTCGAGGATGGCCATCCGCAGCGACTGCTCGATCTTCATCCGCGCCAGCGCCTCGCGCTCCATGCCGGTATCGAAAAAGCCGCAGGATCCCTTGCCGTTGTTCTTGATGCGGTACATCGCGATGTCGGCGTTCTGGCGCAGCGTTTCGAAGCTGCTTCCATGGTCGGGATACAGGCTGACACCGACCGAGGTCGAGGCGAACACTTCCGAATTGTCGATGAAGAACGGAGCCGTCAGCCGCTGCAATGTCGTTGATATGAATTCGGCGACTTCCTCCTGGCTCCGGATGGGCGAGAGCAGCAGCAGGAATTCGTCGCCGGAGATGCGCGCCAGCATGTCGGACTCGCGCAGGTCTCGCGCCAGCCGTTTCGAAAGCTCGACCAGCAGCGCGTCGCCGACGGCGTGGCCGTAATAGTCGTTGATATGCTTGAAATTGTCGACATCGAGAAATGCCAGCGCGAAGCGCTCGTCGCTGCGATCGCGCCCGAGCAGGCTGTTGGCGCGATGTTCGATCACGCGCCGCGAGGGCAGTCCGGTCAGCTCGTCGAAATAGGCCGAGCGAAACAGCTGGTCTTCGAAATTCTTCTGCTCGGTGATATCAGCGGACGCCGAGATCAAGAGCTCGCGGCCGGCGAGGCGGACCGGTCTATGGGTGGTGAGCAACACCTGGCGTGCGGCGCCGTCTTGAAGCGCTTCTTCGGAGACAACAGGATGACCGGCCCTGAGCGCGCGCTCGCAGGCCTCGCGGCGCTGCGCGAGATCCGGCGACGGACGGCTGCCGTCCATGCCGAGCTGGGCGGCGGCGACATCGTTAACCAGCAGAAGCTTGCCCTGCGCGTCCTGCACGGTGAGGCCGGCAGGCAGCATTCTAACGATTTCCTTGAGAAATCCGAGCTCGGCTTCGCTCGCGCCGTCATATGCATTGTCGTTCATAGAATTCATGAATCTTGTTGTTTCAGCGCGCCTTTGCAATGGGCGCGATCATGCGCAGTTCCCTCTTAGGTTTGGTTAAGGGGTCCGCTGAAATACGGGGGTGTTTCGGGGAGAAGCGTGGTGCCGCGAGGCGCGCTGTCGATCGTCATTAACAGAACGTCAACGGCACTTGCGAAAACGCGAGCGAAGCGCGTGGTCGGTTTTCGCATTCCCCGCGGTGCATCCTTCGAGACGCCCGCCTTTGGCGGGCCCTCAGGATGAGGACTGAGCGTGTGGCAGCTGTTTGAGCGCGCGGCGATGCTCATTCAGCCTCATCCTGAGGAGACCGCGCAGCGGTCGTCTCGAAGGACGAGGCGTGCGCGCAGGTTATTCGCTCTTGGGAATCCTGCACTGCATGATGCAATGCAGGCCGGTCTTCAAATACGAGATCTCGCTCTTGCCGTCGAAGGCGGACAGCGCCGACTTCAACAGCTTGGTACCGAAGCCGGGCGTGGAGATTTCGCCAACGGTCGGCCCCTCGGTTTCGTCCCAGGTGATGGTCAGACGGTCGTCATTGACGGTCCATGACACCTGCAACAATCCGCGTGGTGAGGAGAACGCGCCGTATTTGCCGGCGTTGGTGGCGAGCTCGTGAAACATCAATGACAGTGTCACCGCGAGCTTCGGCGGCAGGAACAGCCGCTCTCCATTGAGGGTGAAGCGGACATGGCCGTACGGGCCGAGCTCGGAGATCAGAAGATCGCGGATGTCGCAACCGCCCTTGTCGATCCGCGAAATCAGATCGTCGGTCGCGGCCAGCGAGCGCAGTCGCGGGTCGATCCGGGCCCAGACCTCCGGCTGGTCGTGCAGCACCTGGTGCATCACTGCGTGCACCGTCGACAGCTTGTTCTTCAGCCGGTGCTGCAGCTCGTCGACCAAGAGCTTGCGATACTCTTCCTCCTCGATCAGTCGCCTGGAGATCCGGCGCTGCTCGGCAAGCATCGTCCGATAATGCTCGACGCCCCAGATGGTCAGCGCGCAGACGCCCCAATAGAGCGTCAGCAGCACGAAACGCGCACGATCGGCAAACGCATCGCCGAAATTCAGGACGAAGCCGAGCACGCCGCCGACCAGCGCGGTCACGATGCCGACCCGGAATCCTCCGAAGGCGGCCGCAAAGAACACGGCGGGGAAGTATGGCGTGAAGTAGACGTCGGGGCGCACTTGCGCGAGCCCCCAGCGCGCCAGGGTCGAAAGCAGCAGGCAGGCCAGCGCGAACGCAAGGCTCAGGCCGAGCGGAGGTGTCGCAACGCCCTGCCAGCCCTTGCGGAATTCCTCGATCAGCTTCCCCATGCGCAGCCCGGTTGCGATCTTCGTCCGAAAATCGAGAGGCAGGCCACGATGTTACGCATCCCGGATGCGCAAGCAAAGCTTGCCTTGTCGCCAGGCAGAAGGAACAGTGACGGTTGCGGCGCCCGATGTCGCAGTGGCGTCATCGTTAGGTGTCCGCCATAGGCATCAAAATCATTGGAAAACAGGCACATTCGAGGGCAAGGTTGCGGCGATCGCGGGAAGCGACGAGCGGGCTGGATTCCGTGGAAGTCTTCGTTGCCGAAGGTGCCAAAATTGTGATCGCGGGCGGGCGCATCCCGCAGGGCGAGACGAGATGCCGTAGGGTGGGTTAGACGGCGGCTGCGCGAAGCGCAGTCGCTGGCGTAACCCACCATTGTTGTTTCCCCGGAGATGAAAGAGGTGGGTTACGCCGTGGAAATTGCGCTTCGCGCAGTGCCGTAGGGTGGGCAATGGCGCGCTCTTCGCGCGCCGTGCCCACCATTGCTCCCAAGTGAAAGATGGTGGGCACGGCGCTGCGCGCCTTTGCCCACCCTACGAGAGCGGCGGCTAAACCGCCTTCATGCGCACCCTCAACCCATCCCGCGGCTTCGGGATCGGCCACATCTGCCACTCCGGCTTGTAGCCAGGATCGAGCGAGACCTCGATGTTCTGCAGGAAGTGCCGCGCAAAGCATTTCGCCTGCATGTAGGCGAAGTGCAGGCCGAGGCACATATGGGCACCGCCGCCGAATGGAATCCAGGCGAAGCGATGCCGATTGCGCTGGGCTTCCTCGGTGAAGCGCAAGGGATCGAAGCGATCCGGCTCCGGCCAGATATCCTTCATGTGGTGCGTGTAGAGCGGATTGACGCCGACAGCGGTGCCGGCGGGAATCGCAAAACCCTTGAAGCTGAAATCGCGCATCGCACGCCGCGGCATCGAGGGCACCGGCGGCTTGATCCGCAATGCTTCCTTGAAGGCCATTTCCGACAGCGGCATCTTCTCGAGAGCGTCGAAGCTGCTGGGCGCATCCGGCGCGAGCCCGAGCGCGAGAACTTCGTTGCGCAGCCTGCTCTGCCAGTCGGGGTTGGCGGCGAGCTCGCCGATGAAGGACGTCAGCGACGAGGTCAGCGTGTCGTGCGCAGCCATCATCAGGAAGCTCATGTGGTCGATGATGTCCTGGTCGGACAACAGCGCGCCATCCTCATGGGTGGCGCGGCAGAGATGCGAGAACAGGTCATCGCCGCCGTGATTGCCACGGCGCAGCGGAATCTGCTCGCGGAAATAGGCGATGATGCGCTTGCGCCCCCTCACGCCGGCCGCCATCTGCGTGCCGGGCAGCGGACGGCGGATCGGGGCGACCGCAGCCGCCACCATGTCGACGAAGGCGCGGTTGATCTCGTCGACCTCGGGTCCGATGTCGGCGCCGAGAAAGGACGTCGCGGCGAGATCGAGCGTGAGCTGCTTCATTGCCGGATAAAGCCGCATCTCGCCGGGCCTGGACTTCCATCGCGCGACGCGCGCGGAGATGCCGCGATCGAGATCGCTCAGATAGGACTTCATCGGCCCGGACTTGAACGCGACCGACAGCGCCTTGCGATGCAGCCTGTGCTCGTCGAAGTCGAGCAACATCAGGCCGCGCGGAAACAGGAGTCCAAGCACGTTGTTCCAGCCGTGGGTCGACGAAAACAGCTTTTGCTGGTCGAACAGCACGAGCTCGTTGGCCTCCGGGCCGAGCAGCACGATGTTGGTCTCGCCGAAAATATGGGTGCGGTAGACCGGACCGTATTTGGCGCCATTTCGCTCGATATGCCCCTTGGGATCGGCCAGCACCTGAAACGTCTTGCCGATGATCGGCCAGCCCTCGTCGCCCGGGATGTGTGTCAGCGCGTTGCGTTTGGGCGCAGTGTACGGAAGCGCCGACGTGGCCATATTCTGCATCGACATGACGATTGCTCCGGATGGCTGACCCGGAGGATATAGCACAATTCGGGTGCGATGATGCGACGGTTGTTTGGCGCGCGGATTACCGCAAGCGAGATCGTCGTCCCGGCTTTCGCTGGGACGACGAGTGCCTACCGCTTCGCCGCCTCCTTCTGCAGATCCGGCGCGTTGACGGCGGGAATCGCGACGCGGCCGGGGCCGGTCACCTTCAGCGCCTCGGCGGCCTTCTCGTTCTCCATGATCTTGGCCATCACGGCCTGGCCGGCACGCTCGAAGATCGCGCGGTTCTCGATCACGAATTTCTGCGACTTGCGCAGGCCATCGATATAGCCGTTGATTTCAGGCACGACATAGCGCGCCACCATGTCCCAGCTGCGGCGCGTGGCTTCCGGATTGGCCCAGTCGTGCACGAAGCCGATGATGGCGCCGACGCCGCCGGACACTTCCATCACGTTCTTGATGGTTTTGACGAGATCGTCGGGCGTGCCGATGGTGGAGGCGGCGCCGTCGACGAAGGCGGTCTTGTCCACGGCTTCATCCGGTGACGAGAACGCCTCAAGGCCCGGCCGTTGTAGCGTGCCGACGTTATATTCGTTGTGCCAGCGCATCAGCCCGGCGCCAGCTTCTCTCCGCGCCTGCTCGCGGCTCTCGGCGATGTGGAAGGTCAGCAGAACGCGCCAGTCGGCGCGGTCGACTTTCGTGCCGTGCTTCCTGGCGGCATCCTCGGCGAATTGCCATTGCTGTTGCAGCGACATCAATCCCTGCGTCGTCATCGAGCCCAGCGAGATGATGCCGATGCCGTATTTGCCGGCCAGCGTCATGCCTGACGGCGAGATCTGCGAGGCCACCACGAACGGCATCTCCTCCTGCAACGGCAGGAGCTGCAGCGCAGCGTCGTTCATGGTGAACCAGTCGCTCCTGGCGGTGACACGCTCGCCGTTGAAGAGGCGGCGGATCATCGCGATCGCCTCGTCCTGGCGGTCGCGCTGCGTCATCGGGTCGATGCCGAGCGTATGTGCGTCCGAGGCCAGTGCGCCGGGGCCGGAGCCGAAGATGGCGCGGCCACCGGTCATGTGGTCGAGCTGCACCATGCGCTGGGCGACGTTGAAGGGATGGTGATAGGGCAGCGAGATCACGCCGGTGCCGAGCTTGATCCGCTTGGTGCGCTCGCCGGCCGCGGCCAGGAACATCTCGGGCGAGGCGATCATCTCCCAGCCGGACGAATGGTGCTCGCCGCACCAGAACTCGTCATAGCCGAGCGCATCGAGCTGCTCGACCAGGTCGAGATCGCGCCGGAACTGGAGCATCGGATGCTCCCCGATCGGGTGATGCGGGGCAAGGAAAGCCCCAAACTTCAGGCGCGCCATGGCGTTCTCTCCGGTTGAGTTTTTTGTTCGTTGGTTGTGTCAGGCTACGTGCCCGATGGCACGAACGCAATCGCGCGATGTCCCGCGCGGCGGAATGAAAGGCATGCGTCGAGGCAAGAGTAAGCTGCGGTAGCCCGGATGGAGCGCAGCGCAAGGAGCCTCCGCGGGGAGGGCGGTCGTTGGAATCTCGAGATACCCCACACCGCCATTGCGAGCGAAGCGATCCAGAATCCCTCCGCGGAAAGGTTCTGGATTGCTACGTCGCTTCGCTCCTCGCAATGACGTGGTTAGAAAGCGTCGTCTAGGGGGCATTCGCCCCGCGGAGAGTCTCCCTCACCCGGAATTCAAACGCAGTTTGAATTCCGACCTCTCCCCGCAAGCGGGGCGAGGTGAAGAAAGATCACCGCGTCATCCTGTTCCACGCATCGAGGCCGGCGATCTTGTACGCTTCCGCCAGCGTCGGATAGTTGAACGTGTTCTGGATGAAATAGTCGATCGTGCCCTTCAGGTTCAGCACGGCCTGGCCGATATGGATCAGCTCGGTGGCGCCTTCGCCGAGGATGTGCACGCCGAGCAGGCGGCGGGTCTTGGTGGAGAAGATCATCTTCATCATGCCGCTGTTCAGCCCCATGATGTGCCCGCGCGAGGTCTCGCGGAAGCGGGCAATGCCGACCTCGTAGGGAATGCCGCGCGTGCGCACCTCTTCTTCCGTCAGGCCCGCGGTTGAGATCTCCGGTACCGAATAGATGCCGTAGGGAAAGAATTCCGGCGGCGCCAAGGGCTCCATGCCGAGCGCGTGGCAGGCGGCGACGCGGCCCTGCTCCATCGAGGTCGAGGCGAGGCTCGGAAAGCCGATCACGTCGCCGGCCGCATAGATATGCGGCACGCTGGTCTGCAAGGTGACAGGGTCGACCTTGATGCGGCCGCGATGGTCGACGGCGATGCCGGCAGCCTCCAGGTTGAGCCGGTCGGTGGCGCCGACACGGCCCGCCGCGAACAGCAGCATCTCGGTGCTGACGTGCCGCCCGTCCGACAGATGCGTGACGATGCTGCCCTGCGCATTCTTCTCGATCGACGTCACCTTGGAGCCGAGCCGCAGTGCGATGTTGCGGTCGCGCAGCTCGTGCATGAACTCGTCGATCAATTCCTTGTCGATGAAATCGAGGAAGGTCGGCCGCGGTTCGATCAGGGTCACGGGCACGTCGAGCGCGCTGAAGATGGTGGCGTATTCGACGCCGATCACGCCGGCGCCGATCACGGCGAGGCTGCGCGGCAGCTTTGGCAGCTCGATGATCTCGTCGCTGTCGAGCACGGAATGGCCGTCGAATGGCACGTCGTCGGGCCGGAACGGCCGGGTGCCGCAGGCGATCAGAATGAAGGCGGCCGACACGATCTTGGTCTCGCCGATGGCGCTGGTGATCTCGACCTCGTGCGGCGAGACCAGCCGTGCTTCGCCATTGGCGGTGCGGACCAGGTTGCGGCTGAACTGATGCTCGAGCACCTCGACCTCGTGGTCGAGTGTCTTCTGCAAGCGGGTCATCAGATCGCTCGCCGCGATGTCCTGCTTCACCCGGTAGGAGCGGCCATAGAAGCCGCGCTCGCGCCAGCCGGAGAGATTCAGCACCGTCTCGCGCAGCGTCTTCGAGGGGATCGTGCCGGTGTGAACGGAGACGCCGCCGACCCGCCGGCCCTTCTCCACCACCAGCACGGCCTTGCCGAGCTTGGCGCATTGCACCGCGGCCCGGCGCCCCGACGGGCCCGAGCCGATCACCACCATGTCGTAATCGTACATCGGATTCGCTTCCAAACCGACTTGCCTTCAAGGCCTTGCAATCTCAGCGGGAACCGACATGCAGCAATCGGGCCAAAGGGCGGCCAGCCCTACCTCCGAGGTAATCGCGCCGATGACGGCGATATGCGAGCTTTGCGCGCAAATAAATCGCGGAAGGTTCGCGCGAAAATGCACCAAACCGTCACAAAGCCCATCGATTCGACCCGCCGCTGGTGGGTGCTGGCGATCGTCGTCGCCGCGCAGTTCATGTTCGGCGTCGACGCCTTCATCGTCAACGTCGCCATTCCCACCATCGCGGCCGACCTGCACGCGAGCCCGGCGCAGATCGAATCCGTCATTGCGATCTATCTGATCGCCTATGCCACGCTGGTCGTCACCGGCGGCCGGCTCGGCGACATCCACGGCACCAAGACTCTCTTCCTCGCCGGTGTGCTCGGCTTCACCGTGACCTCGCTGTGGTGCGGTTTGGCGCATTCGGGCATGGAGCTGATCATCGCCCGGCTGGCACAGGGCGCCACCGCAGCGTTGATGGTGCCGCAGGTGCTGGCGACCTTGCATCTGCTCTTCACCGACGAGTCGCGCAGCCGCGCCTTCGGCATCTATGGCATCGTGCTCGGGCTCGCGGGCGCTGCCGGCTTCTTGCTCGGCGGCCTGCTGCTCACGCTCGACCTGGCCCATACCGGCTGGCGTTCGGTGTTCTTCGTCAACGTTCCTTTCGGCCTCGTGATCGCGGCGGCTGCGTGGCGAATCATGCCGACAGTGCCGCGCCGAGCGGGCACCAGGCTCGACATCGCGGGCAGCATCGTGCTGTTCGCGGGGTTGCTGTGCCTGATCGGGCCGCTGCTGTTCGGCCACGATGTCGGCTGGGCGCCGTGGCTGTGGGCGGTAATGGGGAGCGGCGGCGCGATCCTGTTCGCATTGGTCAAGCTCGAGCACGTCGTCGCGCGTGCCGGCGGCATGCCGCTGATCGATCTGACGCTGCTGGCGGATGCCGCGTTCCTGCGCGGGCTTGGTGCTGCCCTCTTTTTCTTCGCGGCCAATCTCTCGTTCTATCTTGTCGTGACGCTGTTCATGCAGCGCGGCCTGAAGATCGCGCCGCTCGCGGCCGGCCTTACCTTTGTTCCGCTCGCGTTGGCTTTCGTCGTCGCCTCGCGCCACAGCGGCGCGCGGGCAAGGCATCGCGGCACCAGGGTTTTGATCGAAGGCTGCGCGTTGCAGATTGCAGGCCTCGCCGTGCTCGCGCTTGTCGCCGGCATGCTCGATGCGCCAACACCGGTCGCGCTCGCACTCATCATGCTCGTCTTCGGCTACGGCCAGGGCCTGGTGATGGCGCCGCTCTCGGGCGCGGTGCTCTCGACCGTCAAGCCTGTCGCGGCAGGCTCAGCGTCGGGCATGTACGGCACGACAGCGCAGATCGGAAATGCGGCCGGAGTGGCCGCGATCGGCGCGGTGTTCTTCGCAATCGAATCGTTGCAATCAGCGCGCGCAGGATTTCTCGTCTCGCTCGCGCTGTTTGTGACATTAATCATGATGTCAGCCGCATTCCTGACGTGGATGCGCCGCGCATCTGCACGAAGTTGAGGCATTGCGGTTAATACGTACGGAAATCTGCGGGAATCCGCGCGATTCCTGCGGGGTGGACAGCACACGGGCTTTTCATTTCGCACTGCAGCAACTATCTGGTCGGGTAAACGTTGAAAGCCGCCCACCAGGAATTTGCCGTGTCGCTAGCCAGAAATGTCGATCTATTGAGACGTCTGCCAAGGATGGATGGTCTGCGCCTGCCCGACTTCGGCGCAAGCGCCGATTCGTCCAGTCCGTTGCAGGAGATCACCGGCTTCGGCGACAATCCCGGCGCCTTGCGCATGTTCGCGTTTGTGCCGGCGCAACTGCAGAAGCCGCGCGCGCTGGTCGTCGTGCTGCACGGCTGCGGCCAGACGGCCGCGGCTTACGACCTCGGTGCGGGCTGGTCGACCCTCGCGCGTCACTACGGCTTTGCGCTTGTCATGCCCGAGCAGCAGCGCATCAACAACGGCAACACCTGCTTCAACTGGTTCAATCCTGATGACACCGCGCGCGACTCTGGCGAAGCGAAGTCGATCCGCGAGATGATCGCGCATATGGTGCAGACGCATCGCATCGATCCCAGGCGCATTTACATCACCGGCCTTTCCGCCGGCGGCGCCATGACCTCGGTGATGCTCGCGACCTATCCGGAAGTGTTCGCGGCCGGCGCGATCATCGCAGGACTGCCTTACGGCATCGCCTCGAACTTGCGCGAAGCGCTGGACGGCATGTTTCATTCGCCTGCGCGGCCTGAGCGCGAGCTCGGCGACTTCGTGCGGCGGGCCACCGACCATCGCGGGCCCTGGCCGAAAGTGTCGGTGTGGCACGGCAGCGCCGACCGCACCGTCAATCCCGGCAATGCCAACGAAATCGTCAAGCAGTGGCTCGATCTGCACGACCTGCCGCTGACGCCGATGGCCGAGACCAATGTCGACGGCTATCCGCGCCAGGCCTGGTGGAACGGGGACGGCGAGACGCTGGTGGAGTCCTACACCATCACCGGCATGGCCCACGGCACGCCGCTCGGCCTTGCCGACAACGACCAGCGCTACGGCCTCGAAGGCGCCTTCCTGATCGAGGCCGGCATCTCCTCGTCCTACCACATCGCAAAGTTCTTCGGCCTCACCGGCTGGATCCAGGAGGCAAAGAGGAAGGTCGAGGCGAAGCCGGTCGCTCCGGCAAAGGCAGTTCCCGTGCGCCCGCCGGCGCCGCATCTTGCCCGCACGATCCGTGTGAAGGTCGCCGAGGAGAAGGCCGCGCCGAAGCGCGAGCAGGCCAGCCGCTTCGATCTCGGCCAGATCATCACCCGCGCGCTGACGGCGGCGGGATTGATGAAGTAGCGCGTCGCGCCCTCACATCTCGCCGGTAATGAACGGATTGGTCATCCGCTCCTGGCCGATGCTCGAGCCGGCGCCGTGGCCGCAGATGAAGCCGACATCATCGCCGAGCGGCAGCAGCTTCGTCAGGATCGAGTTGATCAGCGTGGCGTGACTGCCGCCGGGAAGGTCGGTGCGGCCGACCGAGCCGGCGAACAAGACGTCGCCGACATGGGCAAAGCGCAAATCCCCGTTGAAGAACACCACGCTGCCCGGCGAATGTCCGGGGCAGTGCAGGATGTCGAAGCTCAAGGCGCCGATCGAGACGCTGTCGCCCTCGTCGAGCCAGCGGTCCGGCGCGAAATTGCGCACGCCGGTCATGCCGAAGCGCGCGCCGCTCTCGACCACGTTGTCGAGCAGGAATTTGTCCGCGACATGCGGGCCCTCGATCGGCACCTTCAGCGCATCGCGCAAGTCCGCCGCGCCGCCGACATGGTCGATATGGCCGTGGGTCAGCCAGATCTTCTCCACGGTCACGCCGGTTTGCTTGATCGCGTCCAGGATCTTCGGCACGTCCCCGCCGGGATCGATCACCACGGCCTTCTTGGAAGGCTCGTCCCAGATGATGGTGCAGTTCTGCTCGAACAGCGTTACGGGGACGATGATCGCGCCGGCCTTCGGCGCTTCAGATTTGGCTTTGGTGCCATTTTGTTCGGTCATGTCCTCACAATGCCGATTTTTGCTGCGCCGCCAAGCAAAATAGTCGTGGTCGCCAGCGGAACAGCCGCGCCTGCCGTCACACGGTCGTCCCAATTGGCGTGGCTGTTTGAACCGGAGGCGTTGCTGCCGCGTTCTCTCGCGCGAAGCAGATGACCAGGTGGGATTTCCGATGGCACAGGGCGACGAGATTTGGTGGCGCGACGGCATCTTCTATCAGATCTATCCGCGCTCCTTCCAGGACTCGGATGGTGATGGCGTCGGCGATCTCGCCGGCATCCTGCGGCGGCTGCCCTATGTCAAATCGCTCGGCGTCGATGCGATCTGGCTGTCGCCGATCTTCCCCTCGCCGATGGCCGATTTCGGCTACGACATCTCCGACTATACCGGCATCGATCCCTTGTTCGGCACCATGGCGGATTTCGATGCGCTGCTCGCCGCCGCGCACGACAATGGATTGAAGCTGATCCTCGATCTCGTCCCGAACCACACCTCCGACCAGCATCCCTGGTTCATCGAGAGCCGCTCTTCGCGCGACAATCCCAAGCGCGACTGGTACATCTGGCGCGATCCGGCACCGGATGGCGGCGTCCCGAACAACTGGCTGTCCGAATTCGGCGGCAGCGCGTGGCGTCTCGACGAGGCCACCGGCCAATATTACTACCACGCTTTTCTCGCCCAGCAGCCGGACCTCAACTGGCGCAACCCTGACGTCCGCGCGGCGATGTACGACGTGATGCGGTTCTGGCTCGAGAAAGGCGTCGACGGCTTTCGCGTCGACGTGATCTGGCACCTGATCAAGGATGCCGAGTTTCGCGACAACCCGCCAAACCCGCACTATGTCGAGGGCCGGCCGCCGAACGAAAAAATCCTGACGCAATATTCTACCGATCAGCCGGAAGTGCATGATGTAATCGCGCAGATGCGGCGCGTCACCGATGCCTATTCGGCGCGCGTCTTGATCGGCGAAATCTATCTGCCGCTGCACCGCCTGATGGCCTATTACGGCAACGACCTCACCGGCGCGCAGATGCCGTTCAATTTCGCGCTGCTCTCGACCTTCTGGAGCGCGCGCTCGATCGAGAAGATCGTCGAGGATTACGAGAAGGCGCTGCCCACAGGCGCCTGGCCGAACTGGGTGCTCGGCAATCACGATCGCCCGCGTGTCGCCAGCCGCGTCGGGCCGGAGCAGGCCCGCATCGCCGCCATGCTGCTGCTGACCCTGCGCGGCACGCCGACGCTGTATTACGGCGACGAGATCGGCATGCACCAGCTCGCGATCGCGCCGGAGGACGTGCGCGATCCCTTCGAGAAGAACGTTCCCGGCATCGGCGTCGGGCGCGACGGCTGCCGCACGCCGATGCAGTGGGATTCATCAAACTTCTCCGGCTTCTCGGACGTGAGGCCATGGCTGCCGCTGCCGGAGGATCACGTCCATGAGAACGTCGTCAATCTCGACGCGGATTCGCGCTCGATCCTGAGCCTGTACAAGCGCCTGATCGCATTGCGGAAGAATTCACCGGCCCTCGTCGCCGGCGACTACCACCCGATCGCCGCACAAGGCGACCTCCTGATCTATCGCCGCGAGGCCCAGGACAGGGCACTCATCATCGTGCTCAATCTCGGCCCTGAACCGATTGCGGTAACGACGAGCGCGATCAAGTTCGGCAGCGAGATATTGATCTCGACCTTCCTCGACCGCGAGGGCGAGAAGCTCGAAGGCGTGCTGGATCTGCGAGGAAATGAGGGCGTGGTGGTCGTGCCGCCGAGCTAGCTGCCGCTTCCTCTGGAACAGCGGGATGAGATCACCGACGGGCTCTCCCCGTCATTGCGAGGAGCTCTTGCGACGAAGCAATCCAGAGTCCCTCCGCAGAGGCAGTCTGGATTGCTTCGCGGAGCCTGTCATCGGGCCGCGCTTCGCGCGGACCCGTTGGCTCGCAATGACGGTCGTTGAGGCCGCGGTGTAAATCAGCTACCCCGGATGCTTCTTTCCCCGCATCCCCTCATCCACCTCACTCCGCTTCAGCAGATAATCCAGCCCGCCGACCCGGTACCAGCGATAGCCATAGGGCTCCAGCACGACGCGGTGCTGGCCGCGCTTGTCGGCGTGGCTGTGGTCTTCCGCGAGAAGGTTGATCAGGTGCGCGCCGGCATCGTCAGGCAGCCCGGCCGAGAATGCGATCTCGCGCGGCTTCTCGTCGAGATTGTGCACGAACAGCACGGAATTGTTGCGCCAGTCGTAGCGGATGATGAACACGGCGGGATCGCGTGTCGGGATGACCGCAAAGTCGCCCCAGCCGATCTCGGGGACCTCCTTGCGCATGCGGACGATGCGTTCGGTCCAGTTCAGCATCGAATTCGGATCGCGCCGCTGCTTGGCAACGTTGACATGCGGATAGCCGTAAGGGCCCTGATCGATCACAGGGCATGCCGGCTTGCCGGATTTGGTGAAGCCGCCTTGCGGCTCGGTCGACCATTGCATCGGTGTGCGCGCGCATTGGCGTTCGGGCAGAGAGAGATCGTCGCCCATCGCGATCTCGTCGCCGTAACGGATCACGGGCGTTCCCGGCAGCGTGCACATCAGGCTGTAGGCAAGCTCGAGCCGCCTGCGGTCGCCGCCGAGCATCGGTGCAAGCCGCCGTCTGATCCCGCGGTCGTAGAGCTGCATGTCCTTGTCGGGGCCGAAGGCCTTGAACACCGCCTCGCGCTGCGCCTTGGTCAGCCGTCCGAGGTCCAGCTCGTCATGATTGCGCAGGAACAGGCCCCATTGCGCCGAGGCCGGTCGCGGCTTCGTGGCCTTCAGCGCCTTCGCCAGCGGACGCGAGTCGCCGGACGCCAGCGCGTAGAACAGGTGCTGGTTGACATGGAAGTTGAACATCATGTGCATGCGGTCGGCGGCCTTGCCGAAATAGTCCATGTCGGTATCAGGCAGCACGTTGGCCTCGGCGAGGATGATGGCATCGCCCTCGCGCCATTGCAGGAATTCGCGGAAGGTGCGCAGCATGTCGTATTGCTCGACCGGCTTTCTCGCCTTCGCGCCCTTGGTCGCGATCACGAAGGGCACGGCGTCCATGCGAAAGCCGGAGACGCCGAGCTGGATCCAGAAGCCCATGATCTTGAGGATCTCCGCCTGCACGTGCGGATTCGACGTGTTGAGGTCAGGCTGGAAATCGTAGAAGCGATGGAAATAATACGCGCCGGCCTCCTTGTCGCGCGTCCAGGTCGATTTCTGCACGCCGGGAAACACCATGCCCTTGTTGGCGCCCGCCGGCTTCTTGTCCGACCAGACATACCAGTCGCGATAGGGTGAATTCCTGTCGCGCCGCGCCTCCTTGAACCAGTGATGCTGGTCGGAGGTGTGGTTGACGACGAGGTCGATGATGATGCGGATGCCGCGCTGCTTGCAGCCATGGGCGAACTCGACGAAATCGCCGAGCGTGCCGTAGCGGGGATCGACGCTGTAATAATCGGCGATGTCGTAGCCGTCGTCGCGGCCCGGCGAGGTCTGGAACGGCATCAGCCAGATCGTGGTGATGCCGAGGCCGTGCAGATAATCGAGCCGGCGTAACAGTCCCTTGAAATCGCCGATGCCGTCGCCATCAGCATCCATATAGGTGCCGACGGAGAGGCAATAGATGATGGCGTTCTTGTACCAGAGATCGTCGATCATGCGCGCGCAGCCTCGGTGGTCCCGCCGAGGGGTGCGGCGGCTGCGTGATAAGTACGTGAGGAAGGGGAGGTTCCGCCTCTTGTCGTCCCGGCGAAGGCCGGGACCCATACCGCGTGATCTATCGGTGCGGTTGACAGGAATACCGAGGTACGAGTCTTCGCCAAACTCCTCCCTGTGGTTAAGGGTCCCGGCCTTCGCCGGGACGACAGTGGAGAATGAGGCCGCAACTCGCCTCTATCGACCAGTGTCCGCACCTACTGGAATCGGCTACTCTCCCTACCATGGACCACCCCGCCCGCAACATCGCCCTCGTTCCGCCACCCGACCGCCGGCAGTCCGAAACCGCGATCGCGATCGCGCGCGGCACGGCGCGGCTGCTGCGCTCGCTCGGCTTTTCCTGCATCAGCGAATTGCCGTTGCCGTCGGGCCGGCGCGCCGATCTGGTGGCGCTGAACGAGCGCGGCGAGATCTGGATTGTCGAGATCAAGTCGTCGGTCGAGGATCTGCGCGCCGATCGGAAATGGCACGAATACCGCGCCCATTGCGACCGGCTGTTCTTCGCCTTCACGCAGGACCTGTCCTGCGAGATCTTTCCTGAAGATACCGGCCTGATCATCGCCGATGCCTATGGCGCGCACATGCATTGCGAAGCGCCCGAGCACAAGATCGCCGCCGCCACGCGCAAGCAGATGACCGTGCGGTTCGGCATGGCGGCGGCGTTGCGCATCAACCGCCTGGTCGATCCGCAAGGGCATGCGGATTTCTGGGAGTAGGCGGTGCCGCGAGCAACGGTGCCGTAGGGTGGGCAAAGCGATAGCGTGCCCACCAAACCTAGCGATGAACTTCGGAGAGAAGCCGTGGGCACGGCGCTACGCGCCTTTGCCCACCCTACGGCACCGTTACCTTGGCGCGCGCTTGGCCAAAATGCGCTGCAACGTCCGCCGGTGCATGTTCAGCCGCCGCGCCGTTTCCGAGACGTTGCGGTTGCACATCTCGTAGATGCGCTGGATGTGCTCCCAGCGCACGCGGTCGGCCGACATCGGGTTCGCCGGCAGCTCGGACTTGTCCGTGCTGGTCGAGAGCAGCGCGGCGACGACGTCGTCGGCGTCCGCAGGCTTCGACAGATAATCGATCGCGCCCATCTTCACCGCGGTGACGGCAGTGGCGATGTTGCCGTAGCCGGTCAGCACGATGGCGCGGGCTTCGGGCCGCTTCTTCTTCAGCGCGGAGACGACGTCGAGACCGTTGCCGTCGCCGAGCCTGAGATCGACCACGGCGAAGGCCGGTGCGGACTTGCCGATTTGCGCAAGACCATCCGAGACCGTGTCACATGACGTCACCGCAAAACCGCGTGTCTCCATGGCGCGCGACAGGCGCTCCAGGAACGGCTTGTCGTCCTCCACGATGAGAAGCGAGCGGTCGGTCTGTTCATTCAGTTCGGCGATGGCGTTCAAGGTTTTGTCCTCTCTCCTGCACATCTACATATGGCGTCGCAATCAGGCGGTGTGAAGGCCGCCATTGGTCGATCGGGCCTTATGTGCGACGCAAGGTCGCGGCCTATCCTATTGTTTCCTCTAGGCTCTCGATAGCCTCAAAACGATCGCGCGGCCACGCAATCTGGACCACCGCGCCGTGTTCCGGAAAGGTCCTGTTGGTAAACGAGACCTTGGCGCCGGTGCGTTCAAGCAAGGTGCGGGCGATGAACACGCCAAGTCCGAGGCCGCCGCCGGAATCCTGGGCGCGCCGCCGCGACAGATAGGGTTCACCGATGCGGTTCATGAGATCGGGCGGAATGCCCGGGCCGTCGTCGGAGATCACGATCTCGATCGTGTCGTTGTTCCACCACGCGTTCACTTCCACCGTCGAGTTGGCGAAGTCGACGGCGTTCTCGATGATGTTGCCGACGCCATAAAGCACCGCTGGATTGCGTGATCCGACCGGCTCGGCTGTTGCGGTCACGGCAATCCGCACCTTGATGGCGACGCCGAAATCGCGATGCGGCGCCACCACCTCCTCGATCAGCTCGGACAGCTTCATGCGGTCGAACGGCGCGCCGGTGGAGGAGAGCTGGGTGATCTTGCCCAGGATGTCGCGGCAACGCTGCGTCTGTTCGCGCAGGGTCTTCAGGTCGGCGGCGAACGCCGGGTCTTTCACCGTCTTCTCCAGCTCGCGCGAGATCAGGAAGATGGTCGCGAGCGGCGTGCCGAGCTCGTGCGCGGCGGCCGCGGCCAATCCGTCGAGCTGGGTCAGATGCTGCTCGCGCGTCAGCACCAGCTCGGTCGCGGCGAGCGCGTCCGCCAGCTTGCGCGCCTCCTCGGTCACCTGAAACGAGTAGAGGCTGGTGACGCCGATCGCGAGCACGATCGAAAGCCAGACGCCGACAAGATAGATCGGCGGCAGCACCACGGGATCTTCGGAGTCCCAGGGCAGCGGGAAATGAAAGAAGAACAGGATCGAGGCGCAGGCGACGGCCAGGATGCCGAGGCCAAAGGTCAGCCGTGCCGGCAAGGCGGTGGCCGAAATCAGGACAGGCGCGAGGAACAGAAACGAGAACGGGTTCTGCAATCCGCCGGTGAAGAACAACAGCCCGGCCAGTTCCACGATGTTGAGGGCCAGCAGTCCGGCCGCCTGGATCGGCTCCAGCCGCCGCATCGGATTGACGGCGGTCTGGAGCGCCAGATTGAGCGTGGCCGACAGGCCGATGATGCCGACGCAGGGAACGATCGGGACATCGAACTCGAGCCCCTGCGCCACGATAAAGATTGCAGCCAATTGGCCCAGCACCGCAAGCCAGCGCAGCCGCAGGATGGTGTCCAGGCGGATGTGTCGTTGCGACGGGCGGAAGTCGGAAGCGGCGGTCTCGGTCATTGCAAGTCAATCTAGCGGTGCACGTGTCCGATCACAAACAGGCGGCGGCATCGGCGCTGCGCTCCCTCTCCCGCTTGCCAAGCGGGAGAGGCGGAGCAAGCCCGCAGACAATCTCCGTACAATCCATATGCGATCACCCTGCGGTTCAAAGGGCGGAAGTCCCCGACATCAAGCCTTGCACTCCACCGCGCAATGGCGGAAGAACGCCTGCAGCATGACCGGGAATGACAACGCTTCAAGCTGGCCGACTGTCGCTGAGGGCATTTCGTCCGCGGCCATTGAGGTCGATCGTCTCGTCAAGGTCTACAAGCAGACCCGCGCGGTCGATGGCATCTCCTTTTCGCTGCCTCGCGGCAGCATCACCGGGCTGCTCGGCGGCAACGGCGCGGGCAAGACCACCACCATCGCGATGATCATGGGGCTGGTGCTGCCGACCTCCGGCCGGGTCCGTGTGCTCGGCCATCGGATGCCGGAGGAGAGCGCCGAGGTGCTGGGGCGGATGAATTTCGAAAGCCCCTATGTCGACATGCCGATGCGGCTGACGGTGCGGCAGAACCTCACCATCTTCGGCAAGCTCTATGCCGTCAGGCACCTTGCCGACCGCATCGCAAAACTGGCCGACGATCTCGATCTCACCGATTTCATCGACCGCGCCAATGGCAAGCTCTCGGCCGGGCAGAAGACCCGTGTTGCGCTGGCGAAGGCGCTGATCAACCAGCCCGAGCTGCTCTTGCTGGACGAGCCGACCGCCTCGCTCGACCCTGATACGGCCGATTGGGTGCGCAGCCATCTGGAGCGCTACCGCAAGGACAACAACGCCACCATCCTGCTGGCGTCGCACAACATGCTCGAGGTCGAGCGTCTCTGCGACCGCGTCATCATCATGAAGCGGGGCCGCATCGAGGATGACGACACCCCCGACGCCATCATGGCCCGCTACAACCGCACCACGCTGGAGGAGGTGTTTCTGGACGTCGCGCGCGGCCGGGCCAACGGCGCGAAGGAGGGGGTGTGATGAGGGAGCTCCTGTGTCTCAGCCGTCATTCCGGGGCGCGCGAAGCGCGAATCCGGAATCCATTTCCCGCGTGTGCTGCGGGCCGATGGATTCCGGGCTCGATGCTGCGCATCGCCCCGGAATGACGGGTCCTTTCAAGACTGATGAACGGCCATGACCGAGCTTTCCCTCCACCACGGCATCTCCCTCCAGCGCATCGGCGCGATGATCCTGCGCTATTGGTATCTGCTGCTGTCGTCCTGGCCGCGGCTGATCGAGCTGTTGTACTGGCCGGCGCTGCAGATCATCACTTGGGGCTTTCTTCAGCTCTACATCGCCCAGAACGCCAATTTCTTTGCGCGCGCCGGCGGCACGCTGATCGGCGCCGTCATCCTCTGGGACATCCTGTTCCGCGGCCAGCTCGGCTTTTCCATCTCCTTCCTCGAGGAGATGTGGGCCCGCAACCTCGGCAACCTCATGATGAGCCCGTTGCGGCCGATCGAGTTCCTGCTCTCGCTGATGGCCATGAGCCTGATCCGGCTCGCGATCGGCGTCATCCCGATGACGCTGCTCGCGATCGCGTTCTTTCATTTCAACGTCTACAGCCTCGGCCTGCCGCTGATCGCCTTCTTCTGCAATCTGATCTTCACCAGCTGGTCGGTCGGCATCTTTGTCTCCGGTCTGGTGCTGCGGAACGGCCTTGGCGCCGAGAGCATCGTCTGGACCTTGATGTTTGGAATCATGCCGCTCGCCTGCATCTATTATCCCGTCAGCGTGCTGCCGGGTTGGCTGCAAACCATCGCCTGGTTGCTGCCACCGACTTACGTGTTCGAGGGGATGCGCGCGCTGCTGATCGAGAACAGCTTCCGGACCGATTTGATGCTGGACGCGTTAGCCATCAATGCGGTGCTTCTGCTGGCCTCATTTGGGGCATTCCTTGCCCTTTTGCGCAGCGCCCGAAAGCATGGCTCGCTGCTCTCGGGCGGTGAATAACGTCACTTTCTCGTGGATTCAGGCTGATTTGGCTGCTCAGGCCACGTAGATGTACGGAACCATGCATTGACGCAATATTGCGCATTCGGCAGTATGCTGCGATGCGAAGAGGATTATAATATGCCTATTGGTGAGTTTGGCGGCGCGCCGCCCCTGGCGGCAGAAGGCAGCCCGGTCCTGACCACGCCGATGTACTGGATGTACGAGATGGCCCACGCCTCTCTCAATCCGGCGCGCGCAGTCACGGACGCAACCAAGCTGCTGTTTCAAAATCCGCTGAATCCCTGGGCGCGCACCGAAGTCGGCAAGTCGGTCGCCGCGGCCTGCGAACTGTTCGAGCGCACCACGCGCCGCTACGGCAAGCCGGAATGGGGCCTCAACGACACCGAGGTCAACGGCATCCGCGTCCCCGTCGAGGTCCGCTCGGTCTGGGAAAAGCCGTTCTGCAACCTGCTTTACTTCGATCGCAAATTCGCCCGCCCGTTGCGCAGCCCGCAGCCGCGCGTGCTGATCGTGGCACCGATGTCCGGCCATTACGCAACGCTGCTGCGCGGCACGGTCGAGGCCTTCCTGCCGGCGCATGAGGTCTACATCACCGATTGGGCCGATGCGCGCATGGTCCCGCTCAGCGAAGGTCGCTTCGATCTCGACGATTACATCGACTACGTCATCGAGATGCTGCATGTGCTGGGTGGCAACACCCATGTCATAGCGGTGTGCCAGCCGTCCGTGCCCGTCGTGGCCGCGGTCTCGATCATGGAAGCGCGGCGCGATCCCTTCGTGCCGACCTCAATGACGCTGATGGGCGGTCCGATCGATACGCGCCGCAATCCGACCGCCGTGAACAATCTCGCGCAGGAGCGCGGCATCGGCTGGTTCCGCAACCACGTCATCACCAAGGTGCCGTTCCCGCATCCGGGCATGATGCGCGATGTCTATCCGGGCTTCCTCCAGCTCAACGGGTTCATCAGCATGAACCTCGACCGGCACATGGATGCCCATAAGCAGCTCTTCGCCCATCTGGTGAAGGGTGACGGGGACCTCGTCGACAAGCATCGTGAGTTCTATGACGAATATCTCGCGGTGATGGACCTCTCGGCCGAATATTACCTGCAAACGGTCGACACCGTCTTCGTGAAGCACTCGCTGCCGAAGGGCGAGATGACCCATCGTGGAACGCGCGTCGATCCCTCCAAGGTGACGCGCGTCGCGTTGATGACGGTCGAGGGCGAGAACGACGACATCTCGGGTCTCGGCCAGACCGAAGCGACACACACCTTGTGCAGCTCGATCCCGGATCATCGACGCGTTCATTACGTCCAGAAGGGCGTCGGACATTACGGCGTGTTCAACGGCTCGCGCTTCAAGTCGGAAATCATGCCGCGCATCCATGATTTCATGGTCTCGGCAGCAAATCCGAGCTCGTTGAAGGCGCTTGCGGCCGAATAATGCTCCTCATGGTGAGGAGCGCGGAATGCGCGTCTCGAACCATGAAGGCCCGTATCTTGCCGGCGACTCTCCTTAGAACGCCCGCTGCGCGGGCTCCTCAGGATCAGGACGGAAACAGCTGTTTTTCGGCTTTCCCGCTGAATCTGAGGGCCTGCCAAGGGGCTCCAGGAGGCCCTGGTTCCCGCCAGAATCGAGGTATTTAGGTAGCGATCTAGGAGTGAGTCTCCCCTCACCCCTTGGGGGTGTCGCATGCGTCCAGCGGGGGCGAAAAAAGCGGGTTCCAACCCCAGTCTGTAGGGTCTCCCGGACGCCAGACCCCTGTATATTGGGCAAATGATTTGTTTTTGCGCCGAGCGCTTTCCCTGGCGGCGGTTATGGCAGAATCCGGGCGACCTCCTGCTCCCCGGACTGACAGACATGGCCACACGCGCACTCCTCTATCGGCGGCCCCACGAACCGAAGACCCTCGTCATCACCCATGGATCGCAATTCTTTGCGATTCGGCTGCGCAGGCACCGCCGAGCGCGTCGCTACACGCTTCGAATCCATCCGAGTGATCGTGAAGCCATCCTCACGATGCCGCCGCGCGGCACGCTCGCCGAAGCCAAGGACTTCGCGCAACGTCATGGTGCGTGGATCGCGGCCCGTCTCGGTCGTCTGCCGAAGGCTGCACCGTTCCAGCCTGGCACAGTGATACCGCTCCGCGGCGTTCCTCATCGCATCGTGCATCGCGCAGGCAGCCGCGGCACGGTTTGGGCGGAAATTCGCGACAGCGGTGAACGCATTCTCTGTGTTGCCGGCGGCCTCGACTATGTCGATCGCCGCGTCAGCGACTTCCTCAAGCGTGAGGCGCGCAAGGATCTGCAGCGTTCGGCGGAGATCCATGCCGCCGAGCTCGGCGTCAAGGTGAAGCGGCTCTCGATCCGCGATCAGTCCAGCCGCTGGGGCTCCTGCACCTCGGCCGGCTCGCTGTCATTCTCCTGGCGCCTGATCCTCGCTCCGCCCTATGTGCTGGACTATCTCGCCGCGCACGAAGTGGCCCATCTCGTCGAGATGAACCACTCGGCGAAGTTCTGGCGCGTCTGCGGCAAGATCTGCCCGTCCATGGAGCGCGCCAAGAAGTGGCTCGACACCTGCGGCAACGATCTGCACCGGTACGGGGTCGAGGATTAGGGCGCGCTCGTACCTCATCTGACGCTGTCATCGCCCGCCCTGTGCGCACTTGCGCACTGGAGCGGGCGATCCAGTATTCCAGAGACGCTTCTTGTTTAGCCGGGAAGCCGAGGCGTACTGGAT
>NZ_JACOFQ010000018.1:0-152510 GCF_019455395.1 Bradyrhizobium sp. BR 10261
GGTGAATCACAGCACCTCTCCTGGAATGAGGGAATTGAGCGCGGCCCTTCAGGAGTTAGACATTCAGATACTGTTTCTCACAGAGGACAGGCAGTTGCGTTCGTCGCTTTCTATTTTGAAGCCGACGAATGATCGCTTGCTAAGACGTCGGAGCGAAATCGAGACTGATAGTCCATCGACGGATGTGGCTCGGTTTTCGGATCGACAGCGAAACTGGTTAGACGTTTCTCTGATCGCGTCCAGAGTTCAGGACGATTTTCGTCGTCAATTGATCGAACGCGGCAATTTCGGTCAGATGAATGCGAATGGCATATATCTCGATTTGGCTAAGCGTCTCGCATCGGACTGGTCTACGAACGAAAAATCACCTGAAAAAAGCTATGATCGGTTTTTGGTTGAACTGGATCAGGCGGAGCTCCGGGCCAAGTCACTCTACAGCTTGCGTGCTGTCTCGGAGATTCCATTTCAGGACTTCAAGCAGGTGCTTGTCGGCGCCAGAAGTGAGAGGCGCAACGATATCCTACGTATTTTACAGCCGTTTTTGGATTCAACCAGAGCAAGGATCGACGCGCTAGCTCCTCTAACGCATTTGCTGTCCATTCTGGTTAAGGAGCTAAACGACTTCTTCAGCCGTAAAGTTGTCTCTTTCGATACAATCGACGGATTTAAGGTAGTTGGTCCAACTGGCGCAACCCTCCCGCTTTCCGCTCTCTCTTCAGGAGAGAAGCATCTATTTCTCTTGCTTTGTAGCGCTTACCTCAGTCGTCAGAGCAAATGCATCTTTTTGATCGATGAGCCCGAGCTTTCGTTGAACGTATATTGGCAGAGAAATCTTCCAAGAACGCTCCAACGCTTAGCGGAGGACGCTAGCGTCCAATATGTGATGGCGACTCATTCGCTCGAAATTCTTACCGAGTTCAACCACCGGATCAGCCAATTGCAGTCCTAGATGCTCCCAAAACGAAAACTGAGTGAGCTTCTGACCCAAGCTACACTTGATTCCAAGACTTGGACCGTGATTGTGGAAGGCCCCTCTGATCAGGCGGTCATTGGCTCCTATTTCGAAGGAGCTGCCCTTCGCGCCATGATTTATCCGATGCCAAGTGTCGATATCGACAAGTTTACTCCAAGCTCAAGAGGAGGAGACAAGGGTAGGGTACTTCAAGTCGCCAGTTTTCTCGACCAGCAGCGTATAGACAGAGTTTTGTGCGTTGTTGACAAGGACGGAGAGTCTTTCCACAAATTCTGGCTAAGTCCGTGCTGTTTGACGACCGATCTTTCCTGCGTCGAAATTTATCCACTCGATCCTGATGATCTCGCCGGGTACTTAAGCCGCGCCCACTTGGTACAATTGAGCACTGATGCTCTTGCAGGCCTAATAAATACAAGTCGAATAGCGTCCACGTTGGGCTGGCTCAAAGATCAACGGCTTCCTGGGAGAGCACTAGCAAGAATCGATCGTTCGCTTGAGGTGAATGCACAGATCATCAGTCTTGATGTCAAGGATTGGCTCACAAGATCGATCAAGGTGGCGCCTGACCGCGAGAGTTGGATGCTGTTGGAGGACGACCTGCTTACGGCAGAACAGAACTTCACGGGAGATTCTCGCGCGTTAATCAACGTCCACGTGATGGATACAGTCCTGCGATTTTGGTTTCGTAGAGTGCATGGAATCAACTTGGCCGAAGGGTGGTTAGAGCGGCACCTTCGGGGGCAAGCAACTTTTGCCTCTCTCTCCAAGCACGAGTTCTTCCAGCAGCTCAAAAAACGCTTAGAGTAGGGCAGGTCCTACTCAGCCGCCTCGCTCGTGGTCCGTCGTTTCGGCTTCCGCGCCTTCTTCAGTACGGCTCCAGGAACTTGCCCGTGTAGCTGCGTTGCGCCTTCACCATGTCTTCGGGCGGGCCCCAGGCGCGATCTCGCCGCCGATGACGCGCTTTCGGGGCCGAGATCGATGACCTAGAGGGGTTTTGGAGCTCGCTGACAAGTGAGATATTGCGTGCTATGTTTGGTCGAATTCGGGGATAGCCATGCGGCACGAGCGGATTGAAATCAACCCAACGATCATGGACGGCAAGCCCGTCATCCGTGGGACGCGCGTACCAGTCGAATTGGTGCTGCGAGAGCTTGGTGCTGGCATGGCCATCGACGCGATCATCTCGGAGCATCCCCGGCTTACGCCAGAAGATATTAGGGCTGCCCAGGCGTTCGCGGCCGACTATCTGGCTGACGAAGACATCATTTATCGCTGAATCGTGCTCTGGCTCGCCGACGAGTGCGTCACTGCCTCCCTGGTGCTGGAATTGCGGAACGCCGGTCACGACGTGCTCTACATCGCCGAGTTTGCTGCGAGCCTGAGTGACGTTGATGTGATGGCTCTGGCGTCTCGGGAAGGACGTCTTCTTCTCACAGCCGACAAGGACTTTGGCGAGCTTGTCTTTCGTCGCAATCAAGTCGTTCCTGGCCTGATCTTGCTCCGGATCGATCCCGGGAATAATGAGCTAGTGCGGGCGCGGCTTTTGGAGGCCGTTGACCGATTCGGTCAGGGGCTCTTCGGCCGGTATGTGGTGATCGACGAGATTCGTCTGCGATCGCGTCCCTTATAGTGCTGCCTCGCATCGGGAGAGGACTACCGCAGCTTGCGGACGTGAACATTGATGTCGAGGTCGATGTTCTTGACGCAGGTTTGTGTGGTCCGATGGCTTCTTACCTCCTGGATTTCCACACGGTCTCCTCGGTCCAGCCGAGTTCGGCGAACTCGGCGGCCCTCAGTAGAGCTTCTCCCTCGGCGAAGAACTCATCGAGCTGCGGCGGCGCGACTGACGTTGCGGACAGCATGGCGTGCGCCTGTCCGCGATGGTGGATCTGATGCTGGAACAGATGCATCAGCAGCCGGTCGCGGCGTTCGGTCTGGACGCGCGTGTCGCGGTTGATCCGGACACTGCCATCCAGAAGCTCTGATGTCAGTGCATCGCAGACGGCGATCAGGCGCTGGTCCATGGCAGCCTGGGCAGGCTTCAGCTCGGCAAGCGAGGGGTACGGCACCTCGTTTGCCCAGGCGCGTGGTCCGAGCCAGCCGCCCTCCAGCGCATCGATGTAGAAGAGATCGATGACGTAGATGTGGTTCAGCGTGCGTTGAATGCTCGGGAAGAAGCCGGTTCGCGGGGCTTCGAACTCGGCCTGGCTGAGACCGGCGCAGGCGGTGAGCAGGCGATGGTTCGCCCAGGCATTGTTGTGGGCGAAGGCGCGATACGTTTGAACGAGGCCAGCGGACATGTCGGCTTCCCGGATCTCGCTTCTCAGAAGAAGAGCAGCGGCGGATTACGCTTCGCTGATCCGCCCTACGGCTCCAACATTTACTCCGCCGCCTCGCTCGTGCTCCTTCGCTTCGGCTTGCGGGCCTTCTTCAGCACCGGCTCCAGGAACTTGCCGGTGTAGCTGCGTTGCGCTTTCACGATGTCTTCCGGCGGGCCCCAGGCGACGATCTCGCCGCCGCCGTCGCCGCCTTCGGGGCCGAGGTCGATGACCCAGTCTGCCGTCTTGATGACTTCGAGATTGTGCTCGATGACCACGACGGTGTTTCCTTGCGCGACCAGCTCATGCAGCACCTCAAGGAGCTTCTTGACGTCGTGGAAGTGCAGGCCGGTGGTCGGCTCGTCCAGGATATAGAGCGTGCGGCCGGTGGCGCGCTTGGACAGCTCTTTTGCCAATTTGACGCGCTGGGCTTCGCCGCCTGAAAGAGTCGTCGCCTGCTGGCCGACATGGATGTAGTCGAGGCCGACGCGGTGCAGCGTCTGGAAGGTCTCGCGCACGCGCGGCACCGCCTTGAAGAACTCGGCGGCTTCCTCGACGGTCATGTCGAGCACGTCGGCGATGGACTTGCCCTTGAACAGGACCTCCAGCGTCTCGCGGTTGTAGCGCTTGCCCTTGCAGACGTCGCAGGTGACGTAGACGTCGGGCAGGAAGTGCATCTCGATCTTGATGACGCCGTCGCCCTGGCAGGCCTCGCAGCGGCCGCCCTTGACGTTGAAGGAGAAGCGGCCGGGCTCGTAGCCGCGGGCCTTGGCTTCGGGCAGCCCAGCAAACCATTCCCGGATCGGCGTGAAGGCGCCGGTATAGGTCGCCGGATTCGAGCGCGGGGTGCGGCCGATCGGCGACTGGTCGATGTCAATGATCTTGTCGATATGCTCGAGGCCCTCGATGCGATCATGCGGGGCGGCGCCTTCGCTGGCGTTGTTGAGCTTGCGCGCGATCGCCTTGTAGAGCGTATCGATCAGGAGCGTCGACTTGCCGCCGCCGGAGACGCCGGTCACGGCGGTGAACAGGCCGAGCGGAATTTCCGCCGTGACGTTCTTGAGATTATTGCCGCGGGCGTTCACCACCTTGATGGTGCGGCGATGGTTCGGCGGGCGCCGTTCCGGCACCTCGACCTCGAGCTCGCCGGTCAGGTACTTGCCGGTCAGCGATTTCGGGTTGCGCATGATCTGTTCGGGCGTGCCTTCGGCAACGATGTTGCCACCATGCATGCCGGCGCCGGGGCCGATGTCGAGCACGTAGTCGGCGAGGCGAATGGCGTCCTCGTCATGCTCGACCACGACCACGGTATTGCCGAGGTCGCGCAGCCGCTTCAGGGTGTCGAGCAGGCGCGCGTTGTCGCGCTGGTGCAGGCCGATCGACGGCTCGTCCAGAACGTAGAGCACGCCTGTCAGCCCCGAGCCGATCTGCGAGGCGAGGCGAATGCGCTGGCTCTCGCCGCCGGACAGCGTGCCGGAGGAGCGGGAGAGGGTGAGGTAGTTGAGGCCGACGTCGAGCAGGAAGGTCAGGCGCTCGCGGATTTCTTTCAGGATGCGTCCGGCGATCTCGTTCTGCTGCGCGTTCAGCGCATCAGGCACGGTCTCGAACCAGGCGCCGGCGCCCTTCACCGACAGCTCCGAGATCTCGCCGATATGCTTGCCGCCGACCTTGACGCAAAGCGCCTCGGGCTTCAGCCTGAAGCCGTTGCAGGCGCCGCAGGGCACGTCGTGGAAATACTTGGCCAGTTCCTCGCGCGCCCACTCGCTCTCGGTTTCGCGGTAGCGGCGGTTGATGTTGGTGATGACGCCTTCGAACGGCTTCTTGGTATCGTAGGAGCGCACCCCGTCCTCGTAAGAGAACTTGATCTCGTCCTCGCCGGAGCCATGCAGGATGGCGTTCTGCGTTTTCTTCGGCAGATCCTTCCATTTTGTGGTGAGCGTGAACTTGTAGTGCTTGCCGAGCGCGGTCAGCGTCTGCACGTAATAGGGCGACGACGATTTGGCCCAGGGCGCGATCGCGCCCTTGCCGATGGCGAGCTCCTTGTCGGGGATCACCAGATCCTCGTCGACATGCTGCTCGACGCCGAGGCCGCCGCAGGCGGGGCAGGCGCCATAGGGATTGTTGAACGAGAACAGGCGCGGCTCGATCTCGGGGATGGTGAAGCCGGAGACCGGGCAGGCGAATTTTTCCGAGAACAGGATGCGCTCGGGGCCGCTCTTGTCGTGGATCTTGGCCGTCTTCTTTTTCTCTTCGACCGGCGCTGCGGCCGGCGCGTCGGCGAACTCGACCACGGCGAGGCCCTCGGCGAGCTTCAGTGCGGTCTCAAAGCTTTCAGCAAGGCGCTGGCCGATATCGGCGCGGACGACGATGCGGTCGACCACGACGTCGATGTCATGCGGGAATTTCTTGTCCAGAACAGGCGCTTCCGCGAGCTCATAGAAGGTGCCGTCGATCTTGACGCGCTGAAAGCCCTTCTTGAGCCATTCGGCGAGCTCCTTGCGGTACTCGCCCTTGCGGCCGCGCACGACGGGGGCCAGCAGATAAAGCCGGGTGCCCTCAGGCAGCGCCAGCACCCGGTCCACCATCTGCGAGACGGTCTGGCTCTCGATCGGCAGGCCCGTGGCCGGCGAATACGGCACGCCGACGCGCGCCCAGAGCAGGCGCATGTAGTCGTAGATCTCGGTGACGGTGCCGACCGTCGAGCGTGGGTTCTTCGACGTCGTCTTCTGCTCGATCGAGATCGCCGGCGACAGGCCGTCGATCTGGTCGACGTCGGGCTTCTGCATCATCTCCAGGAACTGGCGGGCATAGGCCGAGAGCGACTCGACGTAGCGGCGCTGGCCCTCGGCGTAGATGGTGTCGAAGGCGAGCGAGGATTTGCCGGACCCGGAGAGGCCGGTGAACACCACGAGCTTGTCGCGCGGAATCTCGACGTCGATGTTCTTGAGGTTGTGCTCGCGCGCGCCACGAATCGTAATTGCGCGCAGGCTGGAGCCCGCGTTCTGCTGTTGGCGCTTCGCCTTGATCACTTCATCCATCCGGTTTGCCCTCAAGGAATCCCAAAGCTACGCGATCGCGCCAACGTTTAAGGCGCGCTTCGCCCGGAACCGGGATCGGCGCCAATGGGGTTCTGAGCGAACGTAGGAAGAACGAAGACGGATTTCCAGTGGGACTTGCGAATCGTCAACGGATTGTTGGCGCACTGGCGGGACTTGGCAGCAGGAACCAGGCGCGCAAACAAAAAGGCCGGCGCGAGGCCGGCCTTTCGTGACGATGCGACGTCGGTCGCGAAGATCAGTACTTCGCGACCACCGGGCCGCCGAAGTGATAGTTCACGCCGACCTGCACGGTGTGGAAGTTGATCGTACCGGACGACAGCGGCGTGCCGAGGCTCGAGAAGTAATTCTCGCTGCCGAGGCTACGATAGAGGTACTCGCCCTTGACCGACCACTGCGGAGCAAAGAACGCCTCGACGCCCGCACCTACGGTCCAGCCGGAGTGCCACTTGCTGTCCGACGCGGATACGCCCAGGGCCGAGAGGGTGATCTTGTTGTCGATCCAGGCATAACCACCAGTGCCGTAGAACAGGACGTTGTTGACGGCATATCCGATACGGCCGCGGACGGTGCCCATTGCGTCGGTCTTGGACGACGCGGTGGTGGTCACAATACCGAAGCCGGGGACGACGGTCGCGCCGGTCGCCGTAGCGCTGACGTCAGCCCAGGCGCCATCGGCCTCGACGCCGAACACGACGTTGCCGGTCTGCCAGTTGTAGCCGGCGGTGCCGCCGACGAAGCCACCCTTCATCTTCGGGTCGCCAGAAGCAGCTTCCCAGGCGCCGCCACCGACGATACCGAGATAGAAGCCGGTCCAGGCGTAGACCGAGGCCACGGCCACGGGCGCCTTGGTGTAGGGGCGCGCTGCCAGATCGGCAGCCGAAGCGGCGCCGGTGAGGGTGATCAGAGCGGCCGAAGCCAACAAAACCTTCTTCATTTTCAACTTATCCCAGTCCCAGTTTCTGTTGTTGCCTTCCGCAAGATCGGAAGGGCATCGGACGCTGCGGTCCAAATGGTGCCGTGCTTACACCACGAAAGCTGCAAGCTGCGTCTCTCAAAAGCCACAACAAATACAAATGTAAGAATGGCTGACCCATGGTTCCCGTCGGGAACAGAAAAGCGAAAGGCCGGCACGAGGCCGGCCTTTATTCTCAAACGAATTCAGGTGGATCAGTATTTCGCGATGACCGGGCCGCCCCAGCGATAATTGACGCGGACAAGACCCATGTCGACATTCTGGCTGATGCGATCGGTCTGGAATGCGGTGCCACCGGGCGCGTTGAGCGTCAGAGTCCTGCTGCCCAGGAAGATGTGGTCGTACTCAACGCCCACCGACCAGTTCGGCGCGAAGCCGAACTCGAGGCCGGCGCCAACCGTGCCGCCCCAGCGGTTGTCGCTGGCCGAGGCGAGCAGGGTGCCGGCTCCGACGAATCCGGGCGCGGTGTAGATATTATACTTGTCGGCAACCACGGCACCGCCGCCCTTCACGTAGAACAGCACGTTGTTCCAGGCGTATCCGACCTGGCCCGTGATCAGGCCGAAGGCGTCGATCTTCGAGCGGTTGCGCTGGGTCGGGATGAGGGTGCTGATATTGTCGCCGGAGAAGTCGGCCCAGTTGCCCTGGCCTTCGAGGCCGAACACCCAGTTGGCCGATTGCCAGCGATAGCCGATCTGGCCGCCGACCGTGCCGCCCGTGGCATTGTGGCAGCCCTCGCCGAACAGCGTGCCGGTGGTCGGCGCGACGAAGTCCCAGCATTTGTGGCTCCATCCGCCACCGCCGTTGATGCCGATGTAGAAGCCGCTCCAGTCATAAATGGTGGCGACCATCGGCGGCGGCGCCTTGGTGTAGGGACGCGCCGCAAGATCGGCAGCACTCGCCGGTGCTGACAAGCCCAAGGCAACAATACCAATTGTACCAAACAGAATTTTCTTCATTGCAGTCTCCCCAGTGTCGTCCGCTCCAGTCGTCCCCTGAAGCGGTCAATCAGGCGCGACGCCCATCATCAACCAATTGCGACTCAACCGTAGTCGAATCGGGGGGCCGAGTCCGTCTCTGGAATGCAACAGTCGCTGGGCAATTCATCCGGGCGTAACCTAATGAATGTTAAGCATTTTCCTGCCTGCACCGGTTCCAATTCACGCCGACGTGCATAGCGGCATGAGTCGCTCTTTGCACGCTTGGGTCGCGCGATTTCGAGGGGAACAAATCTGGAACGAATGTTCGGCCGATGCTATATGTGGGGATAACCGAGGGTGTACCGGGCCGAGCGGCCCCTGTAAGCGTATAGGGTCGGCTCAACAGGCGGCGGCGCGGGCGCCTTTTTCGAAATTCAGCGGCATTTGGAGTGGAGAGCGGCGATGGCGGGAAGCGTCAACAAGGTCATTCTGGTCGGAAATCTCGGCAAGGATCCGGAAATCCGCCGCACCCAGGACGGGCGGCCGATCGCGAATCTGAGCATCGCGACCTCCGAGACCTGGCGCGACAAGAACAGTGGCGAACGCAAGGAAAAGACCGAGTGGCACCGCGTCGTGATCTTCAATGAAGGGCTCTGCAAGGTCGCCGAACAGTACCTGAAGAAGGGCGCCAAGGTTTACATCGAGGGTGCGCTCCAGACGCGCAAATGGACCGATCAGAGCGGCGTCGAGAAGTACTCCACCGAGGTCGTACTGCAGGGCTTCAACTCGACCCTGACGATGCTCGACGGCCGCGGCGGTGGCGGAGGAGGCGGCAGCTTCGGCGATGAGGGCGGCGGCGATTTCGGCTCGTCCGGTCCGGTCAGCAGCGCACCGCGCCGCCCCGTGGCCGCCGGCGGCGGTGGCCGCAACAATGATATGGACGACGATATCCCGTTCTAGGGCCGAGCCGGGTTTTTGCGCCGCCTTTGCATCGCTCGCCTAAAGAGGCAGATTTTCTTACCAATTGGCGGGCCAAGCTCGGCTTTTCGGGCTGGCCTGATGTGTTGCCTCAAGCCTTGACCAGGCACGATGTGAATTGTGGTCGGGCCGTTCAGCCCGATCCATCTATTGTCGATCTTCACGCTGGTCATGCTGCCGCTCGCGGTCTGGCGGGCGCATGCCCACCGCCTGACCGATCACCGGCGGATCATGATCCTGATGTTTGCAGGAGCGCTGGTGGTGGCGGGACTGTTCACCCTGCTGCCAAGGCGCATCATGAACCACGTGGTTTTCGGGACTTGAGCGCTGGTTCCCGGCGGCTCGCCCAGACCACGACCCTGAGGTGCCGAGCTGGGCGTAAGCCTCTGGAAAAACAGTCGGAAAAAGCGCTGTCCTGTCCCCCCGCAAGGGTGGTTATCGGGGCCTCGATGCGCTATATGATTCCCAGATAAAACCTCACCGGATTCCCCCTTGGCTGACGACGACAACAAGCCCGGCGACCAGCCGGCGCAACCCTCGGACATTCGCCCCGTCTCGATCTACGAGGAGATGAAAAAGTCCTACCTCGATTACGCCATGAGCGTGATCGTGTCGCGCGCACTGCCCGATGCGCGCGACGGGTTGAAGCCCGTGCACCGCCGCATCCTCTACGCGATGAACAATCGCGGCGACACGCCGGACAAGAAGCACAAGAAGTCCGCCGGTGCCGTCGGTGAAGTCATGGGTAAGTACCATCCCCATGGCGACCAGGCGATCTACGACGCATTGGTGCGCATGGCGCAGGACTTCTCGATGCGCGCCCCCCTGATCGACGGACAGGGCAATTTCGGCTCGGTCGACGGCGATCCGCCCGCGGCGATGCGCTACACCGAATCCCGCCTGACCAAGATCGCGCTCAAGCTCCTCGAGGATATCGACGACGACACGGTCGATTTCCAAGACAATTATGACGGCTCCGAGCGCGAGCCTGTGGTTCTGCCGGCTCGGTTCCCGAACCTTCTGGTCAACGGCGCCGGCGGCATCGCTGTCGGCATGGCGACCAACATCCCGCCGCACAATCTCGGCGAGGTCATCGACGCCTGCGTGGCGCTGATCGACAATCCGTCGCTGAGCATCGACGAGCTCAACAACATCATCCCGGGCCCGGATTTCCCGACCGGCGGCATCATCCTCGGACGCCAGGGCATCCGCAGCGCCTATCATCTCGGCCGCGGCTCCATCGTGATGCGTGGCAAGGTCACCTTCGAGACCATCCGCAAGGAGCGCGAGGCGATCGTCATCACCGAGATCCCGTATCAGGTGAACAAGGCGACGATGGTCGAGCGCATCGCCGAGCTCTATAAGGAAAAGAAGATCGAGGGCATCTCCGATCTGCGCGACGAATCCGACCGCGACGGCTATCGCGTCGTCGTCGAGCTCAAGCGCGACGCCGTGCCCGACGTGGTGCTGAACCAGCTCTACAAGTTCACGCCGCTGCAGACCTCCTTCGGCGTCAACGCCGTCGCGCTCGACTCGGGTCGTCCGCAGACGATGAACCTGAAGGACATGCTGACGATCTTCGTCGGCTTCCGCGAGCAGGTCGTCACCCGCCGCACCAAGTACAAGCTGCGCAAGGCGCGCGAGCGCGCGCACGAGCAGGTTGGCCTTGCGATTGCGGTCGCCAATATCGACGAGATCATCAAGGTCATCAGACACTCGCCGACGCCGGCCGCCGCGCGCGAGACCCTGATGACGCGCGACTGGCCGGCGCGCGACGTCGAGGACATCATCACGCTGATCGACGATCC
The DNA here is from genome assembly GCF_019455395.1 of Bradyrhizobium sp. BR 10261. NCBI lineage: Bacteria > Pseudomonadati > Pseudomonadota > Alphaproteobacteria > Hyphomicrobiales > Nitrobacteraceae > Bradyrhizobium > Bradyrhizobium sp. BR 10261. Next base: position 11,030 of record NZ_JACOFQ010000018.1, read on the forward strand.
CCGCCATCGCATCAACGAGGACGGCACCATCCGCCTGTCGCTGGAGCAGGCGAGGGCGATCCTCGAGCTGCGCCTCGCACGCCTGACCGCGCTCGGCCGCGATGAGATCGGCGAGGAGCTGGCAAAGCTCGCCGGCGAGATCGGCGATTATCTCGAGATCCTGCGCTCGCGGGCACGCATCCTCGACATCATCAAGACCGAGCTTGCAGAGGTGAAGGCCGAGTTCGCCACCCCCCGCAAGACCGTGATCATGGAGCAGGAAGGCGAGGTCGAGGACGAGGACCTGATCCAGCGCGAGGACATGGTGGTCACCGTCTCGCACGCCGGCTATGTCAAGCGCGTGCCGCTGTCGGCCTATCGCGCCCAGCGCCGCGGCGGCAAGGGCCGCTCCGGCATGCAGACCCGCGACGAGGACTTTGTCAGCCGGCTCTTTGTCGCGTCGACTCATACGCCGGTGCTGTTCTTCTCGTCGCGCGGCCAGGTCTACAAGGAGAAGGTCTGGCGGCTGCCGATGGCAGCTCCCAACGCGCGCGGCAAGGCGCTGATCAACATCCTGCCGCTGGAGCAGGGCGAGCGCATCACCACCATCATGCCGCTGCCCGAGGATGAATCCACTTGGGGCCAGTTGGACGTGATGTTCGCCACCACAGGCGGCAATGTCCGGCGCAACAAGCTGTCCGACTTCGTCGACGTTCGCCGCTCCGGCATCATTGCAATGAAGCTCGACGACGGCGAAGCAATCGTCGACGTGCAGATCTGCACCGAGCATGACGACGTGCTGCTGACCGCGGCCGGCGGCCAGTGCATCCGCTTCCCCGTCCCCGACGTGCGCGTGTTCACCGGGCGCACCTCGATGGGCGTGCGGGGCATTGCGCTTGGCGAGGGTGACAAGGTGATCTCTCTGGCGATCCTGCGCCATGTCGAAACCACCTCGGACGAGCGTTCGGCCTATTTGAAGATGCGCCGCGCAGTCGCCGGCGAAGCTGCGGCCGAGGAGCCGGCAGCGGATGCCGAGGGCGAGGAGACCTCCGGCAGCTTCCAGCTCGCGCAGGAGCGCTATGCCGAGATGTCGGCGGCCGAGCAGGTCGTGCTCACCGTCTCCGTCAACGGCTATGGCAAGCGGACCTCGTCCTACGAGTACCGCACCACGGGCCGCGGCGGCAAAGGCATCGTCGCCATGAGCGTCAACAACCGCAACGGCAACCTCGTCGCGTCCTTCCCCGTCGAGGATGCGGACCAGATCATGCTGGTCACCGACAAGGGCCAGCTGATCCGCTGCCCGGTCGAAGGCATCCGCATCGCCGGCCGTTCGACCCAAGGCGTGATCGTGTTCGACACCGCCGAGGACGAGCACGTCGTCTCGGTCGAGCACATCACGGAAGAGACGGAGAGCGGCAATGGCGAGAACGGCAACGGGACGTAACGTATGCCGCGCGCCATTGGTCACCTGTTTGCCGTCCTTCTGGCCGTTACTCTTGCGACCAGCGCGTCTGCCGCTGATGTCAGGGTGATGATCTCGGCCGGGTTCTTCGCCGTGTATGAAGAGCTCGGTCCAGCCTTTGAGAAGTCGACGGGACACAAGCTCATCACGACGCGCGGCCCTTCGGTCGGTGATTCACCGGAAGCCATTCCGACGCGCCTGTCGCGCGGCGAGGAGGCCGACGTCGTGATCATGGACGGCGTCGGCGTCGATCTGCTGGACCAGAAGGGATTGATGCGCGCGGGCAGCCGGGTGCCGCTGGCGGAATCGTTCATCGGCATGGTGGTCCGGGCCGGACAACCCAAGCCCGACATCAGCACAATGGATGCGCTTCGCAGGACGCTGCTTGCGGCGAAGTCCATCGCCTATTCGGACAGTTCCAGCGGCACTTATCTGTCGACGATCGGATTCAAGAAGCTCGGCGTCGCCGATGAGATCTCCGGCAAAACCCGCAAGGTGCGCGGCCCACCTTCAGGTGAACCGGTCGCTGCCGTGGTCGCCCGCGGTGAGGCAGAGATCGGCTTTCAGCAAGTCCCGGAGTTGATCCACGTGCCGGGAATCGATTTCGTGGGCACCGTGCCGTCCGAGGTTCAGCCACCGACGCTGTATGTCGGTGCTCTGCCCAGGAATTCACAACAGTCCGACGCCGCGGCGGCGCTGCTCCACTTCCTGTCTTCCGCGGATGCGGCGGCGGTGATCACCAAGTCCGGAATGAGGCCTTTGCAGCACTGAGCCGACTATCAGGCGTTCGCAAGCTCTCTCGTGAGATCGGCGAGCGCCTCGCGCTTGCCGATCTGCGCCATCCAGCACCAGAGCTCCAGCGTGCCATAGAGGTGGTAGAGGTCGAGCGTCTGCTGCCAGTCGGGCCGGTCGATCTTGCCGTAGCCGGCGAGCAAGCCGTCGCGCTTGGGCGCGTCCTCGGCCGTGAAATAGTACAGCGCCTTGGCGATATCCATCAGCGGATCGCCTGATGTCGCACTCTCGAAGTCGACGATGCCTGTCAGGTGCGGCGCGCCTTCCTGCGTCACCAGCATGTTGCCGGCATGGAAATCGTAGTGACAGAGGCGAGGGCTGACGGCCGCCTCGAGCAGATGCTGCCGGGCCGTGACGCTGTCCCGGAGATGTGCGGCGAGCGCCGGATCGCCGCCGCGGGCATCAAACTCTGCTAGCTTCCTGTCGAACTGCGCGGACATGTAGGCATGGTTGCTCGGATGCGCAGTCCAGACGCCGTTGGGGCCGATATAGCCAAAGCTGTCGAGGGTGATGTCGTTAATCTTGCGGAGCGCGGCGCCCATCTCGGCGTAGATGGCAAACAACTCGACCTCCGACAGCGCCGCCTCGCGTCGGCCGAGCACAGTGCCGTCAAGCCTGGTCATGAGCACATAGTTCAGGTCGATCACCGATCGCGTGTCGTCAGCGAGCAGGATTTTGGGAATGGCTGTGCCGCAATTTCGCAGAAGGCCGAGCACATAGAGCTCTTTCGCCATCTTCCATTGCAGTGATTCAGGATAGACCTTGAGGATGCAGGCCGGAGCATCCGCCAGCGCGATCTCGAGGACGGTGCTGATCTCCCCGCCGTGCAGCTCGGTGACGCCGAGCACGACGGCCTGCTGTGACGTCCGGCGCACGATCGCCTGCGCCTGATCGAGCGAGATCGCCAGCCGAGGTTTCAGTTGCAGAGCCGGATCGTCTCTGGTCTTCATGGCTTCAAGGTCGGGCTACGCCCTTGCCCTAGATCTCCAGCTCCGTGCCGAATTCCACGACCTGCTTGGTCGGCACGCCGAAGAACGCCGCTGAGCGTTCGGCGTTGCGCTGCAGGAAGGCAAACAGGCCTTCGCGCCAGACCCACATGCCAGGGACGTCCTCGCGCGGGATGATGGTCTCGCGGCCGACGTAATAGGTGATGTCGGCGAGGTCGATGCCGGGCAGCTTGCCTTGGCGGCACGTGAGGGTCAGGCCTTCGTAGATGGTCGGATTCTGCATGAAGCCATAATGCAGGATCACGCGGGTGATGCCGGGAATGATCTCGATCACCTCGGCCCGATCCTCATCGGGAACATGCGGGGATTCCTCGATCAGCACGGTGACCAGCAGCACGCGTTCATGCAGCACGCGGTTGTGCTTGACGAACTGCGTGAGCGCCAGCGGCACGCCTTTCGGGGCCGAGGCCAGGAACACCGCTGTGCCGGGCAGGCGCGCGCTGCACTTGTTGACCGCGGTCTCGATCAGGTCCTCCTCGGGCTGTCGCAGCCTTGCCCGCGCGGCCTCGACCAGTTTCACGCCGGCCCGCCAGGTCAGCATGACGAAGGCAACGAGGCCGGCGAGCAGCAGCGGAAACCAGCCGCCCTCGAACAGCTTGATCGAGTTGGCCGCGAAGAAGATCATGTCGATGACGAAGAAGAAGCCGTTCACGGCCACCACCAGCCACGGCGAAAAACCCCACTGGATCGCGACCAGGGCCGCAAGCAGCGTGGTGATCGCCATCAGCAGCGACACCGCGATGCCATAGGCGCCGGCGAGTGCGTCCGAGGTGCCGAAGCTCAGCACGGCGCCGAGCGTTGCGGCGGCGAGCAGCCAGTTCACCAGCGGCACGTAGATCTGGCCGATCGCGTCGCTCTGGGTGTGGCGGATCTGCATGCGCGGCAGGAAGCCGAGCTGGATCGACTGCTGGGTCAGCGAGAACACGCCGGAGATGATCGCCTGCGAGGCGATCACGGTCGCAACGGCGGAGAACGCGACCAGACCGTAATGCAGGAAGTCAGGGCAAAGCTGGAAGAACGGATTCTCGATCATCGAGGGATCGGTGATCAGCAGCGCAGCCTGGCCGAAATAGTTCAGCACCAGCGCCGGCAAGCAGATCGCGAACCAGGCGAGCCGGATCGGCAGACGGCCGAAATGCCCCATATCGGCATACATCGCCTCGCCGCCTGTCACCGCGAGGAAGGCCGCGCCGAGGATCGCGAAGGAGATCTGGAAGTCCTGATGGATCAGGAAGTCGAAGGCATAGAACGGGCTGAGCGCGGCCAGCACGGCCGGCGCCTTGAAGATGCCGTGGATGCCGAGCGCGGCCAGCACGATGAACCAGGCCAGCATGACCGGGCCGAAGATGCGGCCGATGAAGCCGGTGCCTTGCTTTTGCATCACGAACAGGCCGACCAGGATGGCGATGGTAACGGGCACGACCACGGGCGAGAGCGAGGGCGCGTCGACCTTCAGGCCTTCGATGGCCGATAGCACCGAGATGGCTGGCGTAATCGCGCCGTCGCCATAGAGCAACGCCGCGCCGACCAGGCCGACGACGAGCAGGTGCGCGCGCCAGGTCCCGGGCTGGGCGTGGCGGGCATGCAGCAGCGCCAGCAGCGCCACGATGCCGCCTTCGCCGCGGTTGTCCGCGCGCAGGATCAATAGCGCATATTTCAGCGAGATGATGAGCAGCAGGGCCCACAGGATCAGCGAGGCGACGCCGAGCACAGCATCCTGTGTCACTGTGCCACCATGGGCGGCCGCCTTGGCGGCTTCCTTCAGGGCATAGAGGGGGCTGGTGCCGATATCGCCATAGACCACCCCGAGGGCGCCCATGGTCATGGCAAGCGGAAGCGGATTGGGATGATGGCCGGAAGCGACCGCGGGCGTACTGGACAATTGCAAACCCTTCGATGGGAATCGCACCCGTCGGGTCATTCCGAGGGGCGCGCGCGTCAACCACTCTGCGACGAGACGTCGCAAATTGCCATCGGATTTCTATCGGGGCTTGTGCCGGCGTTTATGACGCCAGCCTGACAAGTCGCCTACGGGGTGCGGTCTGCCGTGACCAGGCGAGCAACGCGGACGTCGGCCTTTGTGCCGGCGCGGCGCAGGCAGGAGGCCTCGAAGTTCGGCCACGCCTGCTGCGAGCAATCTCTGCCAATGGCCTTGATGTCGAGCCGGTCTGCCTTGGCCAGCGGTTGCGGCACGCTCGCTTCAACGGTGGGAGCAAAACCGGGCAGCAGGGTGAGGGCTGCAGCAACACACGCAGCAACAGCGATCGCTGAAAGAGCCTTGATCATTGACGGTCCCCTGTGATGCGGCCGCTACGCCCAGTATGCGGCCCGTCATTCGTTGGCTGGATTGGTAACCATGCCCAGTTTCCGGACGTCTTCGCCGATGCCGGAAATGGTTTCGTGCGCATCCGGTTGTGTGTCGTGGACGCCCCCAGGACGAAACAAACGGCCCGTTGCGACGCGGAATGCCGGAAAAATCGGCAGGATACGGGCAGGGACCCGGCCCGGCTTGCCGGGCAGAGCCGGGCGCGGTAGGAGGGGGCCATGCCGCGGATTGCCTTTTACCCAGGTTCCTTCGACCCCATCACCAACGGCCATCTGGACGTGGTCCGGCATGCCGTCCCCCTGTGCGACAGGCTTGTTGTCGCTATCGGCGCTCATCCCGGCAAGAAGCCGCTGTTCTCGGCCGAGGAGCGGCTGAAAATGCTGCATGATGTCTGCGGGCCGGTGGCGGCCCAGGCGGGCTGTACGCTGGAGACCACCACCTTTGACGATCTCTCGGTGACCGCCGCCCGCAAGCATGGTGCGACCATCATGATCAGAGGTTTGCGCGATGGCACCGACCTCGACTACGAAATGCAGCTCGCAGGCATGAATGAGGCCATGGCGCCCGAGGTGCATACGGTTTTCCTGCCGGCATCCCCCATGGTCCGCCCGATCACCGCCACACTGGTGCGACAGATCGCGGGTATGGGTGGTGACGTGTCGGCCTTCGTGCCGCCGCTCGTTGCATCCTTGCTCAAGGCCAAATTCGCCTGATAACGGCGCACTTCTTCATCTCATCTGATCCGGAGCTTTCATGAACCGTCGTTTCGCAATCCTTGCCACGATGTTTGTCGCGCTTATTGCCGCGGCCCCGGCCGTGGCGCAGCAGCTGCCGGCCAATCTCGACAAGGCCAATGCGCTCGTCATCGACACCACAAAGGGCCGCATCGTCATCAAGCTCAGGACCGACCTGGCCCCGCAGCACGCCGAGCGCCTCAAGCAGCTGGCGCGCGAGGGCTTCTACAACAACGTGCCGTTCCACCGCGTGATGGACGGCTTCATGGCCCAGACCGGCGACGGCCAGAACGGCAACGGCACCGGTGGCTCGAAATATCCCAATCTGAAGCAGGAATTCTCCAAGGTTCACTTCGCGCGCGGCATCGTCGGCATGGCACGGCGCGGCGACAGCGTCGATACCGCCAACTCGCAGTTCTTCATCATGTTCGCCGACGGCGGCAGCCTCGACGGCCAGTACACCGTCATCGGCGAGGTCGTGCAGGGCATGGACGTGGTCGACAAGCTGAAGAAGGCACCGGCCGGCTCGCCGAGCGGCACCGTCACCGATCCCGACAAGATGGTGAAGGTGCAAGTCGCCTCCGACATCAAGTAGGAGGGCTCATGGCGCGCCGCGGCGACAGGCTTCTGCTCGCTGCCGCAGCGCTCCTGCTTGGCGCGATCGGTGCTGCTGCCGAGGACGCCAAGGTCGACACCATCGCGGACATTTCCAGGTACTTGCAAACCTGCTGGAAACCGCCGCCAACCAGCAAGGCTCACCCTATCGACATCACCGTCATCGTGAGCTTTAACCGGAGCGGAAACATTTTGGGCCATCCGCGAATTTCCTATGAATCCGCGGATGCCACCGACGAAGACCGGCTGCAGTACCGCATCGCGGTGATGGAGACATTGCAACGCTGCACGCCGTTGCCATTTACCGATGCAATGGCCGGCGCGGCCGCGGGACGTCCCTTCGCGATCCCGATCCGCCGCCGGAAGACTTCACCTCCAACACAAGAGAGACGAGCATGAACGTCACCGAAAACACATTGATCCTCGAGACCACGCAGGGCCCCGTCACCATCGAGATGCGTCCGGACCTCGCGCCCGGCCATGTCGCCCGCATCAAGGAGCTGGTCCGTGAGGGCTTCTACGACGGCATCGTGTTCCATCGCGTGATCGAGGGCTTCATGGCCCAGACCGGCTGCCCGCACGGCACCGGCACCGGCGGATCCGGCAAGAAGCTGAAGGCCGAGTTCAACAAGGAGCCGCATGTGCGCGGCACCGCATCGATGGCGCGCGCGGCGAGCCCGGATTCCGGCGACAGCCAGTTCTTCATCTGCTTCGACGACGCCCGTTTCCTCGACAACCAGTACACGGTGTGGGGCAAGGTCACCGAAGGCATGGAGAACGTCGACAAGATCAAGCGCGGCGAGCCGGTCCAGAACCCGGACAAGATCGTCAAGGCGCGGATGGCGGCCGATAAGGAATAACGGCCTTTTGCCGTCGTCATGCCCCGCCTGGTGCGCAATTGCGCACAAGGCGGGCGATGGCAAGTTCTGGACATGCGCACCGACCTGTTCGATTTCGACCTGCCGCCAGAGCGCATCGCCTTGCGCCCGGCCAGTCCCCGCGACTCCGCGAAGATGCTGGTCGTGGAGAACGGCGCGCTGCGCGACCAGGCCATTGCGGATCTGCCGCACTGGCTGAAGCCGGGCGACCAGCTCGTCGTCAACGACACCAAGGTGATCGCGGCGCAATTGAAGGGCCGCCGGATCGGCCGCGAGACCGAGCCGAAGATCGAGGCAACCTTGATCAAGCGCCTCGACGGCTCGCGCTGGCAGGCGCTGGTGAAGCCCGCTAAGAAGCTCACGGCTGGCGACCGCATCCGCTTCGGCAATGAGGGCAAGGTCTGCCTGCTCGGCCATCTCGATGCCGAGGTCGAGGCCAAGGGGATGGAAGGCGAGGTGACGCTTGGCTTCTCGTTCCATGGGCCCGCGCTGGACCAGGCGATCGCCGATCTCGGCAGCCCGCCGCTGCCGCCCTACATCGCTTCCAAGCGCACTCCTGACGATCAGGATCTCGCGGACTACCAAACGATGTTCGCGACGAACGAAGGCGCGGTGGCTGCGCCGACCGCGGGCCTGCATTTCACGGCGGCGCTGGAGCAAGCGCTCCATGCGCGCGGCGTCAGCATCGTCCGCGTGACGCTACATGTCGGGGCAGGGACGTTCCTGCCGGTGAAGGTCGATGACACCGACGCTCACAAGATGCATGCCGAGTGGGGGACGATCTCCGCCGAGACCGCGGCGCGGCTCAACAGCGCGCGCAAGAGCGGCGGCCGCATCATCGCCGTCGGCACCACGTCATTGCGGCTGCTGGAAAGCGCCACCACCGAGGACGGCACCATCCAGCCGTTCGCGGCCGAGACCTCGATCTTCATCACGCCCGGCTATCGTTTTCGCGCGGTCGATATTCTGATGACGAATTTCCATCTGCCGAAGTCGACGCTGTTCATGCTGGTGTCGGCCTTCGCCGGCCTGGATACGATGAAGCAGGCCTATGCGCATGCGATCGCGAACGGGTACCGGTTCTATTCGTATGGGGACGCGTGTTTGTTGTTTAGGGCCGAGCCGTAGGGTGGGTTAGCCGTAAGGCGTAACCCACCATTTCTGTTTCCGATTGGAAAGAGGCGGATTACGCCGTGCGAACTGCGCTTCGCGCAGTCGCAGGGCTAATCCACCCTACGCACCTTCTCTTACGCCATCACACGCTGCGGCAGGAGCTCCGCGATCTGCACGGCGTTCAGCGCGGCGCCCTTGAGCAGCTGATCGGCCGCCACGAACATCGAAATCGAATGGCCAGAGGGGTCGCTGAGGTCCTTGCGGATGCGGCCGACCAGGACATCGTCCTGGCCCGAGGCGTCGATCGGCATCGGGAAGTAGTTCTTGAGGCGGTCGTCGACGACCTTCACGCCCGGCGCCTGCGCCATGAGGCTGCGGACCTGGTCTTCGGTGATCGGCCTCTCGCATTCGAAGGTGATGGCCTCGCAATGGGCGCGCAGCACCGGCACGCGGACGCAGGTGACGCCGATCGCGATATTCTCGTCCTCGAAGATCTTGCGGGTTTCCTTGATGACCTTGGTCTCTTCGTCGTTGTAGCCGGTCTCGGGATCGACGGCCGTGTTGTGGTTGAAGAGATTGAACGCGTAGGGGTGCGGCATCACCTTGGGCGTGTAGACCTGCCCGTTGAGATTGGCGCGGGTCGACTCGACGAGCTCGTCCATTGCGGCCGCGCCGGCGCCGGAGGCGGCTTGATAGGTCGAGATGATCACGCGCTTGATGCGGTTCTTCTGATGGATCGGCCAGAGCGGCACCAGCGCGGTGATCGCGGCGCAGTTCGGGTTGGCGATGATGCCCTTGTGGTCGCGGATACGGCCAGCGTTCACTTCGGGGATGACCAGCGGCACGTTCGGATCCATGCGGAAGGCTGAGGAGTTGTCGACGACGACCGCGCCGGCCTTGACCGCGATGGGCGCGAACCTCTTCGAGATGCCGCTGCCGGCGGAGAACAGCGCGATGTCGACGCCCTCGAAGGCGCGCTCGGTCAATTCCTCGATGATGATGTTCTGGCCGCGGAACGATACCGTCTTGCCGGCGGAGCGGGCGCTGGCAAGCGCCTTGAGCTTGCCGACGCGAAAGCCGCGCTTGTCCATGGTGGCGATGAATTCGGCGCCCACCGCACCGGTGACGCCGACAATCGCGACGACGGGATCGTTACTCACTTTGTCCTCCATTGCATTCGCTTGAGCTGTGATTCAGGCAACAAAAAAGCCCCAGACCATCATGGGCGGGGCTTCGGCAGAGCTTGATGCGTTTTAGTCGACGACTATGCGCGCACGCCTCCCCGGGCCCCGAAGGCCGTGGTGGTTTTGGTCGTGCGTTTGGTGGTCGTGAACATGGCGGGACTTATGCGGGAGAGTTGTGCGTCCGTCAATGGCTTTTCGGCGGGATGATGGCCTCGTCACTTGCCCCGCACGCCCGGCGGCTCGAGCAGGACCTCCTTGAGATCGTCGCCGCTGATGACGACGATCGCGAAATTGAGCCGGCCGCCCTCGCGCACCAGCCCGCCGCTGATGGCCTTGCCTGATGCCGCCTTCTCGGCGACGCGCACCGCGTCAGCCAGGCGGTGCTTGATGATGCCGAGTGCGGCGAGGTTGCTGCGATCCTCATTGTCCAGCTCGGTCAGGGGCAGGGCGGCCTCGCCGCCGATGACCTCGCCGGTCGCCGCGTTGATGGTGTAGCGCCAGATCCGGTCGTTGTGCAGGGTCTTGACCCGGTAGACCGGCACGCCCGAGCCGCCGTCGAAGCTGATATCCGCGGTGGTCGCGCCGGCATGACGGGCTTCCGCGATCGCCATCGCCTGGCTGATCGAGATCGACGAAGAGCGGAAGCGCTCGATTTCGCGGCTGACCGCCTGGCGATCCGCCGCGGCGTCCCCATCTGTCTCGCCGTGGATTGTGGCGGGCGTAGAGCCTGCCGAGATGGTCGCGCGAACAGGCGCTGCGATGAGCAGCCCTGACAGGGCGATCGCAAGCAATCCGCATATCCCTGGTCTTGTCGCGCTCATGGTCCAAACCTTCGGCCGGCAGGTCTCGCACCAGCAAGTCTGCCGAATGTTCGTAAAGAAATCGCGGCCGGCCTTGGGCACCGGCCGGCCGCGGAGCGTCGCTAGCGGGCTGTACCCGTCGCGGCGATCTGAGTGGTCCGGTCCTCTTTTGGGGCTGGTGAAAAAAGTGGCCCGCACCGCTCTATAAACAAAACCATACCGTATCGTTTTATTTTGGTCAACGAAGCGGCCGGCGTCCGCAGGGGACAAATCGCCGGCCCTCACGGAAATGTCAGCGGGAGGGGCGGCGCCGTTGCGCGGCCTTCGGTGCGCCCTGGATGCGGTCGGCAGGGCCGATCGCGCCGGCCAGGAACAGCTTGATCGTCGCGCGCATCCTTTTCTCTGCCGCCTTGAACTCCATCGGCGTGCCGAACGTCGCCATGCGGTGGGTGTGGCCGACGACAACGTCGAGGAACACTTCGGCCGCGATCGTGGTGTCGTCGACATCAAGCGCGCCTTGCGCCACCAGATGGTCGAAGAAGCGGGCGGTGGTCGCGACGGCCTTCAACCAGCCCTCTTCCCTGCCGAGCTTGGCGACATCAGGGAAGTTGATGGCCTGCGACGTCATCATGCGGCTGAAGGCCACGGCGTCGGGACCGCAGGTGAAGTTCAGCATCTCGCGCCCGATCTCGACCAGTCGCTGTTCGACCGGGATATCGGAGGCACTGCTGAGCTGCGTTTCCGCCGCGGCCGACAGCGGCGCCAGCCAGCGCGCGATCTCGCGGCGGAGAACGGCGGCAAACAGGCCGCGCTTGTCGCCGTAACGGGAATAGACGGTGGGCTTGCTGACCCGCGCGGCCTCGGCCACCGCGTCGAGCGAGGTGGCGTCAAAGCCGCGATCAAGAAACAGCCGGGTGGCGACCTCGATCAGCCGCTGATCGCGCTCGATCGCGGCGCTCTTGGTCGGCCGGCCGCCGCGCGATTTCGTCACCTCGCGTCGTGCCACTGCCGTTTTTGCCTTGGTCGCAGTCAATCCCATGCCCGTGATTCCTGCGCGGTCGTGCTGGTAGTCACTGCTGTATAACGCGCAGCAACCGGCGCGTCATGGCGAATCTGGCCGAACTGGCCGTATCGTCCACGGTCTTCCACCACCGCCGTTCCGCGATGCGGATATCACGGCATCCGCGAGGTCCAGGCCTGGCCGCCGGCCGCTTTCTCGTAGCCATACTGGTAGAGCGCCCGCATATAGCCGGTGTCGAAGCCTTCCGACGGCGGCGCCGGATAATCACGCTCGATATAGGAGAGATGGAAGCCGAGATTGTTGCGTTTGGCAAAATCGTAGGTCGAGAAGATGATCGAGCGCGTCTGCGATTGCGTGATCGCCGACAGGCTGCGTGAGGCGACGTCGATCGTGCTGTTGGCGACCAGCTCGAAGTTGCGCTCGATCTTCTTGTTGACGAGGATGTAGATGTCCATCTTCGCATTGCCGGGCAGGCGTCCCTGCAACAGCAAGGCTTCGGGCAGCGTCAGCACCGGCGCCGTCACGCCGCCGTCGACATGCATCTCCTGAAATCTGCGTCCCTGGCCTTCGGCCTCGATCAGGATCGGCGGAAACACCAGGGGAATGCTGGCGGAGGCCGCCATCACGTCACGAAACAGTTTCAGCGCCTCGGGCGTGCCGACTGCGGCGATCTTGCCCATGTCCCAGATCGCGGTGCGCTGGGTGTCGAGATCGGTGGTGACCACCAGCAGCCGCCGGCCCTTGGCGCTCTCGCGTGCGACCTGCGCCATGAGCTCGGGTCCGACATAACGCGCGACCAGCTCGCGCAGCCGCGTATTGCCGAACAGGCCGGAGCCGAACAGCACGCGGATGATGCTGGGATCGTTCAAGAGGCTCTCGGCGATGCCGCTGGTGTAGAGCTCGCGCAGCGTGTCGTCATATTGCGATCCGAGGAAGGCAAACGGCGCGATCAGGCCGCCGGTGCTCACACCCGATACGACGGAGAAGGTCGGACGGTTGCCTGCTGCGCTCCAGCCATTGAGCACGCCGACGCCGTAGGCGCCATCGGCGCCGCCGCCGGAGAGCGCCAGATAGGTTCGGCTTCCGGTCGCCTTGTCCTGCGCGAAGCTGAACTTGGTGATGGGCTCGTCGGCGTAGCGCCTGAGGCCCTCGATGTCGAGCACGCGCGAGCTGCTGGCATCGGCCGCCGTATAGGGCGTGCGGGGGATCGAGGTGCAGGCGGCGAGTGTCAGGCTGGATGCCAGGACCAGGGACCCGATCACGCGCTTGGTCCAGCCGTCAGAGGCGGCGGACATGTCCGTCGAACATGGGGGGAGGGGCATCGGTCGGTGGCTGGCGATCACGCATCTGCGGCCGCAGGCCATGTGCCGCGGCGTCTCGTCCAGCCCCGACAGTGAAACTACACTGTATCGTTTTGTTCATCAAGCCGCCGGTGTCATCACGTCCGCGTCAACGCCGTGCCAGTCTGGGGCATCGTGTGGGTTGATCGGGCTCGCCCGACACGCAATAAGCACCGCCATGGATCCTCCCGATACCGGTCTACCCAATCATTTCGAGCTGCTTGCCACCGATGGCGCCGCGCGAACCGGCCGCCTGACCACGCCCCACGGCGTGGTGCGGACGCCTGCTTTCATGCCTGTCGGCACCGCCGGGGCGATGAAGGGCATGCACTGGCGCGAGGTGCGTGATGCCGGCGCCGATATCGTGCTCGGCAACACCTATCATCTGATGCTGCGTCCCGGCGCGGAGCGCATCCACGCGCTCGGCGGATTGCAGCGGTTCACCGGCTGGAACGGGCCGATGCTGACGGATTCCGGCGGCTTTCAGGTGATGTCGCTGGCGGACCTGCGCAAGGTCAGCGAGCACGCCGTCACGTTCCGCTCCCATATCGACGGCGCCAAGGTCGAGCTGTCGCCGGAGCGCTCGATCGAGGTGCAGCGCTACCTCGGCTCCGACATTGCGATGCAGATGGACGAATGTGTGCGGCTGCCGGCCGAGCGCGATGACGTCGAGCGCGCGATGCGGCTGTCGCTGCGCTGGGCCGAACGCAGCAAGCGTGCCTTCGAGAGCGCGCCAGACGGCTACATGCTGTTTGGCATCGTCCAGGGCGGCGACGTGCCGGAACTGCGCCATGCGAGCGCGCAAGGCCTGGTCGAGATCGGCTTCCATGGCTATGCGATCGGCGGTCTTGCCGTGGGCGAGCCGCAGGCCGTGATGCTGGCGATGATCGACGAGACGGCGCCGGCGCTGCCGGCCGACCGGCCGCGCTACCTCATGGGCGTCGGCACGCCCGACGACATTCTTGAGGCGGTGAAGCGCGGTGTCGACATGTTCGATTGCGTGATGCCGACGCGCAATGGCCGTCACGGCGTCGCCTTCACCCGTTTCGGCCAGGTCAATTTGCGTAACGCCCGCCACGCCGACGATCCGCGTCCGCTCGACGAGGAGAGTGCGTGGCCATCAACGCGCAATTGCGCACGCGCCTATCTGCACCATCTCGTCAAGGCGGGCGAGACGCTAGGGGCGATGCTGCTGTCCGAAATCAATATCGCCTACTACCAGTTCCTGATGCAGGGCATCAGGGACGCGATCGCACGCGGAACATTCGACGAGTTCTATCGGCGTACGCGCGAGGACTGGGCGAGGGGCGACATCGCCCCGCGCTAGGGCGAGAGCATGATCCGGACCCGAAGGGCCGCGTTAGCGCAAAGTGTGCCGCGGTTTTCCGACAAGATCCAGCAATCGCGTCAGTTGCACACGATCCGCTGCTTGACGGCATGCTTGGTCACGAAACCGTAGCCGCAATTGTCGCAGGTCCAGAGATACGAGATCATGTGATCCGAGACGTAGGCGGACGCTTCAGCGGCGACCATGGAATCGGCGCAGACGGGACAGGTGGGCAACTCGCTACAACGCGGATCACGCCTTGCCGCGACGGTCGACAACACTTCAGCGACTGCTGACATCGTGGTGACCTCCCTGCTTTGAGACCTAAGTCTAACATAAACAGAATCAGTTGACGAGGCCGCAACACGAATGCGTTGATTTTCTGCTAATTAGTGCCCTCGCGATTTTGCGATGCAGCGTATTTAACATGTACCGCATTGTCGCTTGCGTGTCGTCACCAGCTGTCCGTAACTGCGCAAACGCTGCGCGAGAAGCGTAATTGCTGCCACAGGGAGTTCAACATGGGCGCATCGTCCGAGAAGGTTGCAAAGATGGGTGCAGCGCACCAACCCGGTCGCGGCCGGATCTACGACTCGATCGTCGAGGCTTTCGGCGACACGCCGATCGTTCGCCTGCGCCGGTTGCCGGGCATGCGCGGCGTCAACGCGACGGTTCTGGCAAAGCTCGAATATTTCAATCCGGCCGCCAGCGTGAAGGACCGTATCGGTGCCGCCATGATCATCGCCATGGAGAAGGCGGGCATCGTCAAGCCCGACACGGTGCTGATCGAGCCGACGTCAGGCAATACCGGCATCGCGCTCGCCTTCGTCGCGGCGTCACGTGGTTACCGTCTGAAGCTGGTGATGCCGGAATCCATGTCGATCGAGCGGCGCAAGATGCTGGCGTTCCTCGGCGCCGAGCTGGTGCTGACGCCGGCGGCGCAAGGCATGAAGGGCGCGATCGCGACCGCCGAAGAGCTGTTGAAGACGACGCCGAACTCGGTGATGCCGCAGCAGTTCAAGAACCTCGCCAATCCGGAGGTGCATCGCCGCACCACGGCGGAAGAGATCTGGAACGACACATCAGGCAATATCGACTACTTCGTCGCCGGCGTCGGCACCGGCGGCACCATCACCGGCGTCGGTCAGGTTCTGAAGCCGCGCAAGCCGTCCTTGCGGGTGGTCGCGGTCGAGCCCGAGGAGAGCCCGGTGCTATCAGGAGGCACCCACACGCCGCACAAGATCCAAGGCATCGGCGCGGGCTTCGTGCCCGACATCCTCGACCGCTCCGTGATCGACGAGATCGTGAAGATCAACTCGACGACCGCGATCGAAACGTCGCGCGCGCTGGCGCGGCATGAGGGCATTCCGGGCGGCATTTCCTCCGGTGCCGCAATCGCCGCCGCGCTCGAGATCGGCAAGCGGCCGGAAGCTGCGGGAAAAACCATTTTGGCTGTCGTGCCGTCGTTCTCCGAGCGCTATCTTTCGACGGCTCTGTTTGAGGGAATCTGAGCGATGGCGGATCAACCGAGGCGACCGCGGACATTGGGCGACGCGCGCACTGAAGCCGAGGCGGCGTTCAAGAAGGTGACGGCTAAAGTGGCGGAGCCGCCGCCGAAGAAAAACGTGGCACCCGGGATCAAGGAGCAGGTGACGCTGCGGATCGATCAGGACGTGCTCGAGCATTTCCAGGAAGGCGGCCCCGGCTGGCAGGACCGCATCAACGAGGCGCTGCGCAAGGCGGCGGGGAAGTAAATCTCCGCGGCCCGATACGTCCGTGTAAGGCACGCCTCTTTCCTCGTCATTGCGAGGAGCTCGTGCGACGAAGCAATCCAGACTATTGCCGCGGAGGGATTCTGGATTGCTTCGCTACGCTCGCAATGACGAAGTCTGCGGCAGCATTTTCCTTCTGCCTTGACCGAGGAGAGCAAAGAAAAAGCCCGGCGCGAGCCGGGCTTTTGCATTTGCGATCGAGTTTGGCGACTCAGCGGCGGAACATGCCGCCCATCATGCCGCCGACCACGCCGCCCACGAAGGCCGCGCCGGCGTCGCCGCCACCGCTGTTGCGATGCTGAACCGGTGCGCTCTGCGCCTGTGCTGGCGCTGGTGCCGCGCGCCTGGCCGGCTTCGCGCTGTCATCGCTCACGGTCGTCGTCGCGACGATCTCGGACAACAGGGCCTTGTGCTGGAGCTTGTTGAGGAAGCCCGTCGACGGATAGCCGCGGGCGGCCTGCCAGCGCTTGAGCACCGAGCGGGTCTCGTCGTTGAAGACACCGGTGACCTTGGTGTCGAAGCCGAGGCCGGTGAGGCGGCGCTGCACGTCGCGGCGCTGACCCTTGTCGAGGCCGATCTGGTCCTCGGTGAGCTGGGTGGCGTCGTCGGTGAAGGTTGCGGGATCGACGCCCGCATTGAGGTTGCGGGTCGTGGTCGACGGACCGTTCTGGATCGCCGCGAGCCGCGCCATTGCCAGCGGCTTGAACTGGCCGTTGGGATAAGCGGAGAGGTAGGCGTTGAGCTCTTCCGGCTTGTTGGATTCCTTCACCGAGCGCCAGAACTCGACTTCAGCCTCGGAGTTGCCGGCCGCTGCGGCTGGCGCGGCGGTTGCCGTCGGCGCCGCGTTGGCAACCTGGGTCGTCGGCGCCTGGTTGAGATAGACCGCGCCGATCAAATTGGTGTGGCCCCAGGGCAGCTGGCCCTTGTGGGTCTCTTCATTGACCTGCGCGCGCACGGAGGTCATCGCCTGCTGGATCTCGACGCCGGGCTTGGTGATGTTGTCGATCAGAGCGCGGGTGAACGGGCTGTTGTTGCCCTCCTGGCCGTCGAGCGCGGTCTGGCCCGGGCCCGTGGCGAACGCGATCAGCGTGCCTTCGCCCGACTTCATCTCGGCAAGGCCGCTGCCGACATTGACGCTGCGGGTGGCCGAGTTCGACTTGATCTTGGCGGCGAACGGGTTGTCGCGGCAGGCGTCGAGGAACACCAGCTTGACCTTGGCATCGCCCATGGTCTGGTCGAGCGTCAGGTCGACGTTGATGGCGGCGCCAAGCTTGACGTCCATCTCGGACTTGATGTCGGCATCGATGGGCAGGAGATAGTTGGTGCCGCTGACGGCGATGCCGTGGCCGGCATAATAGAACACTGCGATATCGGAGCCCTGGGCCTTGCGGCCGAAATCGAGCAGCTTCTCGGTCATCTGGTCGCGGGTGAGGTTGGAACCTTCGATCACCTCGAAGCCGACATTGCGCAGCGTCGATGCCATCGCCTTGGCGTCGATCGGCGGGTTCGGCAATTGCGCGACGTTCTTGTAGGCGCCGTTGCCGACGACAAAGGCGACGCGGCGGTCGGCCTTGGCGGCGCTGACCGACAGCGCCATGCACATCAGCGAAACGATGATGGTGAGAGTGCGCATCTGAAAATCCCCAACAGAATCGAATGATAGGCAGCAACAGATTGGTGTCGAACCTACACGAAAGCGCTCGGCCTCGCGCTAGCAAAACGACTGACCCAGTCCGCTGCTCTGTGATCGAATGTGCACGATGGAATGCCCCTCCAACGTGATCCAAATCACGCTCGACCACTTGGATTTGTCGCCTCGAGCCGCGCCGCGGTTCACCGGGCGCGGGCAGGAATCGGGGCAGCCGGCTTCAGATTCAGAAGATTGCGATGCTGGGGCACGGCGCGCGATAAAAAAAATCGACCCGGCGAGGTCGCCGGGTCGATGGTCGTATCGCAGTGCTGTCGTCCTATTTCGACAGCGAGATATTGGCGCCGCGGAAC
Organism: Bradyrhizobium sp. BR 10261; assembly: GCF_019455395.1. NCBI lineage: Bacteria > Pseudomonadati > Pseudomonadota > Alphaproteobacteria > Hyphomicrobiales > Nitrobacteraceae > Bradyrhizobium > Bradyrhizobium sp. BR 10261. The sequence continues at coordinate 29,381 of NZ_JACOFQ010000018.1, forward strand.
TGGCTGTCCGCGCGCATCGTAACGCTCTGCTTGTTGCCGCTCGTTCTCAACGCGATGTTGGCGTTGAATCCAGCGGCAGAGGCGACCACTTCGAAGTTCCCGCCGCCGCCGCGCCCCTGAAGTGAGCCGGAGATGTTGCGGCTGGCCTCGGACCAGCTGCCGGTGATGGCGCTCCCCTCGGCCTTCACGCTGGCAGCCAGGTTGAACTTGTAGGCGTCGCTGGCACAGGTCAGCGACATCTCCATGGTCGGTCCGATCGGAGCGTATTTGGCCCGGCAGCGGATCCGCTCGGTCGAGCCGTCATCCAGCGTCACCGTGCCGCCGCCGCTCCAACTGCCCGCCAGCGGTGCGAAGGGGCCGGCCTGGGCCTTGCTCTCCGAGCTGGTGGCAACAGCTGTCACCAACAAGACGGCGGCCGCCATGAGCAGCCGCCGATTGAGGACACCAGTTCCGAATTGCTTATTGGCGCGATGCTTCCCACCGCCCGCTGCACGGTATACCTGCAGATGCTCCATTCCACTTCCCCGATCCGGCATTGCCGCTGAGTTGACCGTTGGCATATGCACCATTGATCGAAACTTTCACAAGACCCCCGCTGCCGATGGTGCCGGAAACGTTAGCGCCGGGCGCGGTGATCTTGCCGTCGGCGACCGTCAGCATGGAGCTTGCAGTCGGCTCGCAAGAACCGGTCTTGGTCACGATGGTGACGTGCCAATTGCCGTCATAGGGAGTCTGGGCGAAAGCGGGAGCGGCGAGGCTGGCAGTAACAATTGAAGCGGCACAGAACGCCGCAATGCGACCAAAACGCATGAATTCCGTCCTTGAATGTGTCTGATATGCTGACCGTTATTCGGGCCAAATGTGACGGAAATTTGGTGCAATGCAAATGCGAAAATTGTTCCTGTGGAAACAATGGTTTATTTGCGATTTTGGCTCCGATTCTTGAAGCAGAATCAATGCGGCCTCACGTTAATCCTTAACGCGAGAGGCGACTCAGGAAAGACCTGCTAGGAAAGACTTGGCGCCGAGGTCGCGAACTGCTCATCCTGAGTCTTGGCCGGCAACGCTTTGTGGACCTTGGCGTAGTCGATCACGTCGGCGAGCAGCTTGAGCCCCAACGGGGCCAGCGCACGCTCCCAGAGCTCGCGAGCGGTCTCGCCCTTCTTCACGAAGCACCAGTCCTGAGCGGCGATGGCGCCGGCGTCCATACGGTCGGCGAGGTGATAGATGGTGCCGCCGGCGATCGGGTCGCCTTCCTTGATGGTCCATTCCACCGCGGCCTTGCCGCGATGGCGCGGCAGCAGCGAGGGGTGGTAGCCGATCCCGCCGAGCTTGCTGGCTGCGAGCGCGTCCTTGCCAACCCGGGCATGACTGTGGGCGGTGATGATCAGATCAGTGTCGGGGGCAATCTCGGAGGCCACCACCAGCTTGGGATTGGCCTGCACCACCACCTCGATGCCGGCGGCCTTGGCCGTCGCGGCCAGGCGGTCGTCCTGGTCGGCCACCACGACCCGCACGACTCCGACGCCGTGTTCGCGAAGCATGTTCAGGGTGGTCACGCCGAAATGGCGGGAGCCGACGAGGGTAATGCGCATGGGTGTCCGATCCGTCTCGCAACTGCGTCATCCCCCGATAACACGTCCGGGCGCCCTGTCACCACCTGCGCGGCATTTGCACCGGTTATCAACAATGCAGGGGTGCACAGGACCGATGAACGCGGCGAACGCACCACGGGCCGTTCCGGTGCTTCCATGACCGCACTGCGACCTCCGTCACGGACTAAGCGTTGTCGCCGCGCCGCGGTCGGCGCCAAATGATCAGCGCGCCGGTTCCTATGTTTCACTTTTGACAGAGGTATCCGCTGAGCGCCGTTAGAACATCCCCAATCGGGGCTGGTCAGATTTCATTACGGATCCGTTTTCGAACCCGGCTCAGGCCGCTGGTGCAATCGCCAGCGGCCTTTTCGTTGTTCGCCGCATCGGGTCATCAAACGGTAACACGTTCTCAACCCAGTTGTCGTATCGACGAATCCGTCGCGGATTTGTATTGCGTACCGCGACACCAAAAATGTCCCGCCGGCGTGGGTGCGCCGCGCGGGCATTTTTGCCGGGACCGATGTCATGTCGAACACAATTGCGCAGATCGTGGACGCCTATGTGCGGCTGAAGAACCGCCGTGGCCTCGACGAGCTGATGATGCACAGGCAGCGGCTCGCCGTTGACCTGAAGGGCAGGTCAGGCGCGTACGATTTCAGCCTGCCGATCAGCAAGATCAACGAGGAGATCGCGATCATCGAGGAAGGTCTCAGCCGGCTGAAGGCTGAATCCACGGACATCTGACGCTTTAGTCGCGCCGTCCGCCATCGATCACGGTGAACAGCGGCCGCGCCGGGGTCGGCTCGACCAGCAATTCCTCCACCAGCGCGGTTGCCGCATCAACATATTTGCGCGTGGGCTTGTCGAGCTCGCGTTTGGCCTCGTCATCGAGCGCGACCTTGGCGGCCTCGACCAGCTTGCGCATCCGCGCCGCGTGGTCGTCGCCTGCCGTCAGCGTCGCGCGCGCCAGCGAGCGCAGCACGAACAGCTCGCCTTCGAGGCGAAGCAGGCGGTCGTTGAGCCGGGTGAGGACAGCGTTGAGGTCGGCCATGGCGTGCTGTTCGTTGCAGGGATCCTGACCGGTCTAGCTCTCATCGGTGAACGGAGTGCAAATGCCGGAGGCGCAATTGGTCCGATCAGCCCGGGATCAGGCCGCGGTTCGGGCGAGGTAGTCCCGGGCAAACGCAAGATACCAATCAAGGCAGGCCGGATTGGCCATCGCTTCCTTGTTGATGACCTTCTCGACGGGCTGGCCGAGCAGCAGCTTCTTGATCGGCAGCTCCTGCTTCTTGCCCGACAGCGTGCGCGGGATCTCGGCGACGGCAAAGATCTCGTTCGGCAGGAAGCGGCGTGACAGGCGGGCCTCTATCGTCTTGTTGATCTTCGCCTGCATTGCGCCATCCAAGGCGACGCCCTCGCGCAGCACGACGAACAGCGGCATGTAGCTGTCGCGGCCGAGATATTCGAGGTCGACGACGAGGCTGTCGAGCACCTCCGGCAGCGCCTCGATGGCGGAATAGAGCTCACTGGTGCCCATGCGCAGCCCGTGCCGGTTGATCGTCGCATCGCTGCGGCCGTAGATCACGCAGGAGCCATCCGGATTGATCTTGAGCCAGTCGCCGTGCCGCCACACCGGGCCGCGGCCGCTGCCGTCGAAATTATCAGGATAGGTCTCGAAATAGCTGGCGAGATAGCGCGCATTGGCCTTGTCGTTCCAGAAATAGAGCGGCATCGACGGCATCGGCTCGGTGCAGACGAGCTCGCCGACCTCGCCCGTCACGGCGCGGCCCTGTTCGCTGAAGGCTTCCACGGCCGCGCCGAGCAGGCGGCATTGCATCGCGCCCGGCGTCTGCGGCAATTCCCTGTTGCCGCCGATGAAGGCGCCGGCGAAATCGGTGCCGCCGGAGATGTTCGCCCACCAGATATCGGCCTGCGCCTTGCTGCCGTTGAGCTTCGACAGCGCAGCGAAGCGCGCGTTGAACCAGGCCTGGGTGTCGGCGCTGAGCGGCGAGCCGGTCGAGCCGAGGCAGCGCAGGCGGGAGAGATCGCCCGCGGCCGTAAGGTCGATCTCCGCCTTGGCACAGTTGCCGAAGAAGGCCGCGCCAGCGCCGAAGAAGGTCGCTTTCGATTGCGCCACGAAGCGCCACAACGTGGACCAGTCGGGCTTGTCCCTGGTGCCGCCGGGGCTGCCGTCGAAGATGCAGCAGGTGGTGCCGCTGAGCAGGCCGCCGACCTGCGAATTCCACATGATCCAGCCGGTCGACGAGTACCAGTGATAGCGCTCGCCGAACGAGTTCTCGTGATAGGAACAGCCGATGTCGTTGTGTAAGCCCAGGAGCGCCAGCACCACGATGACGATGCCGCCATGGCCGTGCACGATCGGCTTCGGCAGGCCGGTGGTGCCGCTGGAATAGACGATCCAGAGCGGATGATCGAATGGCAGCCATATCGGCTCGAAGGCGTCGACCGCCGTGCCCGTCCTTGCGGTGATGTCGGAGAGCAGGGCGTCCGGTGCGGCGGACGCTTCGCTGTGCAGGATCACATGCTCGACCGTCGGCAGCGAGCGGCGCAGCTCGGCGATGACGTCCTTGCGGTCATGCCTGCGCCCGGCATAGGTGACGGCGTCACAGGCGATCAGCGCTCTTGGTTCGATCTGCTTGAAGCGGTCGATCACGGCGGGCGCCGCCATGTCGGGCGCGCAGAGGCTCCAGGCCGCGCCGATGCTGGCACTCGCGAGAAACGCAATGATGGTCTCGGGAATGTTGGGGAGGTAAGCCGCGATGCGGTCGCCGGGCTTGATCCCCTTGTCCTTCAAATGCAGCGCCAGTGCGGCCGCCTTGCGCTTGAGCTCCGGCCAGCTGGTTTCCGTGAGCTTGCCATCCTCGCCGCTGGAGACGATCGCGGGCTGGCCGGCGCCATGCGCGGCGTCCACATGCCGGAACACCTGCCGCGCATAGTTTACCTGCGCGCCGGGAAACCACACCGCACCGGGCATCTTGCGCTCGGTGATGACGGCCGCGAACGGCGTTGGCGATTGCAGGTCGTAATAGTCCCAGATGCTGCGCCAGAACGTATCGAGATCCCGCACCGACCATTGCCGCATCGCCTCGTAGTCAGCGAAGGTGAGGCCACGCTGCTTGGCAAGCCAGTTGCGATAAAGGGCGATCTGCGGGACGAAAGGGCCGGTCATTGCATATCGGCTTCGGTTGCGGAGAGGGCGAACTTAACCGGTGTCGCCCTTCAGCAAAAGCCGAGCATCGTCCGCCGAATGGCAGGCATGACATCGCGGCCGCGGCGACTTTCGGTCAGCTCCGATGCCGCACCCACGTTGATCTACGTCAACGATGCCCATGCACCACGACGCACCTTGCGTCCAGCTGGTCTGCGGCGGCAGCCATCACCATCAACGCGTGCAATGAGGGAGGATCATCATGCAGCGGAGCGAGCTTCGTTCGATGAAGTCAGTAGCAGTCGCAGCGCTTGCGGCTGCCGGTCTGCTGGGGACGGCGGGGGTGACCCTCAGTCCGACACCCGCGAATGCCGTGGTCTATTGCCAGTATGTCGATTATCCGCCGTCCTGCGTCGCACGCGCCGGCGTGGTGCTGCGGCCGCGTCCGGTCGCGCGTGCCGCGGTTCGGGCCGGCACGGTGAGCGGGACCAATCTGAATGGCGGCGTCAACCGCGTGGGCGTGCGCCGGTAAGCGATCTGCCGGCGCTACCACTGCACTCCGGCCCAGCGCCGGCCGAACACGGCCGGCTTGGACTTCACGGCCTGCCAGCCGAAGAAATGGTGCTTGCCGGACCAGGAGTGTACCACGCCGCTGCAGATGCTGCATTTGAACTGGCCAGCGTGTGGCTCGGCATGCTCCTCCCGGGTCGCGGTGTAGTTCATGCCGCAACCGGGGCAGGTGAATTCTTCGATCGTCCAGATGGTATTGGCCATTGCACCGCGAGTGTTTTTTGGGACCTTGCGGCAAGGATAGGCGCGAGCCTTTGCATCGGCGTAAACCGGGCCGCTGAAATCCGGTTAAATGCCGTTAGGCAATGCGGGCGCACGTGGCGGATCTTGCCGGATTTCCGGATCTGGCGGACCCGGCGGGTCGGGCCCGTCTCCGGCCGGCTTGACGCCCGGCCCGGGGCTCGCAATAACGCGGGGCCGCGCAAGCGCCGGGAGCCGCGTTGATGCCGCAAGGAAAGCCGTGCCTGTGAAAAGTCTGCGTCAGCTCCTGACGGGCGAGGACGTCATCCAGCTGGTGATCCGGCTCGGCCTGTTGGCGCTGCTGATCGTCTGGACATTCCTGATCATCCGGCCGTTCGTGCCGATCCTGGCCTGGAGCGGCGTGCTCGCGGTCGCGTTCTATCCGGCCTTCAGCTGGCTGGCCAAAGTGCTTGGCGGCCGGCCCAAGACCGCAGCCGCCATCCTCACCTTGGTGACGCTCGGCATCGTCCTTGGCCCTGCGACTTGGCTCGGCGTGAGTGCCGTCGACGGGGGCAGGGAGCTGGCGCATCAGCTCGGCACCGGTGACCTCGCGCTGCAGTCCGCTCCGGAACAGATCAAGTCATGGCCGCTGATCGGCCCGACGTTGTTCGAGCTGTGGGACCAGGCCTACACCAACATCCGCGCGGTGCTGCGCGAGGTCGCGCCCTATCTCCAGCCGCTGGCAGGACCGCTGCTGACGCTTGCTGGCGATGCCAGCCTTGGCACGCTCCAATTCCTGGTCTCGGTGTTCGTGGCCGGCTTCCTGTTTCCGCACGGGCCGCGGCTGGTTGCCGCCGGGCGCGGCTTCCTGTCGCGCATCGTGCCCGAGCAGAGCGAGCATTTCCTCACGCTTGGCGGCGCCACCATCCGTGCGGTGGCGCAAGGCGTGATCGGCGTTGCCATCGTGCAGGCGCTGCTGGCCGGCATCGGCTTCAAGCTCGCGGCCGTGCCGAGTGCCGGCTTGCTGGCCTTTCTCGTGCTGCTGTTGTCGATCGTGCAGATCGGCGCCTTCCTCGTGCTGCTGCCTGTCATCATCTGGATCTGGACAGCCAAGGACGTGACCACGGCGCTGGTGCTCACCGTGTTCTTCGTCGTCGTCGGCTTCATCGACACCATGCTGAAGCCGCTCGTCATGGGACGCGGCCTCAATACGCCGACCATCGTCATCTTCGTCGGCGTGATCGGCGGCACGCTGGCCCATGGCATTGTCGGCCTGTTCATCGGGCCGATCATCCTGTCGGTGGCGTGGGAGATGGCGGCGGCGTGGATCGGGAGCGAGACGGGGAAGCGGACGGCTGCATCACCCGCTTCCGACGAGGTCCGATAGCGCCTTAGGCGCTGACCAAACGGCTTTCGCAGAGTGTGGACAATTGAGGATGACGGTGGCCTTCAGGGCGGCCGTGTAACTTGTCTAATGAATTAGACAAGTTACGATGGCCGCCGATTCTTTTTCGGTTTGCGACAGGAATGGCGAAGTCTTCCAAGCTGGTCGCCGCCAAGCGCGGCAAGGTTTTGTTGGTCAGGAGACGGTCGGACGGCCTCTGGATGTTCCCGGGCGGCCGCAAGCGCGCGCGCGAAACCGAAAAGGCCTGCCTGCGGCGCGAGATCAAGGAAGAGCTGCCGAAGCTGAAACTGGGCCGGATCAGCCTCTGGAAAGAGGTGAAAGCCAAGAACAAGCGTTCGGGCCGCAAGATGAGCGACGCGATCTTCATCGCCAAGAGCGCCAAGGGTCGGCTTGCGATCGGCGACAAGAAGGAGATCGACCGTGCCGCCTGGCAGAAGCCGCGTGGCATCCGCCTGACCGCGACCTCGCGCTACATCAGGGATCGCCTGTTTCCGCGGAAGTCGCGGCGGAGCTAGCTGCGAGGCGAGTGCGACAACCGAGGGCGTGGCAGCCAGCAGTGTGACAAAGAGTCCGACCAGGCGCGCATCGGGTGTGAACCAGTTCACAAGCCGCCACGGAGAGGGCTGCTATAGAGGCGTCATTGCCTTACTTATTTATAGTCTTTGAAGCACCCCCAGTGTCCCCAAGCACTGGGGTTTTTTCGCATCCAGCCCACTATTGCTCAGCCCTGCTGCCGCAGCGCCGGAATCTGGATCGAGGCAACGTCGGCGGCCGAGCAGGCGCTACTCCGATCTTCCCAGCACCCGAGACCGTCCCGTCGATGACGACCTCGACCGCGGAGCCACACGCGGTTCTGCCGGCGCCGCGATCCTGATCGCCTCGGCTTCGCGCTGCTCTCTGCGCGCCTGCCTTGCGCTTCGCATCGCGCGCTTGATGAACGGATGTTGAGCGTCGTCAGCGAAGAACAACACGACCTCGCAACAGGGACATTGCCTTGAATAGCCGTCCTGCAGCCGTCCCGCGCGATCGCGAAACATCGTCTTGCAACGCGTGCACTGGATCTGGACGAAACTCATGCGCCGGCAACAATGATGATGGAAATCGGCAGCCACGGTGAGCCGAACATCTGAAGAAACCATCAACGCCGGCTGCCGCTTTGTCGTCGCCGGCGTGCAATCCCGTGCGAGGCGCTATTGCTTCGCCACCTGCCCATCCAGGCAGTGAATGAGAAAGTCGGTCCGGTCTCGCGGCAACACCTTCACCAGATCCGCCTTCTGCGCACATTCGCGCTGCCGGATCTGCTCGGCGCGGCGCTTTTCGGCCGCCTCGCGGTATTCCGGCGCCACCTTGCTGGGATCGACGAGAGCTTGTGAGCGGGCAGACGAGGCGGAGAGCAGCGCTAGGACTGCGACAGCACTAATGACCTGTTTCAAATGAGCCTCCGTAAAGGCTCATCCTAGCGGCCGTTGTGGGGCCGCTCAACGGCGCATGCGTTGGGGAGGGAGGGTGAGGCGGCTTAAGCGGCCTGCTCCTCGAAGGAGGTGTGGACCCGCCCATCGGGATCGACGATCCGAACGTCGCGGCACCCGTCCTGGATCAGCTCCCTGGCCTTCTTCAGGGCGGCGGCGAGGGACTCCCGCTTGAGGCTGACGACGCCTGCCGTGTCGAAACCGGTGATTTCAAACATTCCGTTCCCTCCAGTTTTGTCGAATCCTACACCTTTCGGGTCTGATGTCTCCTGGCTTTTTTGGACCAGGCGGATGGAACGGAATCGAACGTCTGCCGCCGCAAGCCCATCGCAGCGCCCACGTCATCGGCCGGGGTCACAGGACATGCCCGGCGGCCACGTCGCTAACGTGGAATTAATCCGAAAAGCTTACAATTTTAGACAGTTGTGTAAGTGAGTGCTGCGTAAAGGAGGCGTCGAGAGGACGTTCCGGCGACGGCCTCCTTTTGCTCGCTCATGAGGTCAATGCGCATGACCACGACATCCGAAACGCTCGGCTTCGCCGAGCACCTCGACGCCGCAGCACTTGCAGCCGCCGCCTCTGAATCCCAGCCTGGGCTCGAGACCCAGGACGCTCCAGGACCGCTCAAGCGCTCCAGCCGGAAGTCGGTCCTGGCCTTCGCGGTGTGTGCCCTGGCGATCAACGGCGCCGCGGCCATCTACACCTTGCCCTTTGATCTGCCTTCGCCGGACATCAGCAACCTGGCCGCGCTGTTTCCGCGCCAGCAAGAGTCCGCGCCGAAACCCGATCCTGTTGCCGTCGCCCTGAAGGAAATCCAGTCGGCCCAGCAGCAGCAGGCTGCCGCGCTGCAGGAGATCAGTTCCTCCCTGCAGCAGAACACTGCGCTGCGTCAGCAGGATTCGACGACCCTGATGTCGCTCCGCCAGAGCATCACCGACGAGCGCGGCGATGTGAAGAAGATATCGCCGCAGTTGTCGACGCTGATCGCGAAGATCGATACGCTGCAAAACACGATGATGTCCGACGTCACGGCCTCCATCCCGCGCTTGCGCGCGCGCGATCGGCTGTTGCTGCGCAAGCGGATGGTTCGGGAGCCGAAGGCGATCGGGCCGGTTTCGATCGGGCCGGTGTCGGTCGGTGGCGCTCCGCTCAGTGCGCCGGCGACGGTTGCGGGGCCGGAGAGCTGAGGGCGGGCAGATCGCCTGGGGCGATGTTGCGTGAACCGGCGGGTTCACGCTGAAGCTCGACTTGAATTCGTGGTTGAGAGAGATTTGGCCAGCGCCGGATCGGCAGCGTCACGCTGCCGCCGAAGATGCGACGACAGTCGTCGAGCGGCGGTCTCCTACATGGAGGAACTACTGAGGGATCCGCAAGGCTGACGAGTTAGCACATGCTCGTGCAAGTCTTCGAGCACGTGCCCATTCCAGCATTGGTGGTGCTTTTGGGAGTAGGCAAGCCAGACCATAAAACCCACAGCGACCACAACGCATCCGGTGACAAAGTTCTGCATCATGCACTCCAGAGCAAACTGTGAGTGGCTATCCCGGGGACATCTTACCGCACCCGACAGAAACACAAAATCCACCGCGTGAAGGCTTCACGGGTGATCGCGACGAGGGGCTGCATCAGCACGACATCGACGAACTCGCGCGCATGGAGGGCATCTGCCAAGAGCTGGCAGGGCAGGCGGCCATGCCGGAGGAGCGCGCGGGATTGCTGGCGCTGGCAGTCAATTATCGCGGCATCATGCTCGACGCGGAGGCCCGCAATCGGTTTGCGGACACGACATCAGGGTATTTTCGGCCGGTCGCTACTTTGCCGTAAGTCATTGATTTGGCTTGTCGCGGGAAAGCCGGCTGTTTCCGGATCATGCTTTCGGCCCGCGCGGGCGGCGGCTTCGTTGTTCTGGGGCAAACAGCGACGCCGCACCGCCGCCGATCCGGATCGCGCGAACTGAAGCCGCCTTGCCGCGATCGGGCTGATTTGCTTAAAGCGCACGCAACTCCCTTCCCGACCGGCACGGGGCCGGCCTTGGATTACCATGACATTCTTTTGGGGCGCGGTCGGCTACATCTTCGGGGCCTTTGCTCCCGGCTATCTGATCGTCCGCGCATTTCGCATCGAGCGGCTGCTGCCGCCGCTGGCCGGCCCGTTCGCCCTGAGCGTGATCGCGAGCGGCGTCATGGTCGAAACCGCGGTCTGGTTCGGCTTCTACACGACGGCCGTCACCCGCGTGATTGCCGGCGCCGTGGTGGCGGCGGCATTGGCAACGCTGATCCAGGACGGCAGGCTCGCCTTCGATAGGGTTGCCACGGGCGCTCGCGCGTCCTGGTGCGGGCTTTGCAATGCCGTGAAGCCGCCCGGCGGCCGCCTGCAGCCGTTGCCGCTTGTGAGCTGTCTGGCCGCCGTTCTGTTTTTCCTCTACACGCTATACCTGTTGACGGCCTCGTTCGGATCGATCCTGGTCGGCTACGATCCGGTCGCACAGTGGAATTTGTGGGCGCTGGACTGGGCGGCCAACCGGCTGCCGAACCGGATTTACCACTACCCCCAGCTCATCCCACAGCTGTGGTCGGTTCCCTATGTCTTGATGGGCGACTCGACCGTCGAGTTCTTCTCTTCCTCGTTCAAGTTCGTGTTCTGGCTGCTGACGTTCGAGACGCTGGCTTTCGTCGCGGTCCGCTCGCGCGATTTCGTTCTGCTGCTGAGCATTCCGATCGCGTTCGTCCTGATCCGGTGGGGCATCGGCGGCACATCCCTGCAGGATTTCATTGATGTCCCGGTCGCGTTCTTTGCTCTGCTCAGCACTGTCACCATTCTGCTGTTCGCTTCGTCGCACGAGCGGCCGCGCGCGATTGCGCTGGCCTTGCTGCTGGCCAGCGGCGCGGCCATGACCAAGCAGGTCGGCCTCTACATGATCGGCGCCGTGCCGCTGCTGTGCCTGTGCTGGACCTACGAGGAAAAGCGGCGACTGGCGCCCGTGTTCATGGAAGGTCTCGCCCTGACCTGGCGGACGGCGCTGGCCATCGCGCTGTGCGCCCCGATCTACGTCTATGCCTTTGTGACCATCCGCAATGGCAGCAACAGCTCGGAATTCGGCTACCTGTTCGAGGGCATCTATGAAAACCGCAGCCAGCTGACGCGCGCCATCGACGCCATTGCCTTTGTTTACGCGATGCTCGGCTTTGGCAAGTTCGCGGTGATCGGGATTGGATTGGCGGGCTTCATTGCCCTCAATGTCGCAGTGTTGTTCAAGGCGCGCTATCGCTGGATCCTGCTCGCCGTCAATATTCCGTTCAGCACTTTATGGGCGGTGTATTTCAGCTATGACCGGCGCAATCTCGCGCTGGCGCTGCCGCTGTACGCGCTGACGTCCAGCGCCGGCGCGGGCGTGCTGCTGCGGCGCTTCGCGAGCGCGCGGGAGCGGCCCCTGTCTTGTCTTGCATCAGAACCGCAGCCCCCGGCGGCAAACCGCGGTTACGCAAATCGACACGGTCTGGCCGCAAGTATTGTCGCGGTCGCGTTGGCTCTGGTCATTGGCGCCAGCATGACCCTTACCGCCGAACGGATGCATCAACGGCAAAACGCGATCGAACTGCGAATGCTGGCGGCGGAAGAACCCGGGCCGGTCGAGCCGATGCTGTCGTTCATGCAGCAGCTTGGTCCGCGCCTGATGATCCTCTCCGAATGGCGCTGGGCCTGCGCCTTTCATTTCAACCGCGGCACCGAGAAATGTCTGAGGATCTTTCCGGATGATTTTTTCCGTGCGTCGCCGGCCCCCTTGGTCGCACACACAGACCGGGCGATTCTGCTGATCCTGTATCCGGCCACGGTCACGACTGATCGGGAACGCTGGATGCGTGACGCGGGCTTTGTCGAAAAGCCTGTCGGCGCCGGTGCCGGTGTCCGGTGCTTCGTTCGCTCGGGCCAAACTTGAAGCACGGTACAGATGTCCGACACTTCCTCTTTCCCAGACGTGCGCATTCGCCACTCGACCAGAACTCTACTCATCCTTATCTTGCCGTCGCTTTACCTGGCGGCGACGCTGCTCTATTCGTCGTGGCAGGCCGTCTGGGGTCTTCCGGTCGATCCGGAATCGGCCTACACGATGAACGGACTCGTGGCGGCCGCCGGATACGGCTCGATGAAGTTCGACCATCCGGGAACGACGACGACGCTGCTCGTCGAGCTGATCATCAGGGTGTGGAGCCTGATGGCGCGGGCCGAGGACATCGTCGCGTTCGGGCTCAAGCACTACGATGCGATCACATGGGCAGCGCGAACCTGCGAGGCGCTGGTGCTTGCCGGCGCGCTGCTTGCAGGCGGGCTCATTGTCGGACGGACGACGCAGAGCGCGATCGCTGCGATGCTGTTTCAGGCCGGCGCGTTCGTGCATCCCGAGGGGTTTCACGTCCAGACGATTCTCGCTCCGGAAAGCCTGTTGGCCGCGATCGCACTGTTCGGGATCGCGATCGTGATCAAGACGGCGCTCGACGAGAAGCCGCCGTCAACCGGCCTCGGTGTCGTCGCGGGGTTGATCTTCGCGTTGGGGTTCTCGACCAAATATCTGTATTTCCCGCAGGCCCTTTTCGCCGTGTGCCTGCTCGGAAACCGGCGCGCGTTCATTGCCGCCGCCATTTCCGGTGCGGTCGGCTTTATCGGCTTCAATCTGATCTTCAATCCGGGAACGATCACGCGCGGCTTCGGATGGCTGGCGCAGATCGCCACGCATAAGGGACAGTATGGCGAGGGCGAGCGCGGGTTCATTGACTTCGCATCGTTCTGGTCGAACATGGCCGAGATCATCAAAGCCGCGCCGCTCGTGTCCGGGGTCTACGTGGCGGCTGCGGGCACGGCGCTGACCTGGAGCGTCAGGACCCGGAGCTGGCGCGATCCGCTCAGCCTGACGCTCGGCGCCGCCGCACTGATCTATGTTGCGCACCTCGTGGCGACGTCGAAGCATTTTGCGCTTCACTACATGCTGATCCCGTGGGTCCAGACCGGGGGCGTGCTGGTGCTGGTCCTGGTGCAGCTCAGGCGGCTGGTGCCGACGCTGCGGCCGATCGCGCCGAGCCTGTTGGCGGGCTGCCTGTGCGCCGTCACAGGCGCGATGACGCTGATCGAGGCCAGCTCGTATGCGCGGCATTGGTCAGCCCTGAACGCGGTCGGGGCGAGGCTCTCGAAGGCCGTCGTCGCGGCCGGACCCGCCTGCGCCAATGTTTCCGGCATGTTCGTGCGCGCGCCGGAGAACGACATGAACCACGGTTGGGACATGACCTTGCAGCCCTGGGGCGACCAGGCGATGCGAGAGAGGTTTTCGGCGGCCTACGCCAGCGCCTTCACAGTGCCGCTGCTGGACCACAACACGTATTCGCACGTCCTCAAGAACAACTTCCGTCCTGAAAGCTACGCGAAGCTCGCGGCGGACTATCCCTGCATCGTCGTCCGCTCGGCCACGGCACTCGACGACGAGAATGCGATCGGGCTCCTGTCCCTCCATCCCGACCATTGCGTGATCGAGGGGATCCACGTCTACACGGTCGGGCTCGCCTGCGCGAAGGTGCGCGGCAGCTTTGAGGCGCAGCGGTGAGGGGGCGAGGCATGCCACAATCGAGCCCCGCTGTGACGCTCAGGGTCAAATTATCAATAGCGATTTCAGCTTGGTGAGCGCGCTGGGGCTCGAACCCAGGACCCCGTGATTAAAAGAAAAGTGCTTTCGGCATTTTCGTGAAGGAAATCAACCTGGCAGGTTTACAATCTCAACCGACGTTTGAGCCGAAACGAGCTCTAAAACAGGGCGATTGTAAACGCTTCAGATGTCCTTTTTGGCGCCATAGGTCCACGCCCTGCCAGCCCATCTTGGTATTGGGGGAGGGGGGCGAAGCCGATCGCACGCTAATGCAATAGTGGAGTCTTACAGCGCCAGAGCGACGATGCACTGAGGCTCATCGTTCGAGCGCGGATTGAGCGCCGCAGGTCTTCATACCGCGGCTCCAGTCGGACGTGCCCTTGCCGCGATACTGGGAGATGGCATTCGGCTGAACGCTTAGGCATCCCCGTGCCGAGCGACGGCCCATGGTCCCCAACTCAGGTCAAAGGTCTCTCCGAGCGTTTACGGGGGAGCCATATCTCCCAATTGACCCTATCCGGGCAAGCAATTTCGGTTGCATCCAAATGCCCTTGCTACTCTTATAGGGCAGCTTGTCTGACAAGGGGCCAAGCGGGAGTAGTTGGGACGACGAACAGCGGAGGAACCATCAAACCGGGAGAAGCCAGAGACGGGCCAAGCTAAACTCAGTCCAAATGGGTCAGCGGTGGGGCATAAAAGGATGGTGGAGATCGCGGTCTGCTGTTTTGTTCGTATAGTTGAGGGCGAACATGAAGCGTGGAATTGCCATTCTGATTTCGCTTTGTGCGCTTGCGGTAGTTCTCTATTTTACCGCGAGCGGCTGGGCGATACGCCACGAAACTATGACGTTCCTGGATGTGGCGCGCGACAATCGTTTGGTCATCGTCGATACCGCGGTGCGCCGCGATAGCGAAATCGAGGCGAATGCCGGCTTAACCAAGCTGCCGGTGACGATCATCAGCTCCCCCATTGGGAGATGCGGTGATTATTCGTGGCTGGCCAACTACTTCGCTGCCCGTGGCAGTCTGTCGCTCTGTATCCAGCACGATCTTCCACCGCTGGCCACCAAGGTCGGCGAACTCTATGTCGGCCGTCTGGCGCAGCTTCAGCGTGGTGTCATTAACATCAAATTCGTCATCGAGGAGATGAAGAAGGTCCAGCCCAATGCGGACTACGACCATCTCACCGTGGTCGGACGGTCAACGGGCGGCGACATCTCGATGTATTTCGCCAGACAGTATCCCGATCGCGTCACAAAGGTGGTGACACTCGACAACCTGCGTGTGCCATTCGTTAGCAGCGGCAGGCTGAAGCTACTATCATTCCGAGCCAAAGATCCGCAATTCAAGACCGATCCCGGCGTAATGCCGGATGCGGAAACGCTCGAGAATGCAGGGATTACTATTGTCCCCACGGGCGCTCAGCATACCGACTTCGACGATCGTTCTCCCGATCAGGCCAAAGAACGAATCGAAGCCACGCTGGATAGGTTCTTAAAGGAGAGGGACACAGATCAGCAAAGTTCGATCGATGTTATTGAGAAACAAATCTCCGACTTGGCAAAGAATGTCGCGCGGACGGAAAGCTCCAAAAATGCGTCAAGTGCCGCTAGTCCGGCCGCGAGCTCGCCGAACGTTTATTGGAATGCCTGGTTTGTGGGCGACACTCCGCCGTCGGGGAACGTGCTAACTGCTGGGCAGTTTTACACATTGAATTTGGATATCTCAGCTTTCAGGTATTCTGATCTGCGATCAAAAAACGTGACATTTCCGGTGAGCGTGAGGGGGGACGCCGGTGTAGTGGCATTGCTTTCAGAAAGCGCCAGATCAACCATCTTGACGATTAAACCTATCATTTCGGACGCATCCGGCTTGGTGATTGTAGAGCCGAAAGACGCGTATGGCATGTCAATCGACCTCGATAAGCTTCGTCAGCCCGACATGAAGGCCGTGTGGAAATACGAGACTTCCAAGGGACCGGTTGCCATCCCCGAAGAGCTAAGCGCAGGGAAAGTTTCGCTTAAGATCAGAGCGAGATCGCCGGGATGCGCATCGATGTCCTTTGCGATATTCGAGGATTTGCGCCCGCTGGATCATCTAGTGCTTCGCGTCGTGACGAAGGACCAACAGGGAAAGTTGCCCCCGTGTGCCTCCGATGCCTGGAACGGGGCGCCCCTTACGGGGGGCCTTGACGCTCTGCGGGACGCTGCGCTCGGGATGGAATCGCGGTCAACACGGGTTGTTGGAGACGCGGCTCTCTATATTTTCGATGCCGATGTAAGCCACAGCCTCGTCGTGTTCGTTGACGGCCGAAAAGGCGTTCGAAAGTCCGTGTATGGCTGGCAGACCGACGGAAGTATTGTCGACTTCCTCAAGACGGCAGGCTTCGAGGCGCTTGTCGCGAAAGCAGAAAAGGACGCCGCCAAAAATCTCGACGGGGCCTATGTCGCTGTAGCTCAACAATTGTGGAGCGTGCTTGCGACGGCCAGCGCACCAAGCGGCACGGCGGAGGAGGCGCAAGCCGGCGCAGATGCGTTCAGGGAATTGGTTCGAGAAGCGAAGGCGCCGCCGGTTGTTGTAGTTCGCGTTGCATCATCCCTTGGAGCAGGCGCAACGCGCAGCCTTTTCGTGCCGTTTGGAATCTTAGGTGCAAGGGGAAACGGTGCTGTCTTGGATAAACCAATCACGGTCGTGCAGCCGATGGCGAAGGAGCGGTTTGTTTCCAACGACAGATGCATCAGCGACTGGACCTTGGTGTTACCACAAGCGCTTGAATCCGTGCCGGACGACGTGATGGATGTAGATCATTTTCCGAAGCCACTCCCTGGCACGAGGATAAAGGATATCGCGGGATTTACCGCGTTCTTGGGGAATGGAGCGTTCGCGCTGGACCGGCCGGCCTCGGGCCTTATCGTCCTTGCGCATCAAGGTGAGGGAGCGCTTTGGTTCGAGGCTAACACTAATCGCATAATCAAGCAGAACATCAGTCACCGCTTCAGTCCCGGCAGCGTCGGAATCTTATCGGCGTGCTCGGTTGCTGCGATGGCCAGTAGGAATGCCGAGCTTCTTGAGAAATTCAATGAACAGGGCCTGGACACCTTGATTGCGTCGCCATTTACACTCGACGCGTCTTATGGCGTGCAGTTTGCCTATTCATTTTCAGAAGCCGTTCAAGAAGCTGTCGCGGCAGGCCGGCGTCCGACCATCGTCGAGCTGTTTAAGCGGGCGATCGAAAAAACGGGAGAGAGGTTCTCCGAAAGCAATATAGGCAATTATAGGGAGCTCGGTCTTGAATACGTTGTTCTCGGTAATCCCGCTATCAAGCTTTGCGCGAGCGCTGAGCAGCCTTCGGCGCAGTAGCGTCGCGTTAGTCGCGATAGGCGTGGCGTGTTTAAGCGTGCCGGCGCGGGCGCAGGATGATAGTCCTGCCGTGGCGGAGCCTGCTTACCAGGCTCCAAGCACAGGTGGCCGGTTCATGGTCTTTGTGAGTGACCTGCATTTTGGCGTGGGCCGACGCCAGGATGGCGACTGGGATCCAACCGAGGATTTCCGGTGGCCGAATGCCCTACAGGGCTTCGTCGATAAAATTTCAGAGCTTGGCCACGAGCAGACGGATCTTGTGATCGTCGGCGACTTCTTGGAACTGTGGCAACCGCCGGCGAGTATCGCTTGCAAGGGGGACGGTGCCGATCTGGGATGCACGATCACCGAAATGGCTGAGCTATCCAAGTTGGTCGCAGCTCAGCACGGGACGGAGTTGCGTATCCTTAGGGGTTTTGCCGAACGAGGAGAGAATCGACTCCATCTCATTGTTGGCAATCACGACTCTACCCTGCGATATCAGGACGTCTGGGAGACGATCGGAGCATCGCTAAATTCGTCAAGTGGCCGGATAGAGCTTGTGACGAGCGGCCTTTGGACGTCGTCAGACGGTCGTATTCTGGCGGAGCACGGGCACCAGATAGGTGAGGATGTAAACCGGTACGAAAGCTGGCCCAACATTACCCGTCGCACAAATCATGATGATGTCGTTATCCGGCCGTGGGGAGAGCTTTTCGTCCAGCGGCTCTTCAACAGTCAGGAGGCGGTTTATCCCGTGATCGACAACCTCAGCCCGGAAACTGCGGGAGCGCGCATCAGGGCTGCCGACCGGGGATTTTGGAGGTCTGGGTACGATATAGCGCGGCTGCTTGTTTTCAATCTGTTTGAGACGTCGGTGAGCCAGAAAGCAGCGAGCTTGGGCGCGCCGCCAGCGGGTAAGATTATCTGGAATGTGGAGATTGCGCGAGGAATGCGGGGTTCTCTGTTGATCTACGCTTTGAATCGCACCGATCCAATGCGGCTCGAACTAGAGAAAGGTGGACCCGAGGCCGAAGCGGTAAAAAAAGAAATGGACAATGCTGTACAGAGACTATCCGACGAAGAGATCCGGCGAATTTGCGATCTGGTAGCGGAACGAGAGCCGGACCACAAATGTTGGGACAGCACACTGGGCGCGGTGAAGCAGAACCTACTAGACTCGAAGGCCGACGTAATGGGGAAACACTTGGCATTGCGGAAAATGGCGGACAAAGCGATGCAGGTTTTCATCTATGGGCATACACATCAGTTCGAAGAGCCTTGGATTGTTACTCTCAAGGGATCAGCCGAAGTGACAGTGGTCAACACCGGAGCGTTTCAGCGGCTCATCAATGAAAGAGCCTTCATGGCAAGGCTTCACGACCGATCGCCTGCAGAAGGATTGCGTACCATGGACCTGGCAGAGCTTGCACCCTGCTATAACGCGGTAATTGTTGCCGACAGCTCGAGTCCCAGTTTGGCGCCGCAATTGAAATCCTGGCTCATGCCTGAAGATAAGGCGGGCATGTTCGTTTCCGCTGAAGACCCGAGATGCTCAAATTGAGAGATCAAGTCGCGATAGCGGACAACTGGTGGAGTGTTGTCCCACACCGTTAGCAGGCTGTTGAAAAGGCGCTCGCCCGGGCCGGCGACGGTGTTCACTGACTCCGACAAGATTCGAGGATGGTACGTGCGCGGCGGTGACAGTCGAGCGGGCGAGCTGTTCAGCGACGTTGATCGGGAGGCGCGGGTGCGGCGTGCTCATCTGGTACGAGCGATCCCGGACGATTGTGACAGGCACTGTCGGCGCTGAAGAGCGAGTTTGCCTCGCTCTATCGCCGATTGGGCGGCCATTGATTTCTGCCGGAGAAGCTGCTCCGGGCGATGCTATTGCAGGCGTTCGATCCGCTCGGAGCGGCTTTTGACTTGTCTTAGAGATCTCGAATCTAAGGCGCTGGAAGAATTCTTTTTTTGGTGAGCGCGCTGGGGCTCGAACCCAGGACCCCGTGATTAAAAGTCACGTGCTCTACCGGCTGAGCTACGCGCTCCCATGGCCGCTGATGGCTGCAAGTTCGCCATCGTCTTCGGACATTCGAGAAGCATGTCTTGCCGCTGCGCTTCAGTTTGCGTCGCGGGGAAAACCGGCTGTTTCCGGATCATGCCTTCGGCCCGCGCTGTGTAGGGGGATGGGGCGCTGAGGTCAATAGCGGGAGTGGCTGCCAAAACAGGTGGCAGAAGTGGGGATTTTCCCGCCGCCTCCAGTGCTTAGGCCCGGCTTTTGAACCTGTTTGGCGGGGCGTCATCCACGTCCAAAGACACGCTGACTCCTGATCAGCTAGTCAGCGGGTCCCAGGTTCAAGCCTTGGTGCGCCCGCCAATACCTAGACGGTTTGGTCATTTTGACTTATTGAACAAGTCAAAATCGGAAAGCTGCTGTCTGATGGCCAACATCGACCCAATCCGCCGTGCCGAAATCGGCCGCGAGAAACGCGCAAGAACACGGGCCCAGCTGATTGCGGCAGCGAACGCACTCTTTGCCCGCCAACCCGTGGAGTCGGTCACGGTTGACGACGTGGTGCGGGAAGCGCAGGTCGCCAAGGGAACCTTCTACGTTCACTTCAAGGACCTGGGCGAGTTGACGGCGGCGGTGGCCGATGAGTTGGTATCCGCAATCGATGACCTGCTCCAGCCGACCCGGCTTTCCATCGACGAACCGGCGCTTCGGATAGCTTACGGCTGTAGCTGCTTCATCGATCGGGCACTGGCCGATGCCCGCTGGGCCGCTGTGACGGCGCGTATGGCCATAGCCGCGGCGAATGTCGGTGAGGTTGCCCGTCGGCGCCTGCTCGAAGATATCAGGCAGCATGTGAAACGCGGGACCAGCGCCATCAGCCCCGAACTCGGCTTGGAAGTCGCGGTCGGTATTCTGCTGCATGTGCTCGGCGCCATCGCCGAAGGTCGCTTGACCTCGCGCCATCGCGAAGGCGCGATCGCCGCAATCCTGCGTGCGATAGATGTCGACCCACCGCAAGTCAAATCCTTGCTGGCGCGCCTTCCGGAGCTTTCGGAAGGGGGGGCACTCAAGGGGAGGGGGAAGGGCCGGCTTCGCCGCTCGCCGACGACGGAGAAATAGTCCGCCGCTCAGGGACCGACGATGTCGGTTACCTGTTCGCCGAGATCGATCGTGCCGTCGCGGCTGCGGATCCGGGCGTTGATGCGGTCCCCCGGCTTGAGATATTGCGGGCGGCGCGCCTGTGCGGCGAGGAAAAGCTTCCAGAATTTGCGATCAGGCAGTAGCTGAACCAGCTTACGGATCGGCGGCGGCGGTATACGTAGCGCGCAGCCGCTCGGTGTGCCGGTCAACAAGACGTCGCCGCAAACGATGTTAGCGAAGGTGGAAAGTTCGGAAATGGTCTCGGCCGGCTTGAACACCAGGTTGGCCGTGGTGTCGCGCTGCCGTGGCGCGCCATTGACGTCGAGCTCGAGCGTGAGCTCGTCGATCACGGAAAACTCGTCCCTTTCCAGAACCGTCAGCCACGGTCCGATCGGGCAGAAACCACGGTGGCTCTTGCCCTTGAAAAACTGCGTTTGCGGCAACTGCACGTCGCGTGCGCTGAGATCGTTCGCAATGGTGATCGCAAACACGTAGTCGGCAAGTGTTTCGCGCGTGACTTTGATGGCGGACGAGATCGGACGGCGAAAGACCAGAGCGAGCTCGATCTCATAGTCCAGAAGCTTGACGTGTGCGGGACGAACCACCGCATCGTCGGCGGAGCAAAGCGAGGCATCCGCCTTGGTGAAGAACATGTTGAACACTTTGGCATCCGGATCCATGCCGGATTCGATCATGTGCTGACGGTAGTTCGCGCCCTGGCAATAGAGCCGGGCCGGTGTGGTCACCGGCGCCAGAATCTTAGCCGACGCCAGGGCGATGCGTGTGGTCCGGCCCGCCGCGCCGCGCCAGTCCGCTTCGCCATGCTCGATGAGCGCGGCGGTGGTCGGATAGTCGCCCGACAGTGGCGCGATGTGCGTTCCTGACACCACGCCCCAGCGCGGACCATCACCTGCTTCGAAACGTACCAGATTGGTCGCCATGACTTCCTCCCCTTCATGGGTTGCTGCAAAGCGCCGTGGAATTTCGGTGCCAACCCAAATGGTTGGCAGAATCCAACATGCGACGATAATCTCATATTGACTATTTAGTCGTTTTGACTACCATGTTCAAAAATAATTGTCGACCGTGTCGACGCAACGGCGGGGAAGCTCAAGTGGCGGTGGAAGGCATGGCGGCACAGGTGCGGCTACATGACGTCGAAGTCGCGATTGTCGGCGCTGGTCCGGTCGGACTGATGGTGGCCAATCTGCTCGGGGCTGCCGGAATCCAGGTTGCCGTCCTCGAGGCCAATGGAGGCCTGCTGGGATTGCCGCGAGCCATTGCCTATGATGGGGAGACGCTGCGGCTGTTCGCGCAAATGGGGCTGCTCGCCGACATTGAGCCCGGCCTGATCAAGAACCCTCACGTCCGCTATCTCAATTCACGAGGCCGCGTGCTGATGCAGGCAGACATGCCGGCCCAAGGGCCTTACGGCCAGTCGTCGCTCGGCACTTTCTACCAGCCAGATTTCGAGCGGGTCCTGCTCAGGGGGCTGGAACGGTTCGAGACGGTGAGGGTGCTGTTCGGCCATCAAGTCACCAGCCTGTTGCAGGGGGATGAGGATGCCGTGCTGTCGATCACGACACGCAGTGGACCGGCCAGCCTGCGGGCGAAGTTCGTGGTCGGCTGCGATGGCGGCACGAGCCGGATGCGCGATCTGCTCGGGGCCAAGCTGGTCGGCTCGACCTACGCGCAGCGGTGGTTGGTCGTTGATGCCATCGTCAGGGGACATCAGGTCAACCAGATCAGCTTCTACTGCGATCCCAGCCGCCCGCGCGTCGAACTGCCGGCCGTTGGCGAGCGCGTCCGGTGGGAATTCATGCAGCTACCGGGCGAGACCGAGGAAGAGCTGAAGAACGATGACCTGATCACCAAGCTGATCGTGGAGAGCACGCGATATCGCGAGGTCGAGATCGAGCGCAAAGCCGTGTATACCTTTCACGCGCGCGTTGCCGACCGTTGGCGCAACGGCCGCGGTTTTCTCGCCGGTGACGCAGCCCATCTGATGCCGCCCTTCGCCGGACAAGGCATGAACGGGGGCATGAAAGATGCCGTCAATCTCGCGTGGAAGCTCTCTTCCGTTCTCAGGGGATTCGCAAAGGAGGCGATCCTCGACAGCTATCAGCAGGAACGCGCTCCCGTTGTGCGCAAGATGGTGGAGGTGTCGCGCAGGCTCGGCGCCATCATCATGCCGACCAACCGTGTAGCAGCCGCCTTCCGCGACGCAGTATTAGCCTGCCTGAATACGTCGCGCGCGTTCCGCGCCTTCATCGGCCGCGGTGGCGTAGTGCCGCCGCCGGCGATCGGCCGCAGCCTGCTGACCACAACCGGGAGCGACGGCTTGGTCGGGCAGATGATGCTGCAACCCACCGTCGCGACGCCGGAAGGCTCGTTCCCACTCGATACCTTCCAGGCTTGTCATCAATGGATGGTGCTCGGCCTCGGCGTTGACCCGATCACGCTGCTCTCGGCGCGGGATCGTGGCATTCTTAGTGTGCTGGGCGTCCGCTCAGTCTGCATCAATGGTCGCAGAGAGTGGCCGCAGACGCTCGAATTGCAATGCAATGACGCCGCGTTCGAGACGTGGCTCAAGCGCCATGCAGTGCGCGCTGTTCTCGTTCGGCCTGATCGCTTCATCGCGAGCCGGCTCAATATGCAGGCACGCGATCTGCAGGTTCTCACCGCGTTCGAGCAGTCGCTCGATGTCGCCGCGCCAATCGCGGCCTGAGCCAAGGAGGCAAATATGTCTAACGGTGTGCTCAAGAGCGGTCCCGGCGCCATCGCGTTGCCACGCAGTGCGTCGCCTCTCGTCAAGGCCAAGCAGCTTCTCTACGCACATTTCGAGCGCCCCGATCTCGATATGACCGAGCGATACCTCGTCGACTTCGGCCTGGTTCAAGCGATGAGGAGCGAGAACGAGCTGTTCATGCGGGGAACGGGGACGGCGCCCTACATCTACCGCGTTACGCGCGGACGCAATGCGCGCTTCCTTGGCATGGGCCTGTCGGTGCCGAACGCCGAGGACCTCGAGCGGTTGGCCCGCAGATTCGGCAGCCGTGTCGAACGGGCGCCAGGGCCGGGAGGCGGCGCGGTCGTCCACCTGCGCGATCCCGATGGCGTCGCTGTCCACGTTCACCACGGCTTTGTGGAGAGCGAGCCGCTGGTGGTCCGTTCCCAGATCTTGCACAACGCGCCGAGCCTGACCGTTCGCGTCAATGACACGCAGCGACCGAAGTTGGAGCCGCCACAGGTGACCAAGCTCGGGCACCTCGTCCTGGAGACCCCTGATTTCAACCGCAGCGTACGTTGGTACATGGACACATTCGGTTTCATTCCGTCGGATGTGATGTGCCTTGCCGACGGCACGCCGGTGGGGTCGTTCACCCGCCTCGACCGAGGAAGCGAGCCGACCGACCATCATACGGTCTTCATTGCCATGGGAATGGAATCCAAGGTCGATCACGTCGCATTTGAGGTTGTCGACCTGGATGCCGTAGAAATGGGCCAGCAAGTGCTGATGGCAAAGCCCTACCGGCACGCCTGGGGCGTGGGCCGCCACCTGCTGGGGAGCCAGATTTTCGACTATTGGCGCGATCCCTGGGGGCAGAAGCACGAGCATTATGCCGACGGGGATCTGTTCGACGCCGTGCAGCCGGCGGGATACCACCTGATGGACCGCGGCGGTCTCTATCAATGGGGACCGGATCTGCCCGATGACTTCATCGATGCCCGCATGACGCCGGCGCGGCTCTGGCGGGTCCTGAAGTTGTCCATCAAGGACAAGGCGCGGGTGAAGCTGCTGTTGGCACTGAAGAACAGCATGGCGCGCCCTGGCCGTCAGTGGCAACGCTGAGCCGCCATCGGCTCCCTCCTCACGACTGCAACGAAGGTGTCCCATGCCGGTGCGAGATCTTGCTGACATTCAGAGAATAGAGGCCGAGCACCTCGCGACGCGGCGCTTGCCACAGACGACCTATGAGGTCTTCAGGGCCGGCGCTCAGCGGTGGCCCGACCGCAAGGCGCTGACCTTCTTTCTGTCCGCAGACGACTATCAGCGCGCCTCGACATGGAGCTATGCAGAGCTGCTGGCGGAAATCACCCGGGCCGCGAATGCGTTTCAGGCTTTCGGCGTCGACGCGGACCACCCGGTCGCGTATGTGCTGCCGAACCTGCCGGAAACGCACTTCACGATCTGGGGCGGCGAGGCCGCGGGCGTGGTGCTTGCGGTCAATCCTCTGCTTGAGCCGGACCTGGTCGTCGAGATCCTTCGCGCCGCCAAGGTGCGGGTGCTGGTGACGCTCGCGCCGGCGGCGGGCGCCGAGCTATGGAGCAAGCTTTCGCCTCGTCTTTCGACGCTGTCCGAGCTGCGAGTGGTCGCGCTGGTCGACGCGATGACCTATCGCGAAGGAGGCGTCGGCGCGTCGATGGCCGCCGCCGTCTCGGGCTTGCCGAATGCCGACTTCAAGGTCGTGGATTTCCGCGCGGCGATGCTGGCCCAACCTGCCGATCGCCTGGTCGTGCCGCGGACGATCACGGAACATTCAGTCTCATCCTATTTCTGCACCGGTGGCACGACGGGCGCGCCAAAGATTGCGGTGCGCACGCATGGCAATGAAGTCTTCGATGCCTGGGCCGCGGCGCAAGTGTTCGGCGCGTTCGAAGAGCCGCGGACATATTTTTGCGGCCTGCCGCTGTTTCACGTCAACGCCCAGCTCGTGACCGGTCTGTTGCCATGGATGCAGGGTCAGCATGTGCTCCTTGCAACGCCCGAGGGCTACCGCAGCAAGAACCTGATCGCGCGCTTCTGGGAGATTGCCGCCCATTACCGTATCGCGACGTTTTCCGGCGTGCCGACCGTCTACGCCGCCCTGCTGGAGGTGCCGGTCGGCGACAACGACGTGTCCAGCCTCGAATATGCGATCTGCGGCGCCGCGCCGATGCCGGCCAAGCTGATCGAGTCGTTCGAGGCCAAGACCGGTCTCAAGATCGTTGAAGGCTATGGGCTGACCGAGGGGACTTGCGTCTCCTGCCTCAACCCACCGGAGGGCAAGCGCCTCGCCGGATCGATAGGCCTTCGCCTGCCATACCAGCAGATGCGCGTCGTCGTTCTCGACGATGCCGGAAGCTTTGTCCGAATGGCTGACGTCGACGAGATCGGAACGATCGCCATCAGCGGTCCCAACGTGTTTGTGGGCTATCTCGATCCGCAGCAGAACAAGGACCTTTGGATCGATATCGAGGGAAGGCGCTGGCTCAACACCGGCGACCTCGGACGTCAGGATGACCGGGGATATTTCTGGCTTGCTGGCCGGCGCAAGGAGCTGATCATCCGAGGAGGGCACAACATCGACCCGAAGCTGATCGAGGATGCGCTGTCCAAACACCCCGCGATCGCGATGACTGCCGCTGTCGGCAGCCCCGACCCGTATGCGGGCGAGGTCCCCGTCGCCTATGTACAGCTCAAGCCCGGAGCTGCCGTCGAGGTCGACGAATTGATGGATTTTGCGGCCGCCCACGTTCCCGAGCGGGCGGCGATCCCCAAGCACGTGAAGATCATGCCGTCGCTGCCGGTGACCGGGATCGGCAAGGTCTTCAAGCCGGCCCTTCAGCAACGTGAGATCGAGGCTGCTGTTCGCGGCGAGGCACAGAACGCCGGGGCAACCATCATCGGGATGGCTCTCGAAAGTAGCCCCCGAGTGGGAAAGGTGATGCGCGTCCGCGCCGGTGCGGGGGCCGCGGCGCTTCGTGCAAGGCTGGAGCGTTATGCCTTCAAGTTCGAAGTGGTCGATTGGTAGATGGTCGCAACAACTCAAATCATCCCAAGCTGCGAGCCGGCGACCGCGGGTGCCCGCGCAGTCCTGATGTGCCTCGGGCCATCGGCGCAGGGCCGCCTGCAAATCCAGCGATTTCCCCGCCGAGAGCCGAGATCTGATGAGGTCGAGGTCGCGGTGACGGCTGCGTCGGTCAATCCGATCGACGTGCGACGCGCACGGGGATACGGCCGGCGGCTGCTATCGCTGCTCGGTGCCGGCAAGTTTCCCATGGTGCTCGGTAACGATTTAGCGGGCGTCGTCACGGCCGTTGGAAGCGGGGTCAGCGCCTTCAGGCTTGGCGATCGCGTGTACGGCACGAAGCCACCGTCGGCTGATGGCACCCATGCGAGCCATGTGCTGGTCAAGGCTGCGCATCTCCTGCCGGCTCCGCCGGAGGGGGACCTTCAGGCGCTCGCAGCGCTTCCCTACAGCTTCATTACCATGTGGCTTGCCGTCCGTGGTGCCGGACTGACGCCGCAGAACGCTCGCGGAAAAAGCGTGCTCGTCCTCGGGGCCGCCGGCGGCCTTGGGACGCTGTCGCTGCAGATGTTGTCCACCTGGGGAGCCACTGTTGCGGCCATCGCACGGCCGCACGATTTCCCGGCCTGCCGGGAAGCGGGCGCCCGTGTCGTGATCGACAGCACGGACAAGCCGTTCGCATCACTCTCGCGGACTTTCGATGCGACGCTTAATTTCGCGTCTTGGGAACACGATCGGCCGCTGCTCGGCTGCCTTCACGACGGTGCGTTCGGCCATGCCACGACGGTGCATCCGCTCCTCGGCAATTTCGATGAACTCGGCTGGGTACGCGGCGCGCTCAAGACAATGTCCGACAAGCGGGGCCACCGCGCCGCCTTGCCGAAGCGCGTGCAAAACTACCACTGGACAATCTTCAAGCCCGAAGCGGCTGCATTGGCCGAGCTGGGGAAACTGGTCGAGCAGCGGCGCATCTATCTCCCGATTGGCCTGCGGGCGCCACTGACGGACGCAGCGCAAGCGTTCGATTACGTTAGGGCCGGCAGGCGAGGACGGGTGCTGATCCTGCCGGACTCGTGACGCCCCCTAACATGTCTCTTAAGCGTCGGGCCACGGGCGCCGATCCGCCCCCTCAGTTCGCCTCCCGCTGCACCTCGCTCGGCACGGCCTGCGCGTTGCCGGGCCCGGGCAGGGCGACGGGGCGGAGGCCGATCAGCTCGGCGGTGCGGATCGCGCTGTCGCGCCAGAACTGGAACGAATTGATGCGGCTGAGCTCGAGGATCGCGATCGCGACCGCGGCCAGGAACGGCAGGCTCTGCAGCACCAGCACGCCGGCGAAGATATAGATCTCGGTGATCTGCCGGAAAGAGTTGGAGGCGATCAGCACGCCGGCGCCGACCAGAAGCAGGACGCCGATCACGGCCTCCCAGAACGCCTGGAACTCGATCGACATCCTGGAGAGGCCACCCTTGGAGGTGCGGGCGAACGCAATGTGTTCCGTGATCAGGCCCTGCGCGACTGCGCGCGACACCGTCCATTGCACGCTCATCGCGGCGATCATGGCGCCCAGCATCTGGCCGGGCTTGATCGCGACGCGGGCGCGATACATCGACAGGAAGTGCGCGAGCGAGACGATGAAGGCGCCGATGATCGGCAGCGTCAGGATCTTGTCGGGAATGGCGATGTCGGCGAAGGCGACGATCGGCACCCAGACGAGGTTGAGCAGCGCCACGACCACGCCGAGGCTTTCGGCCCCCAGCCAGTTGAGCCAGCCAAGGCCGTATTCGCGCTTCTGGTCGGGCGTCAGCCGGCTCCGTCCGGGCAGGAACTGCCGCCAGTGCTTCTTCACGATCTGCAGGCCGCCATAGGCCCAGCGGTGACGCTGCTTCTTGAAGGCTTCGTAGGTGTCGGGCAGCAGCCCCTTGCCATAGCGATAATTGGTGTAGTGGGTGGTCCAGCCGAGCTCCTGGATCGCAAGGCCGAGATCGGAGTCCTCGCAGATCGTGTCGGATGACCAGCCGCCGGCCATGTCCATCGCGGCGCGGCGGATCAGGCACATCGTGCCGTGCACGATGACGGCGTTGAGCTCGTTGCGCTGGACCATGCCGATGTCGAAGAAGCCGGCATATTCGCCGTTCATGATGTAGTGCATGATCGAGAGGTCGCCGTCGCGATGTTCCTGCGGCGCCTGCACGAGGCCAACGCGCGGATCGGCGAAGGCGGGCACGAGGTCCTTGAGCCAGTCGGGCTCGACCACATAGTCGGCATCGAGGATGCCGATGATCTCGGCGTCAACGGCGGTGCGGTCCATGGCGATGCGCAGCGCGCCGGCCTTGAAGCCCTGCACCTTCTCGGCGTTGATGAACTTGAAGCGCTCACCGAGCGCGCGGCAATGATCCTGGATCGGCTGCCAGAACGCCGGGTCCGGCGTGTTGTTGATGATCACGACGCATTCGTAGTTCGGATAGTCGAGCCGCGACAGCGCATCGAGCGTCTGCTTGAGCATCTCGACCGGCTCGTAATACGCAGGGATATGGATCGAGACCTTCGGGTAGTAATTGTCAGGCACGTTCTCGATCGCCTTGCCCTTGGCGAGCAGCCGCTGCGGCGGCCGTCCGAAGGCGACGGCCGCGATCTCGTCGATGCGGGCCATCGCGATGAGGACGAGAGGAACGAGGAGAATCATGCCGAGAGTCAGCGCGAAGGCCGAGCCGAAGATGAAGTAGTGGCCGTTCCAGAATGCGAACACGGTCGCGGCCCAGGCGCCGACGCCGTTCGCCGTGGCCGACAGCAGGAAGGCCTGTTTTGCGGTCGGCTGCTCCAGCCGCAGGATCGGCAACGACATCAGGACGCCGACCAGGAGCGCGATCGTCATCAGCTTCCAATAATCAGGGTTTTCGACCGGGCCGGTCCAGGCGAATTTCGGCTCGCGGCTGGCGTTGAGGATGCCCCAGTACGGACCGACGCCGCCTTCAAAATATTTCCAGGGCTGATCGATCGCTTCGACGATGTTGTATTCCATGCCCATGGCTTCGGCACGGCTGACGAAGTTGCGCAGCGTCAGCGCCTGCTGGAACGGGCCCGGGTCGGCGTTGCGCAGATTGTAGCCCGCGCTCGGCCAGCCGAACTCGGCGATCACGATGCGTTTGCCCGGGAACAGGTTGCGCAGCAGGTTGTAGCGGTCGACGGCCTGATCGACCGCCTGGTCCGAGCGGAAGTTCTCCCAATAGGGCAGCACGTGCGCGGCGATGAAATCGACGTTGGAGGCAAGGTCGGGATTGTCGCGCCAGATGTTCCAGATCTCGCCGGTGGTGACGGGCACGCGCACCGCGCTCTTCACCTTCTTGATCATCTCGATGAGGTCTTCGACCTTCTGCTCACCGCGGTAGATCACCTCGTTGCCGACGACGACGCCGTTGACGTTGCTGTTCTTGCGCGCGAGCTCGATCGCAGCCTTGATCTCGCGCTCGTTACGGTCAGGGTCCTTGTCGATCCAGGCGCCGACGGTGACCTTGAGGCCGAACTCGGCGGCAATCGGCGGCACCAGCTCCACACCGCCCGTCGACGAATAGAGGCGGATAGCGCGCGTCATCGTCGACAGCGTCTTCAGGTCTGAGCGGATTTTCTCGATGGTCGGAATGTTGTCGATATCAGGATGGGCCGAGCCCTCGAACGGCGCGTAGGAGACGCTCGGCAACAGGCCCTTGAAATCAGGCGCGGGTTCCCGGTCGCGCAGGACTCCCCAGATGCCGGCGTGAAGGACGGACACGAGCAACAGAACGGCGGCGACAGCGCGCATCGCGGCTAGACCAATAGGGGCTGAAATGGCAGGGCTGCGGATCCGACCCCGAGATCCGACCGAGTCCGCGGCAAAGGGAGCATACCTCTGCCGCGCGGTTTCTCAACTGTCATGGCCTCATGTCCTTATGAGGGCATGGCCTTTTGGGAGCGCGGCAGTGCCAACCCCAGCTATCGCCCATCGTTCCTGAACGACAGGTGAAACGATCGCGGCTATTTCTGGGGCGCCGGCGAGGGGCTTGCCGCAGGTGCCGGGCTCGTGGGCGGCTGGGGTGGCTGCGAATTGCCGGTCGTGGGCGCCGGAGGCTGGGAGGCTGCAGCCGCCGCCTGCTGCGGCTGGGCGGCTGGATTGATCCAGCAGGCATGGACGCGGCTGTCCAGGGTCTCGGCGACCTTGGGATCGATCTGGGCGCCGAAGCGGGTCAGGCAGCGGAACGCAGCCTGGATGTGGCCGCCGGGGCAGCCGAAGCGATCATAGAGGTCGAGATGGCGGAACGCGGTATCGAGGTCATCCCGCCACATCAGCCGCACCACACGCCGGCCGAGCCAGACGCATTCGGGATTGCCGGCCGGCCCGTTGATGGCCTGGGCGGCCTCGGCGAATTCGTCGGTGCGGCGCTGGTTCTGGGCGGTGGCGTCCTTGGCGGCGTCGGCAGGCTGGGCAGCGGCCTTGCCCTGGTCGGGGGCGGGCGTCCCGCTCTGGGCGGAAGCGCAGCCGAGGCCGGCCAGCAGGACAAGGGAGGAAACGGCCAACGAGGCGGCGAACTGCCGCAGGACCGCATTTCGTAACTCGAACACCCGTCGCCGCATGAATTCCCCAATGTCTCAGCCGTCCGCCCGCGGGAGGACCTCGCGGACGCCGGTCGTGATGGCGTCCAAATGGGTCTCCAATGCGGCGGAAAAGTCCCGCGAAATCCATTGGCCTGTATTTGGATTTTTGTCCAGCAAAGTCACGATCCTATGGGATGGTCGAACCGCCGCAGCCTAATTCGTCGGGGAGAGGGCGCGTGTGGCCGCGGTCCCCCCTTGGCAGACGGCGTGCGAGCGGGTAATCGACGGACCCTTCGCGGAGGACGGAACAAATTTCACTTCGTACGCCACTGGCGCTCCTGCTCGTCTCACTGGGTGCGATTGCTGCCGTGTGGTGGTGGCTTGCCACGCCGATCACGCTCGCGCGCGCCCCCATCGATCCCAATGACAAGGTTCAATGCGTCTCCTATGCGCCGTTCCGCGGCGAGCAGACGCCGTTGAACGCGTGGACTCAGATCGAGGCCGACCAGATCGAGCAGGACCTGCGGCAGCTCAAGGAGATCACCGACTGCGTCCGCACCTACTCCATTGAAAACGGGCTCGACCAGGTGCCGGCGGTTGCGACCAAGGTCGGCGGGCTGAAGGTGATCCAGGGCATCTGGCTCGGCAGCAACCGTGCCAAGAACTTTGCGCAGGTGGCGACCGCGGTCCGCCTCACCAAGGAATTCCCCGACACCATCTCCGCGCTCGTCGTCGGCAACGAGGTGTTGCTGCGCGGCGAGATGACGACGCAGGATCTCATCGCGATCATCCGCTCGGTGAAGGCGCAGGTCACCGTGCCCGTGACCTATGCCGACGTCTGGGAATATTGGCTGAAGAACCGCGAGGTCTATGACGCCGTCGACTTCGTCACCATTCACATCCTGCCTTATTGGGAGGATATGCCGGTGAAGGCGAAATTCGCCTCGTCCCATGTCGAGGCGATCCGCGAGCGGATGGCGGTGGCGTTCCCTGACAAGGAAATCCTGATCGGTGAAACCGGCTGGCCGAGCGAGGGCCGCATGCGCGAAGGCGCGCTGCCGTCGCGCACCAACCAGGCGCGCGTCGTCTCGGAGATTCTGGCGCTCGCGAAGACGCAGAAGTTTCGCGTCAATCTGATCGAGGCTTATGACCAGCCATGGAAGCGGCGGCTGGAAGGCACCGTCGGCGGCTATTGGGGTCTGCTCGATTCCGTGCGGCGCCAGCTGAAATATCCGCCGGGCGAGCCGATCAGCAATTTCCCCCTCTGGAAATGGTACATGGGGTCAGGCATGGGCCTCAGCGTGCTGGTGTTCGCGGTCGCCCTCATCACGCTGCGGCGCCGGCCCTGGACGCCGCGCTTCTCGGCCTGGCTCGCCGTCGGCATCTCCGCGACATCGGCGGGCATCCTGCTCGGGATCGCCGCCGACAAGATGTATTACGAGAGCTATGGCTGGGGCGGCTGGCTGCAATGGGGCGCGCTGCTGCTCGCCGGCATCCTCTCGCCGATCTTCTGCGCGCAGGCGCTCGTCATCGGCCGCAACCTGCCGAGCTTCCTCGATCTGCTGGGGCCGCGCGAGGGCCGCAAATGGTCGAAGCTTTCGGCCGTGCTCGGCCTGACCCTGGCGGTGACGGCGGTGATCGCGGCCGAGACCGCGCTCGGCTTCGTGTTCGATCCGCGCTACCGCGACTTCCCCTATGCCTCGCTGACGATGGCGGTGGTGCCGTTCGCGCTCTTGATGTTGAACCGGCCGCAGATCGGCGCGCGGCCGGTCGCGGAAGCGGTGTTCGCGGGGCTATTGGCGGTGTCGGCGCTCTACGTGCTTCTGAACGAAGGCCGCGACAATTGGCAGGCGATGTGGACCTGCGCGATCTATCTCTTGTTCGCGCTCACGCTGTGGCGGGCGCGGGCCGAGCAAAGCCAAGGATGAGCAGGCCGATCGCAAGGCCCGACAGCACGATGTTGTAGAGCACGATGCCGAGGCCGGCTGCGACCACGCCGAGCGTGAGCAGCACGATCGAAGGCCGCATCAGGTTCAGCGTGGCGATGACAAGCGCGACAATGCCGAACACCGAGTTCTTGAACAGCGACGTCGACACCGAGCGCGCCTTGCAGATCATGGTCTGCAGGCCGGCGTCGCATGCGAGCGCGACTTGCGAGAACTCGATCGCGAGATAGCGCACATAGAGCGCCCAGCCGACGGTGACGAACCCGACGACGATGAGAAACTGGACCTGATAGGGCGTGAGGCGAAACGGCTTCTTTGTCATGCCGGCAATATGGTCGGGATGGCGGGAGGGAGCAACAGGGGGCGGGGCATTTTTACACCGGGCCCATCCCTCGGGTCGCTGGCTTTTTTGCTGCACTCCGCGCCTCGGAACCGTAGCGATACGGATTTGCGAAAGTTTCGACCCGGCCTAACGTTCCACGTGAACGCGCCGAGCGTGACTGCTGATTCGATCAGGAGCGGATCACCTGGTTCCAGAGCGCGCTGATGAGGACGCGAGAGGATTGGCAATGACTGAAGCGTTGCAGATCAATTTTGCGCTGTGGGGCATGATCATCTGTGCGGTGATCAAGATCAGCCAGCTGACGGCCTTTTAGCCGAACGCGTCGCTCACGCGACGCTGAGCTCCGGCTCATCAATCAAGCGTTCTGATAGCCCTATCGCCTGAAGAAGGCTGATATCGTCGATCCCGCCGACGCCGTCTCCGGTGGCTTGGCTGCGGCCGGCGCCGGTTGCGGCGCGGGCGCCGGCTCCTCGCGCTTTGAGCGTTTGGAGGAGTAGCTGCGGCGATGCTTGTCGGGCTTGGCGGTCGGCGCGGGCGTGGGGGCCGTCTCGGCTTGCGGCACGGAGTCTTGCGCCTTCTCGGAGTTCTTCTCCGATCCCTTGTCCTGGGACTTGTCCTGGGATTTGTCTTGGGATCTGTCTTGGCTTTTGTCCTGAGATTTCTCTTGGGATTTGTCCGAGCCTCCGCGCATCGACAGGCGCTGGCCGTCGAACACCGTGGTCTCGCAATGGCGGTCGCTTTCGGCAAGGCCCGCACAGAGCTTTGCCGCGGCGGCGGCGTTGATCAGGGGACCTGCACCGAGCCGGAGCTGCATGCCGAGGCCGTTCGTGCCTTCCTTGATCATGATGATGGGCCGGAGTGCGGCGACCTCGGGGTTGGACTTGCTCAGCCCGCGCCAGAGCGCGCGCAAGCCGTCGACCGAATTCGCACCGCCGAGCTCGATGGCAAAGCGCGTCTGCTGAACTGCGATGGCGGGGACCTCGGCTTCTGTCGCCTCAGCTGGCTTGGCTGCTGCGACTTCGGTCGGAGCTGGCGCCGGCTCGGGCTTCTTGTCGGCGGCCTTTTCGGCTGGCTCCGGCTGGATCAGTTTCGACGCGGCAGGGTCGGGCGGTGCCATGATCGACTTCGATGGCAGCAGCGGAAGCATCGGCGCTGCCGATGGCGTTACCGGCGCCTGCTGAACCAGCGAGGCGGCAGCCGCTGTCTGTGGCGACGGGCTCGGCTGATCCTTCGCAGCCTCTTTCGAGCTGTCCTTGCTCGAACTGTCCTTGCTCGCGACGTCCTTGGGCTCCTTGGCGGCCGCGACGCGCAGCCTGTCGACCAGCGAGGCGGCCGTCGAGGCAACCGGTGCGACCTCCGGTGCCGGGGCCGGGGGCTGTGCAGCGGCGACGGGAACGTCCTGCGGCTTCGAGGCTGGCGCCGGCTGCGATGTCGCGTTCTGCTTGGCGATGGCGCCTGTGACGGAATCGAGCCCCTGCTCGAGCACCGTAACGCGCGAATAGAGCCGGTCGCGATCGGTGTTCAGCGTCTCGATCGCGGAGGCGAGGCGGCGGGCTTCGAGCTGGATTTGCTTGGTCAGCACCTGAATCTGATCGGACTGGCGGGCGAGGTCGGCGGAGGCGACCTGGTCGCGCCGCCAGCCGAGCTGGGCCTGGTTGGCCATCACGGCGACCACGACCGCGCCGACGGCGGCGACGCCCCACGAGCCCAGCCGCCACAGCAAACGACGATCGAACGCCGCTTCCTCGGCCAAAAGTCCGGAGAACAGCCCGCCGGTCTCCTTATCGCCGAAGGCATCCGCCAGTGGGTCGGAATCCTTTGCCATGAACGTTAAGTGCCCAGCCCTGTCTGGCTTCCCCGAATCAATCAAGGAACATTAACAGGAAAACCCACGCGCACTTGAATTCCGGGCGTTTGCGGGGGTAGCAAGGCGGAAAGCTCAGGCGGCGTCGGCGTGTCGCCAGCCGATGTGATGATCGATTCGGCCATATTGACAGGATTGCGATGACCATCCGCTCAAGCCTCACGATCGTGCTCGCCGCCGGCGAGGGCACGCGCATGCGATCGAACCTGCCGAAAGTGCTGCATTCCGTCGCTCACCAGTCGTTACTCGCCCATGTGCTTGGCGCCGCACCGCAGGGAACCGGCACAGCGCTTGCGGTCGTGATCGGCCCCGATCATCAGGCGGTCGCGGACGAGGCCAAGCGTATCCGCCCCGATGCGCTCATCTTCGTGCAGGCCGAGCGGCTCGGCACGGCGCATGCGGTGCTAGCGGCGCGAAAGGCGATTGCGCGCGGCGTCGATGACGTCCTGATCGCCTTCGGTGATACGCCACTGATCTCGGCCGAGACCTTTGCGCGGCTGCGCGCGCCGCTTGCCGGCGGGGCCGCGCTCGCCGCGCTCGGCTTCCGCGCCAAGGATCCAACGGGCTACGGACGCTTCATCGTCGAGGGCAATCGCCTGGTGGCGATCCGCGAGCATGCCGATGCCAGCACTGATGAGCGCAAGATCGATCTGTGCAATGCCGGGGTGATGGCGATCGACGGCCGCCGCGCGCTCGCGATCCTCGACAGAATCGGCAATGCGAATTCCAAGGGCGAGTATTATCTACCCGATGCGGTCGGCGTGACCAACGACAATGGATGGGAGTCCGTGGTGATCGAAACCAGCGAGGACGAAGTGCGCGGCATCAACACCAAGGCCCAGCTTGCGGAAGCGGAGGGCGTGATGCAGACGCGACTGCGCAAGGCCGCGATGGATGCGGGCGTGACGCTGATCGCCCCCGAAACCGTCTTTCTCGCCGCCGACACCGTGTTCGGCAAGGACGTCACCATCGAGCCGTTCGTGGTGATCGGCCCCGGCGTCTCGATCGCCGACGGCACCGTGATCCATTCCTTCTCGCATATCGTCGAGACCACGCTCGGCAAGAAGGTTTCGGTCGGGCCCTATGCGCGGCTCAGGCCCGGCACGTCGCTCGGCGACGGCGCGCGGATCGGCAATTTCGTGGAGACCAAGGCGGCGACTCTCGAGGCCGGCGTCAAGGTCAACCATCTCTCCTACATTGGCGATGCCACCGTCGGTGCCGCCTCCAACATCGGCGCCGGCACCATCACCTGCAACTATGATGGCTTCAAGAAGCACAAGACGGTGATCGGGCAGGGCGCCTTCGTCGGCTCCAACTCCTCGCTGGTCGCCCCGGTCAAGATCGGCAACGGCGCCTATATCGGCTCGGGTTCTGTGATCACGAAAGATGTGCCTGACGATGCGATGGCGCTGGAGCGCAGCCAGCAGACCATCAGGGAAGGCGGCGCGGCGCGCTATCGCGAGATGAAGAGCGGCGGGAAGAAGGCTGAAAAATAAGACGCGTTATTCGTCGTCGGCGAATTCGGAGAAGATGGCGCGCGTCAGGCGCCAGCCGCGCGGCTTGGCGCGCTTGATCGGCTCGCCTTCAGGATGCTTGATGAAGACAGGCTTGCTTTCCTTGCCGCGCTGGGGCGGCGGCCAATGCGCCAGGTGCGTGCCGGACGTCTCACTGGCACGTATATACAGCGATGACCGACCTTTGCGGTCGGACGTGGTGGCTTTCATGGCCTTGATCTCCTGGGCGGGAATCGTTGGCCAAACTTGTTGACGTCGGGTTAATGCGCGAGGTTAAAAGCCGGTCACATCGATACGGGACCCGGGATTGGCGTCAGCGGACGCTTGTCGCAATCGGTCATAATTATTGAGTATCTGGTTCCTTAGGAACTTGGCTAAAAAATGAACGCGTCGTTTAGGCGATTTTTCGACGGATTTGGGGGATATTGATCCGCATGTGCGGGATTGTCGGCATTCTCGGGCGCGAGCCGGTTGCGGAGCAATTGGTGGATTCGCTCAAACGTCTCGAATATCGCGGCTACGATTCCGCGGGCGTCGCCACGCTCGAAGGCAAGCACCTCGCGCGCCGCCGGGCCGAGGGCAAGCTGAAGAACCTCGAGAAGCGGCTGGAGGCTGAGCCGCTTCTGGGCACCACCGGCATCGGTCACACCCGCTGGGCCACGCACGGCAAGCCGACCGTCAACAATGCCCATCCGCATGCGACCGATCGCGTCGCGGTCGTGCATAACGGCATCATCGAGAATTTCCGCGAGCTGCGCGAGGAACTCGAGACGAAGGGCACGGTGTTCCACACCGAGACCGACACCGAGATCGTATTGCACCTCGTCGACGATCTCCTGACGCGCGGCAGCAAGCCGGTGGAAGCAGTCAAGCTGACGCTGGCGCGCTTGCGCGGCGCTTTCGCGCTCGGCTTCATCTTCGCCGGCGATGACGACCTCATGATCGGCGCCCGCAACGGGCCGCCGCTCGCGATCGGCTATGGCGACGGCGAGATGTATCTTGGCTCGGATGCGATCGCGCTCGGCCCGTTCACCGACACGATCAGCTATCTCGAGGATGGCGACTGGGTGGTGCTGACCCGCAAGAGCGCCACGATCTTCGACAAGGACGGCAAGGCCGTTGCGCGCGACAAGATCAAGCACGCCGCCTCGACCTCACTGGTCGACAAGGCCAACTACCGCCATTTCATGGCGAAGGAGATCCACGAGCAGCCGGAAGTGGTCGGCCACACGCTGGCGCGCTATGTCGACATGGCGACCGAGCGCGTCTCGCTGCCGGTCAAGCTGCCGTTCGACTTCAAGGATATCCAGCGCATCAACATCACGGCCTGCGGCACCGCGAGCTATGCCGGCATCGTCGCCAAATACTGGTTCGAGCGCTTTGCGCGCCTGCCGGTCGAGGTCGATGTCGCATCCGAGTTCCGCTACCGCGAAGCGCCGCTGCGCAAGGGCGATCTAGCGATCTTCATCTCGCAATCCGGCGAGACCGCCGACACATTGGCGGCGCTGCGCTACGCCAAGGCGGAGGGCGCGCACACCATCGGCGTCGTCAACGTGCCGACCTCGACCATCGCGCGCGAGAGCGAGACCGTGCTGCAGACGCTGGCCGGCCCCGAGATCGGCGTCGCCTCGACCAAGGCCTTCACCTGCCAACTCATGGTGCTGGCAAACCTCGCGATTGCAGCGGGCAAAGCGCGCGGCGTATTGTCCGATGAGGACGAAACCAAGCTCGTTCACGGCCTCGTCGAGATCCCGCGTCTGATGTCGGATGCACTCACCAATGAGGTTCAGATCGAGAAGCTCGCGCACCGGATCGCAAAATCCCGCGACGTGCTCTATCTCGGTCGGGGCACCAGCTTCCCGCTGGCGCTCGAAGGCGCGCTGAAACTGAAGGAAATCTCCTACATCCACGCCGAAGGCTATGCCGCCGGTGAGCTCAAGCACGGCCCGATCGCGCTGATCGACGAGACCGTGCCTGTTGTCGTCATCGCGCCCTACGATCGCGTATTCGAGAAGACCGTCTCCAACATGCAGGAGGTCGCCGCCCGCGGCGGCAACATCATCCTGATGACGGACGCCAAGGGTGCGGCGGAAGCGACGGTGAATTCGCTCGTCACCATCGTCTTGCCCGACATGGCCGCGGCCTTTACCCCGATGGTCTACGCCGTTCCGGTCCAGCTGCTGGCCTATCATACGGCTGTGGTGATGGGCACCGACGTCGATCAGCCGCGCAACCTCGCGAAATCGGTGACCGTGGAATAGGCAGAAGGGATCACGTCGCACTCTTCCAAAACCTGCTAGAAGCCCCTAGCTTGGACGAAGCGACCGACCTGGAACCCGAATGACCCCCCGCGACGACGCGCCTGCGCCACTTGATCCCATCCCGGAACCGCATACCGGCCTGATGGGCCGTTTTCGCAATTATTTCCTGACCGGGCTGATCGTCACCGGTCCGATTGCAATCACGCTGTATCTGGTCTGGTGGTTCGTCACCTGGGTCGACGGCGTGGTGCGACCCTTCGTGCCGCAGGCCTACCGGCCGGAAACCTATCTTCCTTACGGCGTTCCCGGCTGGGGACTGATTGTCGCATTCTTCACGCTGACGCTGGTCGGCTTCCTCGCGGCGAACCTGATCGGCCGCACGCTGGTCGATGTCGGCGAGACTTTCCTCGGCCGGATCCCTGCGGTTCGTGCCATCTATCGCGGCCTGAAGCAGGTGTTTGAGACGCTGTTCTCGGGCAAGGGTTCGAGCTTCCGCAAAGTGGGCCTGGTCGAGTTTCCTTCGCCCGGCATGTGGTCGATCGTGCTGATCTCGCAATCGCCGAACGAAGAGATCTCGCGCAGCCTGCCGGGGCAGGACGAACATGTCTCGGTATTTCTGCCGTGCTCGCCGAACCCGACCACCGGATTCTTCTTCTACGTGCCCAAGAGCAAGATCATCGAGGTCGACCTCACCGCCGAGGATGCCGCAACGCTGATCATGTCCGCCGGCGTGGTGCAGCCCGGCTCGGCACCCGACTCGAAGAAGGCCGCCGCGCTCGCGGGCATGGCCAATGCCGCGCGCATTGCCAATGCCTCCACGCTCCAGCCTGAGCCTGCGAAGGCGGAGTAGGGCTATTCCCCGTCGGGATGGCCTGCGGTCACGCCGGCGTTGGCGTCCTCTGCTATTGTTCGGTCGGACCGAGCGCAGCGCTCGGACGTCGAACTGGAGCGCTCCCGATGTCGAAGACCATTGCGATCCTCGCGCCCGGTGCCATGGGCAGCGCGGTGGCGCGTCGCCTGAGCGAGAACGGCGCGCGCGTGCTGACGTCCTTGAAGGGACGCAGCGAGGCGACGCTGAAACGCGCGGCGGATGCCGGCATGATCGGCGCCGAGGACGATGCGATCGCGGATGCCGATATCATTCTCTCCATCGTGCCGCCGGGCGAGGCGGAGAGGCTGGCGGAGCGGCTGGCTGCATTGATTGTGAAGCGCCGCAAGAAGCCGGTCGTGGTCGACTGCAACGCCGTCAATGTCGACACGGTGAAGCGGATCGAGGAGATCATCGGCTCGGCGCAGGCGCCCTTCGTCGATGGCGGCATCATCGGCTTCCCGCCGCAGCCGGGCGGCAAGAGCCCGGCCTTCTACATGTCCGGCGAGCATGCCAGGGATCTCGCCGTGCTCAAGGATTTCGGGCTCGACATCCGCATCGTCCAAGGTCCGGTGGGTGCTGCCTCTGCGCTAAAAATGTCCTATGCCGGCATCGTCAAGGGCCTCGCCGGCATCGGCTCGGCCATGGTGATCGCGGCGACCAAGGCGGGGGCCGCGGATGCACTGCGCGACGAGCTCGCGCTCAGCCAGCCCGCGATCCTGGCCCGGCTCGAGGTCGCACTGCCCGACATGATCCCGAAGGCCTATCGCTGGGTCGCGGAGATGCAGGAGATATCAGGCTTCCTCGGGCCGGACCATCCGGCAAGCCAGATCTACGAAGGCTTTGCCAGATGGTTCGAGCATCTGGCCGCCGATGCCAAAGGCGAGGCAGTCGATGCGTCGCTACTGAAGGCGTTCGCGACCGGTGTTGCAAAGAAGGCCTGATCTTCACTTGTTTGGCGGCCAAAGCTTTGGCCTGCCGGGAACATGGCACAGGAGTTCAGATGAGAGTGCTGGTGATCGGCGCAGGAGCGCTCGGAGGCTATTACGGAGCTTGCCTGGTCCGCGCGGGCGCCGACGCGACCTTTCTGGTGCGGGCCGGGCGCGCCGAGCAATTGCGGCGGGATGGATTGCGGGTCAAAAGCCCGCACGGCGACTTTGCCGTGCAGCCGAAGATCCTGATGGCGAACGAGCTGAGCGAGCCCTTCGACGTCGTGCTCGTCGGCGTGAAGGCCTATTCGCTCGACGACGCCATGAGCCAGTTTGCCCCGGCCGTTGGCCCGAGCACGATGATACTGCCGATCCTGAACGGGCTGAAACACATCGACGCCCTGACGGCGCGGTTCGGTGCCGAGCCCGTTCTCGGTGGGCTCGCCAATGTCAGCGCCGGGCTCGATGTGGATGGCCGTGTCGTTCAGTTCATGGCCAATCAGACCATCGTCTTCGGTGAAACCGAGGGGTCGCTGAGTGAGCGCACGCTTGCCCTGGAGAGGCTGTTCCAGGTCCCTGGGATCGACGTGCGCGCCAGCGAAGCGATCATGCAGGACATGTGGGAGAAGTTCGTCCAGCTCTCGACGCTCGCCGGCATTACCTGCCTGATGCGCGCCAGCATCGGCGACATCCTGGCTGTGCCGAACGGCGAGCAATCGATCTTCCGCCTGTTCGCGGAATGCTGCACTGTTGCGACCGCCTCGGGTTTCGAGCCGCGCGCCCCGTTCATCGAGTTTGACCGAAAGCTGTTCACGACCCTGGACTCGCCGCTCAAGGCCTCGATGCTGCGCGACATCGAGCGCGGCTCGATCACCGAGTCCGAGCATATCCTCGGTGATATGGCCAACCGGGCCCGCAAGCTGAATGTCGACACGCCGCTGCTGGATCTGGCGCGAGCGCATGTGGCGGCCTATGAAGTCGGGCGGCGGCGAGCGGCGAGCTAACCCGCCCCGATCAGCGGGATCGCCTCGTCCCGTTCATAGAGATACAGCAGACAGCGCAGCGCTTCGCCGCGCTCGCCTTTCAGTTTCGGATCGTCCTTCATGATGCGAAGCGCCTCGTCTCTGGCCTGCGTGATGAGCTGGCCGTGCACCTCCGAGCGCGCGATGCGGTAGCCGGGCAGGCCGCTCTGGCGGACGCCCAGCACGTCGCCTTCGCCGCGGAGTTTCAGGTCTTCCTCGGCGATGCGAAAGCCGTCGGTGGTCTCGCGGATCACTTTCAGCCGCGCCTTCGACATCTCGCCGAGCGGCTCGCTGTAAAGCAAAATGCAGGTCGAGGCCTCCGAGCCGCGGCCGATGCGGCCGCGCAGCTGGTGCAGCTGGGCGAGGCCAAAACGCTCGGCATTCTCGATCACCATGATGGTGGCGGCCGGCACGTCGACACCAACCTCGACGACGGTGGTCGCGACCAGAAGGCCGATCTCGTGGGCCGCGAACTGGCCCATGACGCGATCCTTCTCGCTGCCTTTCATCTGGCCATGAACCAGACCGACGCGATCGCCGAAACGCTTTTGCAGGCTCTCGAAACGTTTCGTTGCGTTGGTGAGATGCTCGGTGCCCTCGGCCTCGGATTCCTCGACGAGCGGGCAGATCCAGTAGACCAGCTTGCCGGAGTCGAGCGCGCGGCCGACGCCATCCATGACCTCACCGAGCCGGCTCATGGCGACCGCGCGGGTGTCGATCGGCTGGCGGCCGGCCGGTTTTTCGCGGAGCTCGCTGATGTCCATGTCGCCGAAATAGGTGAGGACCAGCGTGCGCGGGATCGGCGTTGCGCTCAGCACGAGAACGTCGACGGCTTCGCCCTTTGACGTCAGCGCCAACCGCTCGCGGACGCCAAAGCGGTGCTGCTCGTCGACGATGGCGAGGGCCAGACCATGGAAGACGACGTCGTCCTGGATCAGCGCATGGGTGCCGACAAGCAGATCGATCTCGCCCTCGGCGAGCTGGGTGATGATCTCGCGCCGCTCCTTGCCTTTTTCGCGGCCGGTGAGGATCGCCACCCGCATGCCGGCGCGCTCGGCCAGTGGCGCAATGGTCTTGATGTGCTGGCGCGCGAGAATTTCCGTCGGGGCCATCAACGCGGCCTGCTTGCCGACCTCGGCAACGGCCGCAGCGGCCAGCAGCGCCACAACGGTCTTGCCCGAGCCGACGTCGCCCTGGAGCAGACGCAGCATGCGCACGGGCTGCTTCAGGTCGTCGGCGATGGCCGCGGCGGCATTGCGCTGGGAAGGTGTCAACGCGTAGGGCAGGGCGTCGATGATCTTGTTGCGCAGATGCCCATCGCCGGCGTTGCGCACGCCGGCAGGCCGCCGCAGCTGCGCGCGGATCAGAGCGAGCGCGAGCTGGCCGGCCAGCAACTCGTCGAAGGCCAGGCGCGACCAGAAGCGCTGATCGGGCAGGATGTCCGTCAACTCGACCGGCTGGTGCACGCGATGGAGCGCTTCGGTCACAGGCGGGAAATTGCAGCGGCGCAGCACATCCGGGCTGATCCATTCCGGCAAGGCGGGAAGCTTCTGCAAGGCCTGCGCAATGGCGCGGCGGAGCGAGCCGAGCGCGAGACCCTCGGTGAGCGGATAGACCGGATCGATCCCGGAGAGTTTTGCGATCGCTTCCTCGTCCAGCACCCGGTCGGGATGGACGATCTGCGGGATGCCGTCATACATCTGCAGCGTACCGGAGACGTAGCGCTTTTCGCCCACCGGCAGCAGCTTCTCGACATAGCCGGGCTTGGCGCGGAAGAAGGTCAGCACGACGTCGCCGGTATCGTCGCTGGCATAGACCAGATACGGCGCGCGCGCATTGCGCGGCGGAGGCGGGCGGTGGCGGTCGACGGTGACTTCCAGTGTCACCATGGTTCCAACGCTGGCGTCGCGGATCTTCGGCCGCGCCCGGCGGTCGATGACCTGGCTCGGCAGATGCAGGAGCAGGTCGACCAGCCGCGGCGTCTCGCTCCGGCTGAGCAGATATTGCAGCAGCTTGTCC
Organism: Bradyrhizobium sp. BR 10261; assembly: GCF_019455395.1. NCBI lineage: Bacteria > Pseudomonadati > Pseudomonadota > Alphaproteobacteria > Hyphomicrobiales > Nitrobacteraceae > Bradyrhizobium > Bradyrhizobium sp. BR 10261. The sequence continues at coordinate 73,014 of NZ_JACOFQ010000018.1, forward strand.
TGCTTCGGACCGACGCCGGGCAGGCTGGTCACGGGAGCAAACAGCGGATTGAGCAGGCTGGGGCGCATTCTCGCAACATTCGTCATGCGCGGGCTTGCCGACTTCGCTAGGGCTTCGCCGGCCCAAGATCGAAAGCCCGGCGAAGCCTTTGGCGGAGCAGGGAGCCGCGCATCCATCTTTCAATGACGATGGATTGCCGGGTCAAGCCCGGCAATGACGGTCTCCAAACAATTGCAATAACAAAGGGCTGACACAGCCAGTTCCAATGGCTATATCACCCCGGCCCGGCACGTCCGGGCTTTCGGCGTTTGACTGGATTTGAGACATGACGGGAACGACACGATCGAGCGACGGACTGGACGATCGCCGCAAGCGGCTTCTGTTCCGCTGCTGGCACCGCGGCACGCGCGAGATGGATCTGATCCTCGGCCGCTTCGCGGATGCCGAGATCGGCAACCTGTCCGATGCGGAGCTGACCGAGCTCGAGACCCTTCTCGAGGTCAACGATCCCGATCTCTATGCCGCCATCACCGGTGACAAGCTGCTGCCAGGAGATGTCACCGGCGCGCTGTTCGCCCGCATCAAGGCCTATCCGATCGCGGACGGCAACGTATGAAGCAAGGAATGAAATCTCCGGCCGAGCTGCTTACGCCCGGCCGCGCGTTGACGCTCGCCAATGTCGCGGAAGGAGCCGAAGGTCTCATCGTCTCGGATCTGGCGCGGGCCATCGCGGCGCGGCCGAAGCAGCCGGCCGTCAGCCTCGCGGTGGTCTGCCGCGACGGCGGGCGGATGCAGCAGCTCGAACGCGCGCTGCAATTCTTCGCGCCCGATCTGCCGGTGCTGACCTTTCCGGCCTGGGACTGCCAGCCCTATGACCGCGTCTCGCCGCACGGCGGCATTCTGGCGCAGCGCCTGACCACGCTGGCCCGGCTCGCCGCGCTCACCGGCAGCGACAAGCCGCTGATCGTGTTGACGACCGTGAATGCCGCTGTCCAGCGCGTGCCTGCGCGCGAGCTGGTTGCGGCGCAGGCGCTGTCGGTTGCGCCCGGCAACGTCGTGCCGATGGACACCATCGTGGCCTGGCTCGAACACAATGGTTACGTCAGGTCGTCCACCGTGCGCGAGCCCGGCGAATATGCCGTGCGCGGCGGCATCCTCGATCTGTTTCCGGCCGGCCTTGAGCAGCCTGTGCGTTTCGACTTCTTCGGCGACAGCCTGGAATCGATCCGGTCGTTCGACGCCGAGACCCAGCGCACGCTGCTCGACATGCGCTCGCTCGACCTGGTGCCGATCTCCGAATTCCAGCTCGTCACCGACACGATCAGGCGTTTCCGCATGGGCTATGTCGCGGAATTCGGCGCGCCCGAGCGCGACGATGCGCTCTACGAGGCCGTCAGCGAAGGCCGCCGCCATCCCGGCATGGAGCACTGGCTGCCGCTGTTCCAGGACCGCATGGATACGCTGTTCGATTATCTGCAAGGCGCGGCCGTCGCGATCGAGCCGCAGGCCGAGGACGCCGTCCGCGAGCGTTTCAAGCAGATCCAGGACTATTACGAGGCGCGCCGCGATGCGATGGAGCATCCGGGCGGCGGCGCCATCTACAAGCCGCTGCCGCCGGATAGGCTCTATTTGACCGAGGAGGAATGGGGCAAGCGCGAACGCGATATCCCGCTGATCCGGCTGACGGCATTCTCCGTGCCGGCCGACGGCATCAGCGTCGTCGACGCCGGCGCCCGCAAGGGCCGCGATTTTGCGCCTGAACGTAACGACTCCAAGGTCAACGTATTCGAGTCAGTCGTCGCACATGTCATGGCGCTGCAGGCGCAGCGCAAGAAGGTCGTGATCGCGCTGTGGAGCGAAGGCTCGCGCGACCGCATGACGTCCATGCTGCGCGATCACAAGCTGACCCACACCACCAGTGTCAATTCCTGGCGCACGGTGCAGGCGACGCCGCGCAACGAGACCATGCTCGCCGTGCTTGGCCTGGAGAGCGGCTTCGAGACCGACGAGATCGCTGTCATCAGCGAGCAGGACATTCTGGGCGACCGCCTGGTTCGGCCGCGCAAGGCCAGCCGCAAGCTCGACAATTTCATCTCGGAAGTCACGAGCCTCACCGCCGGCGACATCGTGGTCCACGTCGACCACGGCATCGGCCGCTTCATCGGCTTGCAGACGCTGGACGTCGCCGGCGCGCCGCATGATTGTCTCGAGCTGCATTATGCTGCCGAGACAAAGCTGTTCCTGCCGGTCGAGAACATCGAGCTCTTATCACGCTACGGCTCCGACCAGACCAATGTCGAGCTCGATCGCCTCGGCGGTTCCGGATGGCAGACCCGCAAGGCGAAGCTCAAGAACCGCATCCGCGAGATCGCGGGCGAGCTGATCAAGATCGCAGCCGCGCGCCATCTGCACGAGGCCCCGAAGTTGCCGGTGCAGCAGGGCCTCTACGACGAGTTCTGCGCACGCTTCCCCTATGACGAGACCGAGGACCAGCTCGGCGCCATCGAATCCACCCTCAAGGATCTTGAGCTCGGCCGTCCGATGGACCGCCTGATCTGCGGCGACGTCGGCTTCGGCAAGACCGAGGTTGCCTTGCGCGCGGCCTTCGCCGTCGCGCTCGAAGGCAAGCAGGTCGCGGTCGTGGTGCCGACCACGCTGTTGGCGCGCCAGCACGCCAAGACCTTCACCGAGCGCTTCAAGGGCTTTCCGGTCAACGTGGCGCAGGCCTCGCGCCTGATCCCGGCCAAGGAGCTGAACCAGGTCAAGAAGGGCATCGCCGACGGCTCCGTCGACATCGTCGTCGGCACCCACGCGCTGCTCGGCAAGACGATCAAGTTCCGCGACCTCGGCCTCGTCATCGTCGACGAGGAGCAGCATTTCGGCGTCACCCACAAGGAGCGGCTGAAGGCGCTGCGTTCCGAGGTGCACGTGCTGACGCTGTCGGCAACCCCGATTCCGCGCACGCTGCAGCTGGCGCTGACAGGCGTGCGCGAGCTCTCGATCATCGCTTCGCCGCCGGTCGATCGCCTTGCGGTGCGTACCTTCGTTGCTCCGCACGATCCCCTGATGATCCGCGAGGCGCTGCTACGCGAGCGTTATCGCGGCGGCCAGGCGTTCTACGTGGTGCCGCGCATCGACGATCTCGCGGAGGTCAAGGATTTCCTCGACAAGAACGTGCCGGAGATGAAGGTCGCGGTCGCGCACGGCCAGATGCCGCCCGCCGTGATCGAGGACATCATGACCGCGTTCTACGACGGCAAGTTCGACATCCTGCTGTCGACCACGATCGTCGAATCCGGCCTCGACATTCCCAATGCCAACACGCTGATCGTGCATCGCGCCGACATGTTCGGCCTCGCCCAGCTCTATCAGCTGCGCGGCCGCGTTGGCCGCTCCAAGCTGCGGGCCTATGCGCTGTTCACGCTGCCGTCGCAGCAGAAGATCACCGCGCAGGCCGAGCGCCGGCTCACCGTGCTGCAGTCGCTGGAGACATTGGGCGCCGGCTTCCAGCTCGCTTCCCACGACCTTGATATCCGCGGCGCCGGCAACCTGCTCGGTGAAGAGCAGTCCGGCCACATCAAGGAGGTCGGCTTCGAGCTCTATCAATCGATGCTGGAAGAGGCGATCGTCAACCTCAAGGCCGGGGTGTCCGAGCCCGCCGCCGATCGCTGGTCACCGACCATCACCATCGGCATGCCCGTGCTCATTCCGGAGGATTATGTCGGCGATCTCTCGGTGCGGCTGTCGCTCTACCGGCGCCTCGCCGATCTCGACAGCGAGGAGGAGATCGAGAACTTTGGCGCGGAGATGCGCGATCGTTTCGGCGTGCTGCCGGACGAGGTGCGCTATCTCTTCAAGGTCGCAGCGATCAAGGCGTTCTGCCGAAAGGCCAATGTCGAGAAGATCGATGCCGGCCCGAAGGGCGCCGTCATCACCTTCCGCGACAATTCCTTCGCCTATCCCGATCGTCTGGTGTCGTTCATCAAGAGCCACGGCCAGGCCGCGAAGGTGCGCCCGGATATGAAGGTGGTGTTCCTGCAGGATTGGGAGACGCCGGAAGAGCGGCTTGCCGGCACCACCGAGATCTTGCGGCAATTGGCCCAGCTCGCGACGAGGAAGAAGGCGGCCTAGCGTCCGTAGTATTGCGGAGATGGCGCAGCACGATACCGCTGTGCCGCGTTCCACTCTGAAACAGCGACATACGAGGCCTTGCGGAACGACGAAGCAGCCGCCAGATTCCGAATTCGCTAACTGAGTCCTGCGTACCGTATCCGTCGATCCGCGACTGGTTTACCGGCCGCGGTTTTTTTACACCGGTTTGCGGGTTGGCCCGCACGTCGAAACAGTCGAGGTCGCGCGCGTGTCTATCAGTACCGGTTCGGGTCAGGAAGCAGAGCACGGCCACGACGATGTCATGTATCCGCAGGTTCTGCCGTTCGTCTTGATTCACGCGGGATGCATTGCTGCGATCTGGTCCGGCATCACGTGGCAGGCGGTTGCGATGTGCGCCACGTTGTACGGGCTCCGCATGTTCGGGATCACCGGCGGATATCACCGGTACTTCTCGCATCGATCCTACACAACGAGCCGGCTGTTCCAGTTCATCCTGGCCTTCCTCGCCCAGAGCAGCGCTCAGAAAAGCGTGCTTTGGTGGGCCGCCAAGCACCGCCATCATCATCTGCATTCGGACACAGTGCAGGATGTGCATTCACCCCGGCACAAGGGGTTTGTGTTCAGCCATGTCGGCTGGATATTTTACCGGCAACATGATGCGACTGACCTGGTGAAGGTCGAAGACCTGGCCTCGTATCCCGAGTTGATGTGGCTGCACCGGCTGGAGCTCTTGCCTTCCGTCGTGCTCGCAGCGCTGTGCTTCCTTGTTGCCGGATGGTCGGGGCTCGTGGTCGGATTCCTCTGGAGCACGGTGCTGCTCTATCACGCCACGTTCTGCATCAACTCGCTCGCGCATGTTCACGGGCGCAAGCGTTATGTGACCGGCGATGACTCCCGCAACAACTGGCTGCTAGCTTTGCTGACGATGGGCGAGGGATGGCACAACAACCATCACGCCTATCAGGCCAGCGCGCGGCAGGGTTTCCACTGGTATGAGATCGACCTCACTTATTATGTGCTGGTGGGGTTGTCCTGGCTCGGCATTGTCAGGGATATGAAGATGCCGCCAAGTCAGGTTCTGCGCAATGAGCATCGGTTGGGATCACGGGTGGTCAAGCAGGCAGCCGAGCAGCTCGCCGCTCGCTTCAACCCCGAGCACATCGCGCATGCGATCAGAACGTCGATCCACGAAACCGAATTGTCGGTTCGGGACACGCTCAGTGAGTTGCAGCACCAGGCCGATCTGCGCCTGTCCAGCATGCCGACCCGCGAGCAGTTGCTGGCCGAAGCGCAGCGCATGTTCGCCAAGACGATCTCGCTCGACGACATTGTCGACCGCGCCTACGAGCTGCTGCATGACTCCGTCCGGATTTTCCTGGCCGCGCCCGCTCCCGCTTTGGTGACCAACGCTAAGTCCAGGGGGCGCGTTTAGCGCGCAGATATTTCTTTTGGAGGTGGTGTTCCTCCAGAATTGGGAGACGCGCAGTTCGCGCAAAAGGCGGCGTAAGAATCTCCGCCTGGGTTCCCACGGGACGACGTCCGAACCCTGCTGAGACGATCAATCGAGGTGAAATCCCAGGTAGAGGTTTCCAGCCGGTTCATTCTGGAAATACAAGAGCCCTCGCGCCGCCGCGCCGGTAAAGAAGCGAAGCTTCGGTGGCGGGTTGCTGGGCGCGATCCCCTGTGATCGCGCGCCGAGTTCGAAGAAGCAGCAGCCGGGCTTGCCCTCGATTTGAATGCGTGCATGGCCAAGGTCATCGCGAGACAGGAAAATGATGATCGTCAGGTTCAGCTTGTCGACCTTCACGCGGCAAACCCCATAGGGGCAGACCGTCGAACCTGCATCGCTGTCGGTCGACGTTTCAATGCCGTAGTCCACCCTGTAATCCTTGGCGCAGGCGGCAGACGCCACGAGCAGAGCCCCAGCCATGAATGCCGTTGCGAATTTTACAGATTGCGCCGCAAGCCAAGACATTGAGGCGCATCTAACTGTCATACGTTTTTTCACCCAAAGGTTGTTCCAAACGCGTTGTGGAACATATAGGGAACATTGTCAATCAGTTCGACATCAACGCTTTGGTGACAGCGCTGATGTCGTTGCGGGTGCCCGGTATCTGATGGACTATCTCAATCCGGGGACAATCCTACGGAGCGGATTTCCGCGGTCCCTCGTCCCACCAGGAGCCCTTGCCAGACACGTAGTGATCGATGACGTCGCGCGCGCGACTGGTAATGTCCTCCTTGTCTGACGGATTGATCGTGACAGACCCGGAGCCGATCGGCGGTAGAGGCTTTTTCTCAATTGTCGGCACGCTATTTCTCCTGTGCAAAATGAAAAAGCCCGCAGCGGATTTCTCCGTGCGGGCCGACTGACCTGTTTCGATGATGCCACTATACTGCTGTTTTGCCCGACGGGTCAAATACATTTCGCAAAATCCGCAGCATCTCGCCTCTAGCCATTGACGGTACTTTGCATGGGGTTGATTTTCAGATTCTGTGGGATCTCATGGGCAGCCCAAGGTCCTATGAATGGGTGATCCGTAAAATCAGGTGCGGCAAAAACTACGACGCTGCCCTTGACGCGTCCGCCGACAGCCGTGCCAGCAGCGACCTTGCCGTATCCGACGGCGACAGCGAATCCACTGATACCACGGGATCGCTGCGCATCTCGTGCTTGCCGTTCGACGTGTGCTTCATCACCGCCGACAGGCGTCGGGCGATCATGTGCGCCGTGCGGAAGTCGGTCTCGGCGAACACCACGATCACAGAGCCGTCCTTCTGCGCCGTGCCAAAGTCCATCTGCCGCATCAGCCGGCTGAGGATCCGCGCAGCATCGAGCTGCGCGCGCGGATTACCGGGATCGAAGGCGAAGCGCGCGACCGACAGGCCGCCGCCGCGGGCGAGCGTCTGCTCCACCGCCTTGGCGAAATCGCGCGCGAAGGCTTCTACCGTCAACAGGCCGCTGCGCGGATCGAGCCAGCCGCCGGCATCGATCGAGCGCAGCGTGCGGCTCAGCTGCGCCGCCATGGCGTGCTGGCGGATCAGGGGCAGCGCGTTGGCGGCGATCTTGGCGGGCTCGCCCGGGATCAGCTCGAGATTGGGCAGGTCGTAGCTCTGCGTGAGCTGGTGCGCGGTGACGACCACCGGCAGGTTGCGGAAGCGCGTATCCTCCGCGAGCACCGTGAGGAAGGCGTCGGTGACGCGCGGGGTGAAACCGTCGGACAGAACGACACCGTCGATCTCGCGCGTATTGAGATGCTTGGCGGCAGCCTCGATCGAGAGCGCGCCGACGACGCCGGTGCGTTCGCCGAGCGCAACCGATAGCGCGGGGTAGGCGGCGCCGCGACCGATCAAGAGCACGATGGCATCGCGCACCGGATCGGCCTCGGGCATCGCGACCTTCGCTTCCGGCAGGCGGCGCAGCACGGTGGCGTGCAGCGTGCGGACGCGGATCGCGGCGCTCAGGCGCGCGATCAGGCGCTCGGCGGCATTGCTGCGTGTGGCGAAGGGCAGCGCATTGTGGGGCAGCGCGCCTTGCGCATCCAGCGCGACCAGCGGCAGATAGAGCGGCTGATCGGCGATTTTCTTCGCGAGCAGGGGCATGTACGGCTCGTGCCCGCCGGACATCGCCGCAAGGACGGCGGCCGGCTGCACCTCCTCGACGGCGCGCGACGCGCTCGCCCAATCGCTGTCGACAACAGGAAACAGACGCGCCTCATCCAGCGCCGCAATGAAGGCCGGGCGCTCGGAACTGGACACAAAGAGGATCGGGCCCGCCTGGGACATCAGGAAACTCTGATCACGCAATCGATGCTGCGCAATCTAGTCCGGCCGCCTTAATGCGGCGTCAATGTTCCCGGCAAAACTGCTCTCAAACCGGGCCGGAGCGGTCGCGAAAAGCCTCAACCATCAGAGGGTTAAGCCCGAGTTCGCTGAGCGCCTCCCGGGCCCTCGCATTGTCCTGGGCCCGGCCCGCCAGCCGGTGACCCGAGAGCCGGTCTGGCAGGGCCGTCAGCAGCGCGCCCTGGCCGAGCCGGCGCGCCCATTCCTGCAGCTCGTTGGACAGGAAGCGATAGCCGCCGACCGCCATGATGCCCGATGGCGGCGCGGTGATGCAGATCGCACCGCTGGCGCGGTCGATCCGGGCGGCGTAGCCGGTGTCGACATAGTCGCGCGGCGGCTGCGCCGTCAGCGTCTCGCCGACCGGCTGCGGCGGCGCATAGGCCGCGATCGGCACCATCGGGCCGCGCAGGCCGAGCGTGCCCTTCGGCGTCAGCAGGATCTCGCCGGCGATCGAGGAGCCGGACTGCTCGCGCGGGGCGCCGTGCGGGCCGGGCATCACCGCGACGGGCACGCCGTCCTCGCCGCGCCTTGCGCCGAACAGCCCTGCCTCGCCGAACAGATAGACGTCCGTGAGCGGCGCATGCGGCGCGATCCAGGCCTCGCTCGCCGCCACCTGCTCCGGCGCGCGCCAGAGCCCGATGACGTTGCGCAAGGTCGGCATCCGCGCCGCCAGACCGGAATCGCCGAGGCGCAGGGCGAGCTGGGCCGGCGCGATCAGCACGTCGCAGGCGTGCTCGTTGACCTGCTGCTCCAGCACCTCGCTCTCGAACGGATGATGCAGCGCCAGCGTGCCGCCGCAGAGCAGCCACACCGCGAGCGAGGAGGCGAGACCCGCGAACGACATCGGCATGAACGCCGACATCACGGTCGCGCCCTGCTTGATATCGGCTTCCAGCGACATCGCGAGCCCGCCCGCGATCAGGCTGAAATGTGGCCGCGGCACCGGGCGGAAGCCTTCCGCCGTGACATCGAAGGAGATCATCGCCGCCTTGCGGCCGTCCTGGATCACGGCGCGGGTGGTGCCGGGCGGCCGCGCCAGCACGTCGTCGAGCGAGGCCATGCCTTCGGGCAAATCAGTGCCGAAGCCATACACGTGGCGAATCGAGAACGCCTCGGCGGCTGCGTGCATCGCGAGGTCGGCATAGCTGACGCTGTCGACCTTGCTCATGGTGACGATGGCGCGCGCCGCCGTGCGGTTGAGCGCGGCCGCCAGTTCCGCCTGTCGCCACAGCAATGGCAGCACGGCCACGACCAGGCCGGCGCGATGGGCGGCGAGCACCGTCAGCACGAACTCGACGGTCGAGGGCAGCTGGATTGCGACCACCGAATTGGCCGGCAGGCCCGATTCGACGAAATGCGCCGACAGCGCCTCGATGGCGGTGTCGGCCTCGGCATAGGTCATCCGCCGCGGCTGGTGGCCGGTGATGCGGGACTTGTTGAGGGGGTCGAGCAACGCGGGCGCGTGCGGCTGCCGCATCAGCGTCCGCTGGAACAGCGTGTCGAGCGTCGGCGATACGGCTGGCTGGTTCACGGCGTCACTTCGCTGGACTGGCTTGAGGCTCACCCTTGGACCACCAGGTCTCCGGCAAATAGCCTGAGAGCGCGGTGGCCTGTGGCCGTTCTATCCGATTCCAGCGCGCGATCCATTGTTCGGATACGTTAAACAGGGGGATTGTGTAGAAGCCGGCCATCATGGCGCGGTCGAGCGCCCGCACCGCGTCGACGAAATCCATATGATCGCGGGCCTCGAGCAGGGCCTTGATCATGGCATCGACCGCGGCATCCCTCGCGCCCATGTAGTTGCGGGTCCCCGGATTGTCGGCGGCAGCGCTGCCCCAATAGAAATACTGCTCGTTGCCGGGCGACAGCGACTGGTCCCAGCGGTTCTGGATCATGTCGAATTCGTAGGACAACCGGCGCTGGTCGAATTGCACCGGATCGACCGCGCGGACGCTCACATCGATGCCGGCACGCTTGAGGTCGCGCTGGAACGCGAGCGCGATGCGCTCCTGGTCGCGGGTCGTCACCAGCATCTCGAAGGTGAAGGGCGCTTTTGTCCGGCGGTTGCGCAGCACGGTGCCATCGAGATCGTAGCCGGCGTCCGACAGCAGCTTCAGCGCCGCACGCAGCGTCGTGCGGTCGCGGCCCGAGCCGTCGGTGACGGGCAGACGATAGCTGCCATCCATGATGTCTTCAGGGATCTGCGCGGCGAAAGGCTTCAGCAGCGCGCGCTCGCGCGCATCCGCGGGCCGCGCATAGGCCGAGAGCTCGGAGCCGGCAAAATAGCCGGCGACGCGAGAATAGAGCGAGAAGAAATAGTTGCGGTTGACCAGCTCGAAATCGAACAACAGCGTCAGCGCCTGGCGCACACGGATGTCGGCGAAGACAGGGCGCCGCGTGTTGAACACCAGGAATTCGGAGGGCTGCGGTACGCCCGGCCTGAAGGTATCGCGGATCACCTCGCCGCTTTTGGCAGCGGGAAAATCATAGCCGTCGTGCCAGCGCAACGGTTCGTTCTCGACGCGGAAATCATAGAGGCCGCGCTTGAAGGCTTCGAACTGGCCGTTGGCCTCGCGATAATAGTCGAGCCGGATCTCGTCGAAATTGAACAGCCCGCGATTAACAGGGAGATCGCGGCCCCAATAATCGGGATTGCGTGTGAGGGTCACGCTGGCGCCGGGTTTCACCGTCGTGACGCGGTAGGGGCCGGAGGCGATCGGCCCTGACAGCGTCGTCTCCTCGAAGGTCGCGACGTCCACTGCGTGCTTCGGCAGGATTGGCATCAGCCCGAGGATCAGCGGTATCTCGCGGTCGTTGGCCCCGGTGAGATCGAAGCGGACGGTGAGGGGATCGGGCGCCTCCGCCTTGGCGACCTTGGAATAGTACTGCCGGAGGTTGGGGCGGCCGTGGTCGCGCAGCAGCTGCCAGGAGAACAGCACGTCCACGGCGGTGACCGACCTGCCGTCGGAGAAGCGGGCACGGGGATCGATGTGGAATGTGACGTAGCTCCGCTCGTCATCGGTCTCGACGGATTTGGCGAGCAGGCCGTAGAGCGTGAACGGCTCGTCCTGGCCGCGCGCCAGCAGGCTTTCGACCACGTAGGCGCGGATCGGCTGCACCGCCAATCCCTTCACGATGAACGGATTGAGACTGTCGAACGTGCCGAGAATACCCCAGGTCAGCCGGCCGCCTTTGGGGGCGTCGGGATTGGCATAGGGCATGTGGGTGAAATCAGCCGGCAGCGCTGGTTTGCCGTGCATGGCGATCGCGTGCGCCTCCTCGGCGTGCCCAGCGCTTGCAGTCAGGCCGACGCTGAGGATCGCGGCGAGGCTGCAAAGACGGAGACCGGGCCCCTCGAGCAGGCGCTGGAACATGAACATTCGGACACGTTGATTCGAGGGGTGGTGAGGGCGAATCCTATCACAGGGATTTCACTGGGCGCCCAGTCGGATGTGGCCAAAGACGCTTGTCGGCATTGATCTTTCCGTCGACCACGTTAAGAAGGCACGCAATCGCGCAAGAGCGCCGAGCCCGTCACTTATCCGCCTCAATTGACGGGGAGAGAGCCGCGCCCAAGGCGGCTTGTTCGGTGCTTCGGAGCGGTTCGGGCACTTCCCGTTCAGAAAGGGTTTTCTGCAATGAATTTCCGTTATTTGGCCGCGTCCGTCCGGCCGCGCGGGCGAGTTCTCGCTCTGTTGACGGCGACGGCATTGGCCATCCCGTTTGCCGCCGAAGCCCAGACCCCCGCACCGGCCCCGGGCGCGCCCAAGGCTGCGCCGAAAGCCGCTCCAAAGGCTGCCCCCAAGGCTGCCCCGGCCCCGGCTCCGGCGCCCGCGCCGGCTCCCCAGGCCCAGCAGGCTCCGGCCCAGCAGGGCGCGCCGGCAGCGCAGGGTGGCCAGCCCGCCGATCAGCAGATCCAGCTGATCTACGCGCCCTGGACCAAGTTCTGTCTCAAGGGCCAGGATGCCAACGCCAAGCAGGTCTGCTTCACCGGCAAGGACGGTCGCATCGAATCGGGCCAGCCGGTCATCGCCGCTGTGATCATCGAGCCGGAAGGCGAGCCGAAGAAGATCCTGCGCGTGACGCTGCCGCTCGGCATGCAGCTCGTGCACGGCACCCGCATCATCGTCGACAACAACCCGCCGCTGCAGAGCCCCTATGTGATCTGCTTCCAGAACGGCTGTATGTCGGACTACGAGGCAACGCCCGACCTGATTGCCAACCTGAAGAAGGGCCAGAACCTTGTGGTGCAGGCGATCAACGCCAACGGCGCGCCGCTGACCCTGCCGCTGCCGCTCACCGGTGAATTCCAGAAGGCCTATGACGGTCCGCCGACCGATCCGAAGGTGTTCGAGGAAACCCAGAAGAAGCTGCAGGAAGAGCTTCAGAAGAAGGCCGAAGAGCAGCGCAAGAAGCTTGAGCAGCAGGGTGGCGCACCCGGCGCAGCTCCGGCCGCTCAGAAGTAATCGGGCTCAGATCCCGGACATGAAAAAGGCGCCCGATCGGGCGCCTTTTTTGCTGGCCGCTTTGTCGTCCGCTTGTCGGCGAAATTACTCTAAAGCGCGATGGGATGAGGCTTGATCGCTGCAACGGCGGAGGTGCGCTCCCTCTCCCGCTTGCGGGAGAAGGTTGGGGTGAGGGTGCATCCGCAATGGGACAGTCCCCTAGCGGAGAAAGCCCTCACCAGGCGCTTCGCGCCGACCTCTCCCGCAAACGGGCGAGGTGAACCGAGCCCGCGGCACTCGATCAACCCCAAAGCAATTCCGCTAGTTCAGCGAGGGATTGCGCGGGCGGTAGCCGCCATCCTTGTTCTTGATGAAGATCTCGGCCACCTGGGAATGCCGGATCGGCTCGCCGGATTCATCGGGCAGGAGGTTCTGCTCGGAGACATAAGCCACGTATTCGGACTCCGCGTTCTCCGCGAGCAGATGGTAGAACGGCTGATCCTTGTGGGGCCGAACCTCTTCGGGGATCGACAGCCACCACTCCTGGGTGTTGTTGAATTCCGGATCGATGTCGAAGATCACCCCCCGGAACGAGAAGATCCGGTGGCGCACGACCTGTCCGATCTGGAATTTGGCTGTCCGCGCTTTAATCATCCTCCGTCGATAGACCAGGATTGTGGCCGATGCTAGTGGCCTAAAGCTGGAATTAACCTACCGTTAAGGGGCGGATAGTCCCCAAGCCTTCAGAAAACACTTCATCAATGGCCGATATCCTCAATCTGGCGCTACCTTATTTCGGCTTGATCTTCGTTGGTTTTGCCTGCGGCAAGGTCAAGTCGCTGCCGGAATCGGGGCTCGCATGGATGAACTTCTTCCTGCTCTACGTCTCATTGCCCGCGCTGCTGTTTGCGATCATGTCGAAGACCCCGTTCTCGGAGTTGAACAACCCGCCGTTCCTGCTGGCGACCACGTTGTCGACAGTGGCGGCGTTCACCATCGCGCTGGTGGTCGGCAAGGTGCTCGGGAAGCTGACGCTGCGTGAGGCGACGCTCGCCGGCCTCTCCGGCGGTTACGGCAATATCGGCTATATGGGGCCCGGGTTGGCGCTCGCCGTGCTCGGGCCGAAGGCCTCGGCGCCGACCGCGCTGATCTTCTGCTGCGACAGCATCTTCCTGTTCACGATCGTGCCGCTTCTGATCGAGCTGTCAGACCGCGACCATCCCTCGATCATCCACGCCTTCGGCGTCGTGCTGAAACAGATCGTGCTCAACCCGCTGATCATGTCGGCGTGTTTTGGCGCCGCCGTCGCCGCGTTGCATATCGAGCTGCCGGTCGCGCTCGACCGCACCATCACCTTCCTTCAGAACGCGGCTGCGCCGACCGCGCTGTTCGTGCTCGGCGTGACGGTAGCGCTTCGGCCGTTCGATCGGGTGCCCTGGGAGGTGCCGGGCGTGATCGCGGTCAAACTCCTGATCCATCCGCTCGCAGCATTCGGCCTGATGCTGGCGTTCGGCCCGTTCGCCCAGCCCTGGGCCGCCACTGCCGTCCTGATGGCCTCGCTGCCGCCGGCGCTGAATGTGTTCGTGATCGCCCGGCAAAACGATGCCTGGATCGAATCCGCCTCCGTCGCCGTGCTGCTCGGCACGTTCGCGTCGGTGATCACGCTGACCAGCGTGATGTGGCTGCTGCAGACCGGACGGTTGGTGTTTCCGTAGTCAGCTATCGCCGCCAAATCATTTGCGCCACGTCGGCGTCAGCCCCTCGCGCATGGCAAAGCGGCGGAGCGGGCCGATGGCACCTAACAGGTGCATGCCGACGGCGCGGACCGGCTGGAGCGGCAGGAAATCGTTGAGCAGCGAGCGATTGGCGATGTCGATCGCAAAGGTCCGGCTCAGAATGTCCGGCCGCCGCGCCCGGTCGTAACGCCGCAGCACCTCATTCGCGCCGGGGTCCTGCCCTGATGCGATGGCCTCGCCGGCGAGCCGGGCGATGTCGGCCGCATCTCGCAGGCCAAGATTGAGGCCCTGGGCGCCGATCGGAGGAACCACATGGGCGGCTTCGCCGACCAGCGCGATGCGGTCACGGGCGAAGGATTGCGGCCGCTCGATCGCCAGTGGAAACAGATTGCGGCCGGGCTCGACCGTCATGCGGCCGAGGATGGAATGCGACTGCTTCTCGATCGCGGCGGAGAGATCATCGTCGCTGAGGGCGCGAAGCCGCTCGGCCTCGGCCGGGGCGGAGACCCAGACCACGCTGGAGCGGTTGCCGGGCAGGGGCACAAACACGCAGGGGCCGTGCGGTGTGTGGAACTCGGTCGACACGTTGCGGTGCGGCCTGATATGACCGACGTTGAAGGTCAGGGCGGTTTGCGTGAGCTCGCGCCTCGTCATCGCAATGCCGGCGGCCTCCCGGCACAGCGAATGCCGGCCGTCGGCACCGACCACGAGCCGGGCGCCGAGAAACTGTCCGCCAGCCGTGCGGATCGCGACGTCATCGGCTTCGATGACGACGCTCTCGGCTTCGTCATCGAAACGAACGAGATTGGGTAACTCGGCCGCACGCGCTTCGAGCGCCAGCATCAGTGAGCGGTTGGCGATGTTGTAGCCGAAGGCGTCGAGCCCGATCTCGTGACAGGAGAACCGGACCTCGGGCGCGCGGAACAGGCGGCCGGTGTCGTCTACGAGGCGCATGACCTCGAGCGCCGCGGCCTTGTCCTTGCAACGCGACCAGACGTCGAGGCTCTCCAGGAGATCGACGGAGGCACCGAGCAGCGCGGTGGTCCTGTTGTCGGCGTAGGGCAGGCGCCGCGCCACCAGTGCGGTGCGCGCTCCTCGCTGCGCGAGCGCAATTGCCGCCGCAAGGCCGGCCGGCCCACCGCCGATGACGCTTGCGTCAAAAAGTGTCGATGCGTCTGTCATGGAACGACATTTGACACGCCCTGCGGCAAATTCAAGCCCACCTATTTTGCCGGATTTTATGACTGGTTGCGCGGCGCAATGCCGCGCTGGCGGATGTGCAAACCGGTCCCGTTCTGGTAGCAGAAGCCATGGAAACCCAGATGGACAGCCAAGAGGATTCGCTGAAGCCGACGCCGGTGGTCCGCGCCGCGGCGTTTTCGGTGCACATCTTCACCGCCTTCGGCGCGGCGATCGCGCTGCTCGCGATGCTCGAGGCCGTGCGCGAGCATTGGGCCGCGATGTTCGGTTGGCTTGGCGTTGCCCTGATCATCGACGCCATCGACGGGCCGATCGCGCGCCTGCTCGACGTCAAGACCGTGCAGCCGAACTGGTCCGGCGACGTGCTCGACCTCGTGGTCGATTTCGTCACCTATGTCTTCGTGCCCGCTTATGCGATCGTTGCGAGCGGGATGCTGCTGCCGGTGGCGGCGCCCTTGCTCGGGATCGCCATCATCGTCACCAGCGCGCTGTATTTCGCCGATCTGCGCATGAAGGCGGACGACAATCATTTCCGCGGCTTTCCGGCGCTGTGGAATGCAGCGGCGTTCTATTTATTCCTGCTGCACTGGCCGCCGCTGTCGTCGACGCTGCTGGTCGCGGCGCTGGTGGTGCTGACCTTCGTGCCGTTCCATGTGCTGCATCCGGTTCGCGTCGTGCGACTGCGCTGGCTGACGATGTCGCTGATCGTGCTGTGGGGCGTGCTCGCCTTCTACGTGCTGGAGATGGATTTCCGTGTCGGCACCGGTGTGACGGTGGCGCTCTGCGCCATCGCGTTCTGGATCGCATTCAGCGACGCCTTGATCCGCCTTGTGAGATCGTTCGGATGATGCATCTGTTGACCAGCCCCGAGGCCTGGGTGGCGCTGCTCACCCTGACCTCGCTCGAGATCGTGCTCGGCATCGACAACGTCATCTTCCTGTCGGTGATCGTCTCGCGCATCCCCGAACCGCAGGCCCGTCGCGCCCGTCAGATCGGGCTGGCGCTGGCGCTGGTCTTCCGCATCATCCTGCTCAGCGTGCTGGTCTGGCTGATCGGCCTGACCGCGCCGGTGTTCTCGCTTCTCGGCTACGACTTCTCCTGGCGCGACCTCATCCTGATCGGCGGCGGCCTGTTCCTGATCGCGAAGGCGACGCACGAGATCCATGCCGAAGTCGACGCCGACGAGGAGGAGGGCGAGGGCAAGTCCGCTGGCAGCGCCTTCTTCTGGGTGATCGTCCAGATCGTCATCATCGACATCGTGTTCTCGCTGGACTCGATCATCACCGCGATCGGCATGGCGCAGGATCTCGAGATCATGATCGCGGCCGTCGTGATCGCCTGCCTGATCATGTACATTTCCTCAGGACCCGTGGCGCGATTCGTCGCCGAACATCCGACCACCAAAATGCTGGCCCTGGCATTTCTGGTGCTGATCGGCGTCGCCCTGGTTGCGGACGGATTCAAATTTCACATTCCGCGCGGCTATATCTATTTCGCAATTGCGTTCTCGGCCGCGGTGGAGTTCTTCAACGTGCTGGCCAAGCGCAACCGCAGGAAGGCCGGCAAGCCGTAACCGTTCAACTCTGGGGCGAGTTGACAAGGCAGGCGTGATGTCTTTCGCTGGCTGATGCGAAGAGGAGGTCAGGTGATGACCAAAGCGGTCCGTGTGCACAAGGTCGGAGGCCCCGAAGCGCTGGTCTATGAGAGCGTCGAGCTGCCGGCGCCCGGACCCGGCGAGGTGCGCATCCGCCAGCATGCGGTCGGTCTGAACTTCATCGACGTCTACTATCGCACCGGCCTCTATAAGGCGCCGGTACTGCCCTTCATCGCGGGCAACGAGGCCTCTGGCGAGGTCGTCGCCGTCGGGTCGGGTGTGACGAATTTTCATCCAGGCGATCGCGTCGCCTACTACCACAATCTCGGCGCGTACACGAGCGAGCGCAACATCCCCTGGGAGAGGCTGGTCAAGCTGCCCGATCACATCACCTACGAGCAGGGCGCCGTGCTGATGCTGAAGGGCCTGACCGTCTGGTATCTGCTGCACAAGACCTTCAAGGTCGAGCCGCATCATCGCGTGCTGATCCATGCCGCTGCCGGCGGCATCGGCCTCCTGGCCTGCCAATGGGCGAGGGCGCTCGGCGCGCATGTCATCGGCACGGTCGGCTCGCGCGAAAAGGCCGAGCTCGCGGAGGCCAATGGCTGCGATCACGTCGTCCTCTATAACGAGGAAGACTTCGTCGCGCGCGTCAAGCAGATCAGCCGCAACGAGGGCTGCGACGTCGTCTATGACGGCGTCGGCAAATCGACCTTCCCGGGCTCGTTGTCGTGCCTGAAGCCGCGCGGCATGTTCGTCTCCTTCGGCAACGCCTCAGGCCCGGTGCCGCCGTTCTCGATCGCCGAGCTGAACAACCACGGCTCGCTGTTTGCGACCCGGCCGAAGCTCAACGACTATATCGGCACGCGCAAGGAGCTGCTGGAAGGCGCCGATACGCTGTTCTCCGCCGTCATCAACGGCAAGCTGCACGTGCCGATCAACCACGCCTATGCGCTGAAGGATGCCGCGAAGGCGCATATCGATCTGGAAAGCCGCAAGACGACGGGCGCGTCGATCCTGAAGCCGTAGCTCGCGGCCACGATTCAGGTCTCGTAGGGTGGGCAAAGGCGCAAACCGCCGTGCCCACCATGTCTGAATGGTGGGCACGCGGAGCCTGTCATCGGGCGCGCATTCGCGCCGACTCGGTGGCTTTGCCCACCCTTACGGCAGTCACGCAACTCTTCGCGCCGCGCCCGCTTTGGTCAAGATCTCGTCGAGGCAGCCAATCATCTCCGCGATCTCAGCCTTCGTGACGTTCAGCGCCGGCATGAAGCGCAGCGTGTCGAGCTGCGGTGCGTTCAGCAGCACGCCGGCCTCGAATGCCTGCGCAACGATGCCGGGTGCGATCGGCAGCTTGAGGTCGAGCGCGAGCAACAGGCCGCGGCCGCGCACGCCGCCGAGGCCGTGCCGCACTGATACTTTTTGCAGCTCGCTTTCGAGCAGCAAGCCGGTCTCGGTCACCTCTTTCAGGAAATCCGGCTTGCTGACCTCCTCCAGCACCGCGAGCCCGGCTGCGCACATCACCGGGTTGCCGTTGAAGGTGCCGCCCTGGTCACCGTGCTCGAAGCAGGAGGCGCGTTCGGTCGCAAGCAGCGCCGCGAGCGGCACCCCGCCGCCGATGCCCTTGCCGAGCGTCATGATGTCGGGCGCGATGCCGGTGTGCTCGTAATGGAAAAGCTTTCCGGTCCGGCCCATGCCGGTCTGGATCTCGTCAAAGATCAGCAGCAGGCCGTGCGCCTCGGTCAGCGCGCGCAGCTCCCGCAGGAACTGATCGGTCGCCGGCCACACGCCTGACTCGCCCTGGATCGGCTCCAGCATCACAGCCACGGTGTTGCCGTTGATCAGCGTCTCGACCGAGGCGATATTGTTCAGCTTCGCCTTCTTGAAGCCGGAGACTTTCGGCTCGAACAGCGGCTCGAACGCCCTCTTGCCGGAAGCCGACATCGTCGCCAGCGTGCGGCCGTGGAAGCCGCCTTCGAAGCTGATGATCTCGAACGCGCCGCCTTTGTACAGGCTGCCATATTTGCGCGCGAGCTTGATCGCGCCCTCATTGGCCTCGGCGCCGGAATTGGCAAAGAACACCTGGTCGAACGTGCTGGTCTCGACCAGCGCCTGCGCGAGCTTCAGGCTCGGCTCGTTGTAGAAGGCCGGGCTCGGCGTCAGCAGCCGCTTGGCCTGCGCGGCGAGCGCTTCGGCGACGGCGGGCGGCGAATGGCCGAGGCAGTTCACGGCCCAGCCCTGCACGAAGTCGAGATAGCGCTTGCGGCTGTCGTCCCAGAGGTATGAGCCGGCGCCGCGAACGAACACGGCCTTCGGCCGTGCAGTGATGTCCATCAGCGCCTCATACGGATGGGTGGCGGTCGTCATGTCGAACTCCTCTGGAAGCGGGTGGAAAAGGGACGCAAAAGCAAGAAGGCCGCACTTTGCGGGTGCGGCCTTCTCGAAAACTGAAGCTGAATAACTGGTTCAGCGGCGTCGTCGGACATGGCGCAACCCATCATCGTCGCTGGAGCGACGACGGAAAGCTGCGCGGCGGTGGGTCCGAGAGTTGATCATGGGGCGCGTCCCTACAGCCGAAGGACAGGTCTGTCAAGCCGGTCGTTTTGGCTGCGATGTATCGCTCAGGTCGGATGCGCGGCTTCCTCGGGTGCCTCCTCGCCCCAATCGGCATCGGCAATCGCGCTGTCGATCAGCTCGCCGCGCAGCAGCTTGAGCGGCGAATTCCAGTACAGCGCGATGTTGTGGAAGGGATCGGTCAGCACCTTGAAGACCCAGACCAATCCTATGGTGACGCCGCGCGTCGCGAACAGCTGCAGCATGCGCGCCAGCCCGCCACTGACACCGATCGCAAGCCAGAGCACGCCGACATGGCGGATGAAGTCGAGGCGATCGACCGGTGGAGCAAACAGGCCGAACAGCGTCGGGTATACATACAGCGCAATCGGCGCGCTGCCCCAGACCAGCAAGAGGATGATCTTGCGGGTCTGGTTGTAGCCGACCTTCACCGCCTCCTTGTATTCATTGCTGATGTCGTTGATCGCGTCATAGCCGTTCGGCTCGAAGAAGAAATGGCCGGCCTGCCGCGTCAGCATCGCAAGCCAGCCGACCAAACCGGCGAGCGCGGGATCCCTGAACAGCAGCGCATAGCAAGCCAGGAAGATGATCGCGCTGAACAGATGCAGCGTCTGATTGACGGTGCTCTGGTGGTAGAAGCGGTAGTCGTCGAAGCGCTGTGTGCGCAGCATGTCCGGGAGGCGGCTCATCAAAATCCCTCGCTCGCGTTGAAAGCGCGCGAGGATTAGGTCGAGTCCGTGACCGCTGCGTGAATGCACTATAATGTCACATTCGCGCGCGAGACGGCAGCGAGGGCTACTCGACACCGTAATGCGAAAATACCTCGGCGATTGCGGGATTGATCGCCTTCGCCGCCGCGATATCGCGCTCCGCGCCGTCACTGTCGCCCTTCCTTCGCTTTGCAAGCCCGCGTCCGTAAAGCGATGAGTCGAGCTTCGGCTTTGCGCGCAGCGCGGCGTCGTAGTCGGCAATCGCCGCGTCGAGATTGCCGAGCTTGAGATAAATGAGGGCGCGGCTGTCCAGCGTATCAGGGTCGTTCGGGGCCATCCGCAGCGACTGCTCGCAATCGGCAAGCGCGTCCTGCAATCGGCCAAGGATCGCGCGCGTCATGCAGCGCGAATTGAACACGCCGGAATAGCTTGCATTGGCCTTGAGCGCGCGATCGTAATCCGCGAGCGCCAGCGCGTAATCATGCGTGTCGAAATACATGTTTGCGCGCGCATAGAAATCGCGGTCGTTGTCCGGGTTGAGCTCGATCGACTTGGCGAAATCGGCGAGTGCACGATCGCGATCGCCGCGATCGCGAAAGATGCGCGCACGGTTGCCATAGGCCCGGCCATAGGCCGGATCGAGCTTGATCGACATGTCGAGATCGGCCAGCGCACGATCGGCCTCGCCGTGTTCGCGATAGGCGCTGCCCCGGTTGTAGAAGGCGAGCGCGAATTTCGGATCGAGCTTGATCGCCTTGTTGTAGTCGGCGAGCGCATGCTCGTAGTCGCCTTTGCCGATGTAGGAATTGCCGCGGTTGTTGTAGTACCACGCGTCATCGGGAACGAGGCGGATGGCGCGGGTGTAGTCCATGATGGCGTGGTCGCGGTCGCCGAGATCGTCATGGACGATACCGCGATTGAACCACGCGATGGCATCGGTCGCGTCGAGATCGATCGCGCGGTTGAGATCGGCCAGCGCGCGCTCGGTCTCGCGCTTGCGCCGATAGATCTCGCCACGGTTGGCGAGCGCGCGTTGATTCGACGGATTGGCCTGCAGCACGGCCGAGCACCCGGCCAACCGCTGGTCGTCATTGACCTCGTCGGAACCGAAGCACCATTGCCGCCCCTGCGCGGCCGATGGGGATTGCGCGGCGGCCGGAAACGCGAGCAGGGTCAACGCGGTTGCCAGTGCGCACAGCGCTGGCCGGATATCGATCTTGTGATTGCATGTCATCTGATTGCTGCGCAGAAACCTATGAGCCTCTAGCGCGTTTGTGATCTCGGGATACGAATCGGTTCGAACCGGACTTGGGCCGGGGCAGACCAAAGGGGACGGGACCACCAAGATAGTTTTCAGCCTTGTCCGACACGCCTTACCCGATCGACCTCGACAGCATTCGCGGCGCATTCCCGCCGGGCATCGAGGCGCCGCCTCTGCTGCTGGATTTTGCCGGCTGGCTGAACGGTCGCCCCTGGGGCAGCGTCGGCTGCTTCTCACTGCAAGGCCAATTCTCCGATCATGCCCCGATCTTCGATGGCAGTCCTTTGCGCGACCGCTTCGCGCTGTTCATGCGCCTGCCTGACGGCTCAGCCGTCGGCGGCTGGTATGGCGCTGGCCTGGACCGTGACGATCCCCCCATCGTGGGGCTGGGCTCTGAGGGCGATTACGAGTTGCTCGCGCTGTCGCTCGACGCGCTGCTCGGAAAGTTGACGTCGCAGCAATTCGATACCGCCTGGAGTGACCTGCTCCCGGATGAGGACGTCGAATGTCAGACGGTCGAGCTGGCGCAATGGCTTGCCGGACGGCCGGTGGGCGAGAAACTGCCGTCCGAGGATCCGTCATCGGAGCTGCCCGACTTCCGTGGCTTCGTCGAGAAGTGGAGCCGGGACCGGGAGGAATATTGGACCAATCATCGCCTGATGGCCGAGCTCGGCTGGCGGCTCGCCGCGCATCTGCCCGAGGGCAAGAACGCCTGGGACAAGACACACTTTGAGGTCGCGATCGTTGGCCGGCAATACGAGGCGCGCGTGCTGTCGCGCGGGCCGCAGCCCTTCGAGGAAGCTGCCTCGATCGAATCCCTGCTACGCGATCTGCGCGAGGAGATGCGCCGCGCCCAGCCCGAGCTTGGCCTGTGGTACGCGATGAAATTCGGCCTCTATGCCGACGGTCGCGTCATGCCGAATTTCGAATACGATTTGCGGCCAACCATCGGCGGTGAACCGGCGCTGCTCGCTGAGGCCAAGGCCGATCTCGCCCGCGCCCCGCGCCCGGAGCGCTGGGTGCCGAAATGGCTGCTGGAAGCCTGACTGCCTCCACATCGTCATTGCGAGCGTAGCGAAGCAATCCAGGCTGCCGCTGCGGAGAAACTCTGGATTGCTTCGCGGAGCCTGTCATCGGGCCGCGCTTCGCGCGAACCCGGTGGCTCGCAATGACGGGAGGCGTGGTGACGGAGTCCCTCAGAACCCCGCGACGCTTCCGTGCAGATCGTATGCGTCCGCGCGTTCGATCTTCGCGGTGACGATCTCGCCGACGCGCAAGGGGCGGCGGCTCGACAGATACACCGCGCCGTCGATCTCAGGCGCATCCGCCTTGGAGCGGCCCTTCGCGACCGTCGGCCCGACCTCGTCGATAATGATCTGCTGGCGCGTGCCGACCTTGCGCTTGAGCCGGCGCGCCGAGATCTTCTGCTGCCGCGCCATCAGGGCGTTGTAGCGCTCCTGCTTGACCTCTTCGGGCACGGGATTGGCGATCGCGTTCGAGGTCGCACCGGCAACCGGCTCGTATTTGAAGCAGCCGAGGCGGTCGATCTCGGCTTCATCGAGCCAGTCGAGCAGATAGGCGAAGTCGGCATCGGTCTCGCCGGGGAAACCGACGATGAAGGTCGAGCGCAGCGCCAGATCAGGGCATTCCTCGCGCCAGCGCTTGATGCGCGCCAGCGTCTTGTCCTGCGCGGCCGGGCGCTTCATCGCCTTCAGCACTTCGGGGCTCGCATGTTGGAACGGGATGTCGAGATAGGGCAGCACCTTGCCCTCGTTCATCAGCGTGATGACCTCGTCGACATGCGGGTAGGGGTAGACATATTGCAGGCGGACCCAGGCACCTAACTCGCCGAGCTCGCGGGCGAGATCGAGGAACTTGGCGCGGACCTGGCGGTCCTTCCACGGGCTCTCGGCATATTTGAGATCGACGCCGTAGGCCGAGGTGTCCTGCGAGATCACCAGCAGCTCCTTGACGCCGGCGCCGACGAGGCGCTCGGCCTCGCGCAGCACGTCATTGGCCGGACGCGAGACCAGGTCGCCGCGCAGCTTCGGGATGATGCAGAAGGTGCAGCGGTTGTTGCAGCCCTCGGAGATCTTCAAGTAAGCGTAGTGGCGCGGCGTCAGCTTGATGCCCTGCGGCGGCACCAAATCGAGATGCGGATTGTGGGCCGGCGGCAGCGCGCGGTGCACGGCATCGAGCACGCTCTCATATTGCTGCGGACCCGTGATCGAGAGCACACCGGGATAGGCCTGCTCGATCGCTTCCGGTTCCGCGCCCATGCAGCCCGTGACGATCACCTTGCCGTTCTCGGCCATGGCCTCGCCGATCGCCGAGAGCGATTCCTGCTTGGCGCTGTCGAGGAAGCCGCAGGTGTTGACGATGACGATATCGGCTCCGTCATGCTTGCGGGCGAGTTCGTAGCCCTCGGCGCGCAGGCGCGTGATGATGCGCTCGGAATCCACCAATGCCTTGGGGCAACCTAGTGACGTGAATGATATGCGCGGCGCTCTTTCCATGTAATCGCCTGGAACCTGCATCTGAATTGTTCGGATATGCGATCCAACTAATTGATCCGATGGAAAAAATCAACCGCAACGCAGGAGCTTATGGGCGGATTGATAATGACAAGTTAGAGTTGCGCGATCCTAGTAGCTGTCGGTTACACGGTTAGGATGTATCTGACCAAAGGCGTGGCGGCCGCCATTGTCGGAGCTGGCGAAAGTCCCGTTCTTCCGGCCGACGCTCAAAGTGTGCGACTCGCGTTCGGCGGCATTGTTGGTCGTGCGCAGCCAGTCTCATGCGCAGCCAGTCATTGTCGATGAACCGCGTGAACACAGCGCAGCGCTTGAGGCAGCGGTCGATCGCTTGGCAGTCTCACTGTCGCCGGAGAGCTTGGCGCGGTACCTGCGCAGGAAGGCGTGAATCTCATTGAGCAGCGGGCGGCAACGTTGGTCGCGCACGGCTTTGCGCTCGCGGGGAGGGCATCGATTACGCGCTCGCAGCCTTGGGTTCCCCGCTTGATCACCAACCCGAGCGCCGAGATGTGGGACCAAAGCGGCCGACATGAAAGCGAGTGCCGGCCCGGCCGGCTATGTCGCAAAGACATACGGGAACCCGATCCTGCGTGGTCGCGGCCCTGTCCATGCGACTTCCGCCCCCTCCCGCGCATTTCATTCCGTGGCAGCGACCGGCGCCACCGCTCCTCCCCCTTCAGCAAAACTTGAAAGAGGGCTCTGCAGGCGTATTCAATTATCGATTGTAAAAAGTCCAGAACTCGCCTATGCTGTTTAGATTGAATGGGGGATTTTCGATGAAAGTCCTGTTGATCGCGCCGCCCATTATGGATGATCTGTTCTGGGATCGTCCCGTGTCGATAGCGATGGACGCGGTCCGCGAATGTCCTCCCTACGGGATTTTTCTGTTGCAGGCCGTGCTCCAGCATGCGCAGCACGAGGCTATTGTCGCTGACTTGATTGCCGACGGTTCGCACCGCATCGACCGCTATTCGCAGCAACTGGAGGATTGCGGTCTGGTCGGCATCGCGGCCACTTCAATGTCGTGGCCGACGGCGGTTGCCGTGATCAAGCAGGTTCGCGAACACCGTCCGGATGTCCCGATCGTGCTCGGCGGCATTCACCCTACGATGTTTGACTTTTACATCCTGAGCTCGTTTCCGGTTGACTACATTGTTCGCGGCGAGGGCGAGGTGGCAATCGTGGAGCTGTGCGCGGCGCTGGAACGCGGCGGCGGCGTCGAAGGCGTCCCGAACCTGTCCTGGCGCGATAGCGAGGGCCGGGTCTGCCGCAATCCCATCTCGGCTAAGATCAGCAAATATGAGCTGGCGGAATTCCCGGTTCCGGACTTCAGCCAACTGCCAATGAAGCTCTACAAGGGGTTGTCGATCGAATCGTCGCGCGGCTGCGCATTCGACTGTTCGTTCTGCAGCACGTCCTATCGAAAGACTTGGCGCGGCATGCCCGCCGATCGCTTCGTCGACCGTCTGGCGCAGATGCTGTCCCAGGTCGGGCGAACGCAACTCGGCATGATCCATGTGATCGACGACGAGTTCTCGATGAATCCGAAACGGACAATTGAAATCACCGACATCATGCGCCGTCGCTGCATGAAGGCGGAGCTGATTTACGATTCGCGAGCCACCGACCTGCTCTATGATGGGCTGATTCCCTCGATCGCCGAGTTCACCGGACAGTTCCTGGTGGGAGCGGAATGCGGTTATGACGAGGGACTTCTCAAGATCGGCAAGGGCACGACAACAAAGATCCTGGAAGATGCCGCGGCGCGGCTGCACGCCGAAGGCTTGGCCGGCTACGCGGATTTCTCCTTCGTGCTGGGCCTGCCATGGGAAACCGTCCACGAGGTTCGCAAGACCTGCCAGTTCGCGGCGCATCTGTTCGCCGCCTACGGCGTCCGCATTCTGCTGCAATGGTACTGCCAGATTCCGGGCTCACGGCTGTGGGAGGCCGATCGCGAGGCGGGACTCGTCAACGAGTCGATGTACAATGACTACGGCTTCTTTCGGAATCTCTATCTGTTCCGGACGGGCGTGAAACTTTCGCCTCAGGAAGTCTGGGAGATTTCCGACACGGTCAGCGCCTTGCAGCGGTTGTCGAAGCTACAATATCCCGATCGCCGCATGGTCGAATACGGGCATCCCGAACCGATCGGGCTGTATTATCCGCAGGAAGTGATGACGCGCCGGCCGGATGGACTGGCCAGCCTGCGCGAGGTCGCGCTGCCGGAGAAGAAGCACGCGATGCGGCGGTTCGATCCCGTGGCGCAAAGTGCAGTCTCGATGGAAAGGCCGTTGCGGCACATGTCCAATTGAGATCGGCCGCGACGGGCTGATAGGGACGGGTCAAATCAGAACTTGCGTGAGGCCACAACAGGAGGATCCCATGGCCCAGACGAGCAGTGCGGGAGACAAGGAATTTGCCGAATTGCTGGGGAAGGTCTTTACTGATCCCGGCTTTGCCAAAGCGCTCGAGCAGGACCCCGAGAAGGCGTTGCGCGACGCCGGCTACCAGCTCGATCAGAAGCAACTCGGTGCGATCAAGGCCGGTGAAGCCAAGACCGCCAATGTCGATGCCAACGTGGCGGCGTTTGTGCGTCCGGTCGTGAGCGTGCTTACCAAGGGAACACGGCCGGCGGTGCAAGTCGTGGTCAGCAGCGCGGTGGTAGCATCGAAGGCCGCGAGCGAGGAGAACCCCTGACGGCACAGGGGGCGCGACGACGGCTCGCATGGCGATCGCCGACGATATCCCACGAAGCTGGAGCCTGAGTTCGCTGGCGGCGCTGGTGACGATTGTGGTTGCGCCGCCGTGGCTTGCGATCTCGGCCGGTGCGTCCACGGTCTCGGTGCTGGCCGGGGCGGTGATCTGGTTCGGCTCCGTCATGCTAAAACGCTTCGTCGTGCGAGGCGCGCGGCGATGGAGTCCATGGCAAAACGGATCGCCCATCGCGATCGCGTTGATACAGGGCTTGGTGTCGGCAGTCGTCGAGCTGGCTGCGGCGGCTGCCTATTTGGTCACCTTGCCGGGAGCTACGCTGATTGAGGTGCTGGGATTCGGGGTTGGAGCCGGATCCGGCGAGGCCGCCTACGTTCTCGTGCTCGGCGTTATTTCACCCCAGGTCGATGAGGATGTGTTGCGCGCGTGGGTCGACGGCGCGACCGTATCTTGGTGTGTGCGGTTCGCTGTTCCGATCGAGCGGTTGTTCGCCCTCATCGGGCATGTCGGTGCCCGTGGCCTGCTCTATGTCGCGTTGATGCAGGCGACGCCGCTGCGGTTGCTGTGGGGCGTGGCGGCGGTCTCGCTCTTCGCCGCCATCGATGCGGTTGCGGTCTACGGCCATATGCGCCGGTGGCGTTGGCACGATCCGCAGACCTGCCGGCGCGCGCATTCGTTCTTTGCCGCTCTCAGCATGGTCGAGTTCGCATTACTGATCGCAAGCTTCCGCGAGTAGCCGGATGATCATCGGGTCGAACGGTCGGTGCGGTGCAGCCTGGCGTTTGGAGCCCGCCTGCTACATCCGAAAGTTTGTTTGCGAGGAGCTATCCAGCCCGGACCGCCGCACGTTTCTCACCGCTGCCGGAGGAGGCGACCCGGCTTGCCACCGTCGGTGGAGAAAAGGTGGGGCGGTCCATTCGGTGCCGTGATCGTCAAGGATGGAGAGATTATCGGGCGTGGGCAGAACCGCGTGCTGCTCACCGGCATTCCAGTCTTTCATGCTGAAGTCACGGCAATCATGGACGCGTCCGCACGTCTCAGCCCAAAGGCGCTGCTCGGCGCCGATTATGGAGCGGCACGATTCTCGAGATGATTTCGCGTGAAGCGGATTCGCCCGATCCGGTGGAGCATCGCGCGCATGTTGAAAGGGTGCGAGATCTACATCAACGGCGCGCCATGCCCGATGTGCATGAGCGCGATCTATTGGTCGCGCATCGACCGCGTCTATTTCGCCGCCAGCCTGAAGGACACGAGTACGATCGGATTCGACGATGCCTTCCAGTATGAGGATTTCGCCAAGCCGTGGCCGCAACGCCGGATCGAAGTGGCGGAAAACTTCGAGCGGGAAACCGGTCTGAAGGCATACAAGGCCTGGATGGATAAGAAGGACCGGCATCCCTACTGAGGAGCGTGCGAGACCGAGCTGCTACTCTGGGGCACGAGCCACGACCGGCAAGGACACGACCGGCAAGACTCGACCGGCAAGACTCGGATCGGGCACATGAGTACCGCTTCGCATCCGCGGCATCTCGGCTTAACGAGTACGTGCCCCAATTGACGAGTTGAAAGTCCAGATGACAGCCGCCTTCGGGCGGCTTTTTTCTTTGCGAGTGAGAGGCTCCAAAAGCTTAGGTTCGATGTTTCAGGCGCACCCGAGCGATACGAGGCTGACCTTGGGCGCAGCCGTCTGATCCATGTCTGATCTGCCTGATTGACCGGCCTGAGCTAGTCCCAATTGCCCATAATTACAACCCTTTGCATGGCCCTCCGGCGTGCTATGGATGAATCACCTGCCATGAGTGAGCCATGAGCGCCGAACAGTCGCCCAAGATCGTGATCGTCGACGAAAGCCCGGTCAGGGCCGCGATCCTCGAGGAGGGCTTGCGGGAGGCCGGCTTCACGCAAGTGGTCCATATCGGCGAGATGCAGAGCCTGCTCGCCCGTATTTATGCGGTGGACCCCGATATCATCGTGATCGATCTGGAAAACCCCAGCCGCGACGTGCTGGAGGCGATGTTCCAGGTCAGCCGTGCCGTGAAGCGGCCCATCGCCATGTTCGTCGACCAGAGCGACTCCGCCTCGATCCAGGCGTCCGTGGAGGCGGGGGTGTCCGCCTATATCGTCGACGGGCTGAAGAAGGAGCGGATCAAGCCGATCCTCGACCTCTGCGTGTCCCGCTTCAACGCCTTCGCAAAACTCCAGGAGGAGCTGGAGCGGACCAAGTCGCAGCTCGAGGACCGCAAGGTCATCGAGAAGGCCAAGGGCATCCTGATGAAGGTCAAGGGCCTTACCGAGGACGAGGCCTATGTGCTGCTGCGCTCCACTGCCATGCGCGAGAAGAAGAAAATCGGCGAGATCGCGCAGTCGATCATCACCGCGTCGGAGATGCTGAAATGACCGCACCCCTTCGCATCGGGTTCATTCCGCTGGTCGATGCCGCCGCACTGATCGTCGCCGTCGACAAGGGATTTGCCGCGGCCGAAGGGCTGGAGGTCGAGCTGGTGCGCGAGGTGTCGTGGTCGAACGTCCGCGACAAGCTCAATATCGGCCTGTTCGATGCCGCGCATCTGCTCGCGCCGGTCGCGATCGCGTCCTCGCTCGGGCTCGGTCACGTCAAGGTGCCGATCGCGGCGCCGTTCAATCTCGGCATCAATGGCAATGCGATCACGGTCTCGCCGGCGCTGCACGCCGCGCTGATGGAGGAGATCGGCGGCGACCGCTTCGATCCGATGGCCACAGCAAAGGCGCTGGCGAAGGTGGTGGCAAAGCGCCGCAAGGCTGGCGCCGAACCATTGACGTTCGGCATGACCTTTCCGTTCTCGACCCACAATTACCAGCTGCGGTTCTGGATGGCGGCGGCCGGCGTTGACCCCGACGAGGACGTCCGCCTGGTCGTGCTGCCGCCGCCTTTCATGGTCGACAGCCTCAAGAGCGGCCATGTCGATGCCTTCTGCGTCGGGGCGCCCTGGAACTCCGTCGCCGTCGATCTCGGCATCGGCCACATCCTGCATTTTGTCTCCGACTTTCTTGCGCGCGCGGCCGAGAAGGTTTTGGCCGTGCGTCAAAACTGGGCGGACAAGAATCCGGATGTGGTTGCAGCGCTGGTGCGCGCGGCCGTGAAAGCCGCCGAGTTCATCGAGCATCCGGACAACCGGACCGAGGCCGCGCAGATCCTGGCGCAGCCGGAGCGGATCGGCGTCGATGCCGAAGTCATCCAGCGCACACTCGATGGGCGACTGAAGATCTCGCCGGATGGCACCATGCGCGAGAGCGACCGTTATCTCCTGGTCGGACGTGAAGGGGCAGGGCGGCCGGACCCGGTCCAGGCCGCCTGGCTCTACGCGCAGATGGTGCGCTGGGGGCAGACGGAGCTGACGGCTGACGGCGTCAAGACGGCCATGGCCGTGTTCAGGCCCGATCTCTACGACGCCGCCCTTGGCCATCGGCAGCCCACCGAAGCGCCCGCGCCGTTCGGCGCGTTTGTCGGCCCGGCCTTCGACCCCGAGAACATCAGGGGGCACCTCGAAGCCTTCGAGGTTGGCCGCTGGAAGGCCTGATTCCGACTCTGCACCCGTTTAAGGCACTCGGGATCATCGGCTAAATTTTGAGCCGGCTGCTCGAATTTCGTGAAGGGCGGCCCCCCGCAAGTTCCCCGACATTCAATAACTTATTGAAATCGCGTATCTTTCAATTTCAAGGCGGCTGGCACGCAACTTGTATGGTGCAGTGCGGCCAGCTTGTCGCAGATGCCTGCTGAGCCAAGTCCCACAGCAACGAAGCTGATTGGACCGTGGAGTAACGAAGCAGGCTTCGAGCCAGCTGAGTTCCTCGCGGGTCATTCTCAATTCCGTCGATGCCGCCGCTGGTGGCCGCAGGAGCTTCGTTACCGACCATGAAAATCGAAACGCTCGCAGTCGACTTCACCGACGAACAGAAACGCTATCTCGAAGGCTTCACGACCGGTCTCCAGATCAGCAAGGTTGGTCGTGGTTTTGGCGGCGGCAAGGCGAATGCCGAGCCTGTTGGTCCTGATGCCGCGCATATCAAGGCGCAGGACAAGGTCATCGCCGCAGGCAAGAAGCTCGCCGACCAGGAGAAGTTCAAGCGCGACGAGCATCCCTTCGATGCCTATCCGCGGCTGCGCCAGCAGGCGCTCGACAACGCCCCGCCGAGCCCGGCGGACAATTTCCGCTGGCGCTATTACGGCATCTTCTACGTCGCGCCGACGCAGGACTCCTACATGTGCCGCCTGCGCATCCCGAACGGCATCATGAAGCATTGGCAGCTCACAGGTCTTGCCGATCTCGCTGACGACCTGTGTGGGCCCTACAGCCACGTCACCACGCGGGCCAACCTCCAGCTTCGCGAGCTCCCGCCGAAGAACGCGCTCCTGCTGATCGAGGGCATCCAGGAGCTCGGCCTGTGCTCGCGCGGCTCCGGCGCCGACAACATCCGCAACGTCACGGGGACGCCGACCGCCGGCATCGATCCGCAGGAGCTGATCGACACGCGCCCGTTCGCGCGCGAATGGCACTACCACATCCTCAACGACCGCTCGCTTTACGGCCTGCCGCGCAAGTTCAACGTCGCCTTCGATGGTGCCGGCAGAATCGCGGTGCTGGAGGAGACCAATGACATCGCCTTCACGGCCTATGAGGTGAAGGACGGGTTCGGAGTCGAGCCCGGGGTCTGGTTCCGCCTCGGCCTCGGCGGCATCACCGGCCACAAGGATTTTGCAAAATACTCCGGCATCATCGTCAAGCCCGAGCAGGCGACATCAGTTGCGGATGCCATCGTGCGCGTCTTCATCGAGCATGGCGATCGCACCAACCGCAACAGGGCGCGGCTGAAATACGTGCTCGACGCGATGGGCCATGACGGCTTCCTCAAGCTCGTCGAGGAGCGGCTGAAGACCCCGTTCACGCGGGTGCCGGAAGAAGCGTTTGCCGCGCGGCCCGCGGCGGACCGCATGGCCCATATCGGCATTCACAGGCAGAAGCAGGACGGCCTGAACTGGATCGGCGTGTCGCTCACTCTCGGCAAGATGAGCTGCGAGCAGATGCGGGGCCTCGCCAGGGTCGCGCGCGATCTCGGCGATGGCGAGATTCGGCTGACGGTCTGGCAGAACCTGCTGATATCAGGCGTGCGTGACGAGCACGTTGCGCTTGCGGTTGCCGCGATCAAGGACATCGGGCTCGCGGTCGAGGCCTCCCATATCCGCGCCGGACTGGTCGCCTGCACCGGCAATGCCGGCTGCCGCTTTGCCGCTTCGAACACCAAGCGCAATGCGGCCGAGATCGGCGCCTGGTGCGAGCCGCGTGTCGCCATGGACAAGCCTGTCAACATCCACGTCACCGGTTGCCACCATTCCTGCGCGCAGCACTACATCAGCGACATCGGGCTGATCGGCGCACGCGTGCCTGTTGGCGAAGAGGACACGGTCGAGGGCTATCACCTCTTCACCGGCGGCGGGTTCGGCCCTGACGCTGACGTCGGGCAGGAGGTCTATCACGACCTCAAGGCCGAGGACGCGCCGAAGACGGTCGAGGCGCTGCTCAAGGCCTATCTCGCTCACCGTTCCTCGCCCGACGAAACCTTCCTGGCCTTTGCGCGCCGCCACGACGGCGAAACGCTGCGCAAGCTTGCCGATGCACAGGTGTCCGCATGAACCAGATCACGCCTCCGCCGAAGCTCGATATCATTCCCGCCAGCGCGCCGTTCTCCGACGCGCAGCGTTCCTGGCTGAACGGCTTCTTTGCCGGTCTGCTATCGCCTGACGTGGCGACGCCGCTGTCCGTGGAGCAGGGCGCCGCTGTCATGCCAAGTGGCGATGGCGATGACGGCGAAGCGCCCTGGCATGACCAGACCATGCCGATCGCCGATCGCATGAAGCTTGCGGAAAGTCGCCCCGTCCGCCGCAAGATGATGGCGGCGATGGCGCAGCAGGATTGCGGCCAGTGCGGCTACAATTGCCACGATTATTCGGAGGCGATTGCGAGCCGCAGCGAAGCGCGGCTCAATCTCTGCGTCCCCGGCGGCAAGGAAACCGCGCGGATGCTGAAATCGCTCTACGAGGAGCTGGACAAGGCGCCGGCGGCCAAGGCGGCTGACAAGGCGGCCGCCGTCAAACCGGACGCGGCCGCGCCGGCCGTGACCGTGACCATCGCCGAGCCGGGCCGCTCACGCGACAATCCCGTGACCGCGACCTTCCTGTCGCGCCGCCTGCTCAACAAGGGCAAGTCGGAGAAGGAGACCTATCACGTCGAGTTCGATCTCGCCGAGAGCAAGCTCGACTACGTGGTCGGCGACAGCTTTGGTGTCTTCCCGCGCAACGATGTCGGCCTCGTCGACCAGATCATCGCGCTGCTCGGCGCATCGCACACCACAGAGGTCAACGGCAAGACCTTGCGTGAAGCATTGATCAACGACGTCTCGCTGTCGCCGGCGCCCGACACGCTGTTCGAGCTGATCTCCTTCATCACCGGCGGGGCGCAGCGCGAGAAGGCAAGGGCGCTGGCGCAGGGCGAGGATCCCGATGGCGATGCCGCCACGCTCGACGTGATGGCGGGGCTCCAGAAATTCTCCGGCACGCGGCCGCATCCGGAAGCATTTGTCGAGGCGCTGGAGTCGCTGCAGCCGCGGCTCTATTCGATCTCGTCCTCGCACAATGCGACGCCCGGAAAACTGTCGCTGACGGTCGATTCCGTGCGCTACGTCGTCGGCAAGCGCAAACGCCTCGGCGTCGCCTCGACCTTCCTCGGCGAGCGCATCGCCGAGGGCGACAAGCTCAAGGTTTATGTGCAGAAGGCCCACGGCTTCGGTCTGCCGCAGGATCCGAAGACGCCGATCATCATGATCGGTCCCGGCACCGGCATTGCGCCGTTCCGTGCTTTCCTGCTCGACCGCAAGGCGACCGGCGCGCCGGGCAAGAACTGGCTGTTCTTCGGCCATCAACGCAGCGATTGCGATTTCTTCTATCAGGACGAGCTCAACGCAATGAAGACCTCCGGTCTGCTGACGCGCCTGTCGCTGGCCTGGTCGCGCGACGGCGAGAACAAGTTTTATGTGCAGGACCGCATGCGCGAGGTCGGCCGCGAGCTGTGGACGTGGCTCGCCGAGGGCGCGCATCTCTACATCTGCGGCGATGCCAAGCGCATGGCCAAGGATGTCGAGCGCGCGCTGGTCGACATCGTCGCCCAGTTCGGTGCGCGCTCGACAGATGAGGCCGTCAGCTTTGTCGCCGATCTCAAGAAGAAGGGCCGTTTCCAGGCTGACGTGTACTAAGGCGCGACAAGAACAGCGTGAATCGCCGCCGCCGCGCAATCGCTCCGGCGGCGGCGTTCTACTGTGCATGGGGTTGTTTTCGAGGGTTTGGTCTGGGTGGCACCGGAACCGGTTCCATTTGGCTCGGACTCTAACGAATAGGATTCCTGGAACCCGCGGGTTCCGAGAATTTTCGCCTGCAAAGTGAGCCAGAGAAACAGGTCTATCGCTATTTGCACGACTGTCTTACGGCCGTCGTGGTGAATCGTTCATACTGGACGGATGGTGCGCTGGAAATCGACCATCCGGGAATTGTCGGCGGAAGCCAGGCTTCATCTCTATGCGCGATCGGTCTCGCGCAGGACAAAGGCGAGCGCGCGCCACATCGGCATCTACGGCGCGTGCGCGCTCATCGCGGTGCTTCTCTTCGGCACGCTCTCGGCGCACCCGTTCTGATCAAGACGCGCGCTTGAACGGCGCAACCTCGATGCCGGCATCCTTCAACGCTTGGCGCAATGTCCGCGCGATCTCGACCGCGCCATGCGTATCGCCGTGGATGCACACCGTGTCCGTGCGCATCTTGATCACCTTGCCTGTGACCGACACCACCGCGCCATCCTGCACCATGCGCACCACGCGCTCCGCGATCGCCTTCGCATCGTGCAGCACCGCGCCCGGCTTCTTGCGCGAGACGAGGTTGCCGTCGTCCTCATAGGCACGGTCGGCAAACACCTCGTGCACCATCGGCAGGTTGGCCGCTTCGCCGGCCTTCACCAGTTTCGAATTGGCGAGCACGACGAAGATCAGGCTGGGATCGACCGCCTTGATGCCGGCGGCGATCGCCTTCGCCGTCATGTCGTCCTCGCAGGCGACATTGGAGAGCGCCCCATGCGCCTTCACATGCGTGACCTTGTGGCCGGCGGCAGTCGCGATCGCCTGCAGCGCACCGATCTGGTAGGCGACGAGGTTCTCGATCTCGGAGGCCTTGAGGCCCGCGATCGGATGCCGGCCGAAGCCGTGCAGGTCGCGATAGCCAGGATGCGCGCCGACCGAGACGCCGCGCGCCTTCGCCAGCTCCACCGTCCGCCGCATGATGTCGGGGTCACCGGCATGGAAGCCGCAGGCGACATTGACCGAGCTTGCGAGCTCGATCATGGCGGCGTCGTTGCCCATCTCCCACGCGCCAAAACCTTCGCCGAGGTCGCAATTGAGATCGATCGTCTTCATGGTTGCTCTCCGCCTTTGGCCTTGTTGTCGCTTACGGCTCCGCCACGACCTGCCAGGTCCCGGCATCCATGGCACTCACCGCATAGCCCGCAACATTGGCATCGCTGAGTGCTTCGATGTTGAGCTCGACCGTGTCGGACGAGCGCAGGCGATCGGGCAGGGTGCGGATCAGCTGCTGAAACTTGCGCGCCTCGTCCTGCGCCTCGGCCATGCTGACCGCCTTGAAGCGGAACGCCGTGCCCGCCGAGGTCTGCGCCAGGCGGCCGACATCCGCCGTGATCACGGTCGCAATCTTCGGATAGCCGCCTGAGGTGCCGCGGTCCATCATCAGCGCGATCGGCGCGCCGTTGCCGGGCACCTGGATGCTGCCGTTGACGGTGCCGTCCGAGACGATGTTATGGCCATGCAGATGTTTTATGGCGGGGCCTTCGAGGCGGTAGCCCATGCGGTCCGAGGTCGCCGAGATCTTCCACTCGCTATCCAGGAACAGCGCCTTGTTGGCGTCGTCGAACTCGTCATCCTGCGGACCCAGCACGACGCGGATCGGGCCGCTCATCGGCTTCGGCAATTCGATCCGCAGCTCCGGCGCGCCGCTCGCGGCATCGACCGCGAATTCGTCACCGGCCTGCAGCGGCCGCGGGTAGGGGCTGCCGAGCCCGGCGCGGGCGTTGACCGCGAGGCTGCCGAACACCTCTTCGCCCTTGATGGCGCCTTCGATCGCGAGATAGGTGAACGCGCCGCCGCGGGCAAAGCCCAGCGTCAACGTCTCGCTGTCCTTCAGTGTGACGGACGTGTCCATCGCCACCGGTTTGCCGGCGATGTCGGCATTGCGCGGTGCGCCTGATATGGCGATGCGCACCGCGCCGTCACGGGCCGTGAAGGTGGCGCCGAACGGGCCGATCTCGACGGCGGCTGCGAACGGCGCGTTGCCAACGAGCGTATTCGCCGCGGCCAGCGCCAGCCGATCCATCGCGCCGCTGACAGTGAGGCCATAGCGCTGTGCGCCGAAGCGGCCGCCGTCCTGGACGGAGCTTGCGGGACCGATGCTGGCGACGATGAGCCGGCTCATGCGTCGACCCGCTCGGCGATGATCTCGCCGGCTTCCGCGGCGCGGTCCAGCTCCTCGAACGTCTTGTGGTCGATCGCAAAAAACGTCACGCGATCGCCGGGCTCGGTGAGGAAGGTCGGATTGCGGTGGAGCTGATAGGTCCTGACCGGCGTGCGGCCGAGCAGGTGCCAGCCGCTCGGCGCGGCCAGGCACTGGATGCCCGCTTGAATGCCGCCGATCGAGATCGTGCCGGCCGGCGTGAACAGCCGCGGGCTCTCTCGCCGCGACATATGCAGCGATTTGTCGAGGCCGCTGAGATAGGACCAGCCCGGCGTGAAACCGATCATGGCGACGCGATAATCGCCGCCGGCGTGGCGGGCGACGATGTCGTCGGGCGTGGTGTTCAGTGCCGTTGCGACATCCTCGAGATCGATGCCGTGCTCGCCGCCATAGGCGACGGGAATGCGCCAGCGCCGCGCCTTGGTGGTCGGCGGCAGCGGTCGGCTGGCGATCGCAAGCAGCTTTCCGCCGAGCGCGTCAAAGCCGATCTTGCCGGGGTCGTAATGCACCAGCAGCGAGCGATAGGTCGGGATCGTCTCGGAGATGCCCTCGATGGGGTGAGCTGCGAGCGCCTTGTCGAGCGCGAGCACGCGCTCATTGGCGGCGTCGTCGATGGTGCGGCTGAACTCGACCGTGACGGCGCTGTCGCCACTGGGCAGAAGGCGGGGCGGGGGAAGCGTCGCGGCCATGAGCTGTCGAATTCGGGCCTTGAGAAAATGCGCGGGCTCGACCCTGAGCTCCGCCTCAACCCTGCTTCGCGTAAATGCGCCCGCAAGTCCAATAAATTAATGCCGGGTGTGGCGATAAAGCGTTGTTATCGTGTCGCATAACCAGCCCGGCTGGGCCGCATTCTTGTCAGGGCTTTGGCCCTTGACGGGAAGCCCCCGGCTCGCAAGATGCGCGCGTTCTTTCCTGCACCTTGGAGCTCGTTCTCGTCCATGTCGCTGTCCCCCGAAGCCCGCAAGACCCTCGCCGGCATCACCACCGCCACCATCACCACGGTCCTGCTGAAGAAGGGCCTGCGCAATGTGTGGATGCGCGGCGCGCGTCCACTGCGCCCGGGCCTGCCGCGCCTGGTGGGACCTGCCTTCACGCTGCGCTTCGTGCCGGCGCGCGAGGATCTGGCGACGCCGGAATCCTGGTCGTCGCCGATCTCGACCCGCACCGCGATCGAGGCGATGCCCGAGGGCTGCATCGCCGTGGTCGATGCCATGGGCATCACCGACGCCGGCATCTTCGGCGACATCCTCTGCGCCCGCATGGTCAAGCGCGGCGTCACCGCGCTCGTCACCGACGGCGTCGTGCGTGACGTCGAGGGCGTGCTCGGTACCAATCTGCCGGTCTGGTGCGACGGCTATGCCGCGCCGCCGTCCGTGGCAGGCCTCACCTTTGTCGGCTGGGGCGAGCCGATCGGCTGCGGCGGCGTCGCCGTATTCCCGAACGACATCGTCGTCGCCGATCAGGACGGCTGTGTGCTGATTCCGGCAGCGATGCTCGACCACGTTCTCGCCGAGGGCGTCGAGCAGGAGCGGATGGAAGCCTGGATCGTCAACGAGGTGAATAACGGCGCGGTGCTGCCGGGCCTCTATCCCATGAACGCCGAGACCAAGGCGCGCTACGCCGCCAGCAAGAAGTAACAGGAAACGAGGACCCCATGGACATCACGCTCGCAGGTGCGCGGCCGACCCGCCGCGCGCCCAAGGAACACTTCACCGGCACCGTGTTGCAGGACCCCATCAACATGGCGCCTGCGCCGGCGCGGCTGAATGTCTCGCGCGTCTCGTTCGAGCCCGGCGCCCGCACCAACTGGCATCACCATCCGCTCGGCCAAACGCTCTACGTGATTTCGGGCGTCGGACGCGTCCAGACCAAAGGGGGCCCTGTCAAGGAAATCCGCCCCGGCGACACCGTCTGGATCCCGCCAGGAGAAGTGCATTGGCACGGCGGCTCGCCAGGCAACAGCATGTGCCATATCGCCATGCAGGAAGCCCTCGACGGCATCTATTCGACCTGGCTCGAGCCGGTGACGGACGCCGAATACGGCGCGCCGCTGGGCTAGAGCGCGCCGCCTACATCCGCTCCGCGGTCCACGTGCCCGAGCACATGGCGCCACGCCATGTGCCGGAGCCGGAGGCACCGCTGAGCCGGCCGGAGCCGACGGCGTGCTTGACGCCGGTGCTCAAGGTGACGTTGATGCTGCCGGCATCGGCGACGCGGCCTGACGCCGTCACCGCCGCGCTGCTCGAGGCGATCTGGCCGTTGTTGATGCCGATCGCGACCGTCGCGCCGTTGCCGCAGGTTTCACTGGACGACGAGATGCGAACATTCCATGTCCCGTCGAAGGTTGGGCCCGCGGCATCCGCCTGCGCGAGCGGGAAGGCGATGGCGATAATGCTGGCGAAGAGACCCTTGCGAAATCTGTTCATGACACGCCCCTTTTGGTTGACCGTGCCGGGATCGTGTCACCGCCGCGGAATCCGCGATGTGAGGACTGTCACGCGCGCCAGCTCCTCTGTGAGCTGACGCACATCCGTCGCAAAGCAAGGGAGCCCGGATCACGGGCCCCCAGTCTTTCTCGAAATTGTCGAACGCGAGCTAGTTCACGCGCGTCCAGGTCTGGCCGCCGCAGAACATGCCGCCAAAGGCGCAGCCTTGCACGCGCAGGCGGTCCGTGCCCCGCAACGTGATGGTCGAATCGTAGGTCGAGCCGCTGTTGGGATCGAGGATGCGGCCTGACCATTTCTGGTCCTTCCCGGGCTTCATGTTGATCAAGACCTGCTCGCCATTCTGGTTCGACTTGCTGTCGACCGAATAGCCGCACAGATTATTGCCGCACTGTTCGATGCGGACCTTGCCTTCCTTCTCCTCGGTGAGCCAGACGCCGAGCGGCGAATTGAGATCGCGCGCGGGCGCGGCTGCGGGAGCTGGCGGTGCGACGGCGGCCTGAACAGGAGGAGAAGCCGGCGCGGGGGCTGGTTGCTGGACCGGTGCCGGTGGCGCGGCGGCGACGGTCGGCGCCGGCGGCGGGGGTGGTACAGGCGGCACTGCGGCCACCGTCGGGGCTGCGCTCGGAGCCGGTTGCGGCGGCGGTACCATGTCTTCGGCCGGAGCTGTGCTGGCGGTTGCTGCCGCAGGTGGAACCGCCGGGGGGGCAGGCGGTGGTGCTGCGGCTGCCGGGGCGGGCGGCGCGGGAGCCTGTTCCGCGGCCGGAGGCGCGGCAACTGGAGCGGGGGCCGGCGCGGGAGCAGCCGGCGTTTGCGGATCGACCTTGGCCTGCTGCGGTGCCTGCAGGTCCTGCTTGGTGTCGTTCTTCTTGGCTTTCTTGGCTTTGCCCTGGCCGGTGTTGTCATACACGCCGGGGATCTGCACCGTGCCGCGGTCCGGATCGATGCGGATGGTGCGCCCGCCATACTCGAACGTGTACTGCGCCTGCGCTGCGGTGCTCGCCAAAAGGAATGCGGCCGTGGCCAACAGCTTCCTCATTTCCATCTCCCGAAAAGCTGGTCCCCGCACCGACGCTTACGCCCCGGTTCACCTGCGAAAAGTGATCTAGATCACTGTCTCCGTGTGAGTCGTCTGCCGGGGGTCCCGGGTTCAATAACGCCGAACTCGGTCGAGAGTTGGACGGGTGGCCCAGCTACTTTTCCGGGCAGCGTGAATCGGCGGCCTCCTCGGCACGGGCGAGGGCCACCACGTTGGCCTTGTCGGTGTGGATCTCGACTGCGCCGAAGAGGCAGGCCTTGTCGCCATTGATCGCGAACACCGAGAGCTCCTGGACTTCACGCTCGTCGTCACCGACCCGGCTCCAGGTCCGGATCACCGCGGCCTTGGGAACGCCGGCGCGCATGATCCACTGCATCTTGTCGCCAAAAGCCTTGCCGGCACCGCGCCATTGCGCCGTCGGTCCTTGTACCTTCTCGATCGCGCGCCTCGGCGCAATCGTGAGCGAGACGATGTTGCCCTCGTCGGCGAAGCGCACGACGTAGCCGGCCGGCCCCGGGCAGGTCCACAGACCGAACCCTTCCCTGGATTGGTCCTTGCAGGCGGGGCCCGTCGCGGGCGTGAAGGGCGTCTGCCCGAATGCGCTGCCGGCTCCCGCCAGCGCGAGTGCGGTCGCCCACGCGATCGTCAGCCGCATGCTAGTCGAACCAGGCGGCGTAGATCTTCTTGTAGCTGCCGTCCTCCATGGAGATGTGCAGCCACTGGTCGACGAAGGCTTTCAGCGCCATGTCGCGCTGCAGCCAGTAAGCCTTCTCCGAGAAGTCGAACGGCTTGTCCGGATGCACCGCGCAGAGCACGCCTGAATTCTGCTTCTGCTGGTAGCGGGTCTCGGAGGCGTCCGTCATCATCAGGTCGGCGTTGCCCTTGGCGATCTCATGGAAGATCTCGGTGTTGTCAGGGAAGACCGTGATATCGGCGTCCTTGATGTTGGCGCGCGCGAAACGCTCGTTGGTCCCGCCGGGATTGACGATGATCCGGGTGCCCTTCTTGTCGATGTCGGCAATGGACTGGTATTTGCCGACGTCGGCGCAGCGCGCGATCGGCGTCTTGCCCTCGCGCATGATCGGGATCGAGAAGTAGCCCTTCTTCTGGCGATCGAGCGTGACGGAGACGCCGCCCATCGCAATGTCGAACTGGTCGGCCTCGAAATCCTTCATCAGCTTCGGCCAGGCTGTCGGCACGAACTCGACCTTGACGCCGAGCGCCTTGCCCAAAGCCTCCGCCATGTCGACGTCGAAGCCGGAGAACTGCTGCGTCGCCTTGTCCAGATAGGTGAAGGGCTTGTAGTCGCCGGTCATGCCGACGCGCAACGTGCCGCGCTTGATGATCTCGTCGAGCCGCGAGGCCGATGCTTGCTGCGCATGCGCCGAAAGGTTTGCCAGCAACATCACGGCCAAAGCCGCCAAGATTCGAACAGATATTCGAAGCGATATTCGAACAGTCATCTCTTTCCCATCCATGCCCAAGCTGTCATTGTGCAACTCGTGGACGTGGATTTAGACCAGATGCCAGTTTCTGGCGAGACGAAATTGAAGGAAATCCCGGCGTGACGATCTCGATGTACGAGGCCTCGGTCGGCCTCTTCGTACCCTATCTGCGCAACCTGTCCGTGCTGCTCGACAAGGGCGCTGCCTATGCCGAGACCCGCAAGTTCAATCCGGCCGTGCTGCTCGGCATGCGGATGGCGCCGAACATGTACGATCTGGCGCAGCAGGTTGGTGAAGCCTGCCGCCATGCCACCGTCGCGCCGGCCTTGCTGGCGCAGTGCGAGCCGGTCGCGCTGCCGCCGCTTGAGCACGACATGGCCGGGCTTCAGGCGCGG
Source organism: Bradyrhizobium sp. BR 10261 (assembly GCF_019455395.1). NCBI lineage: Bacteria > Pseudomonadati > Pseudomonadota > Alphaproteobacteria > Hyphomicrobiales > Nitrobacteraceae > Bradyrhizobium > Bradyrhizobium sp. BR 10261. The sequence continues at coordinate 114,657 of NZ_JACOFQ010000018.1, forward strand.
ATCGCAACCTCAATCGAGTTTATTGAAAGCCTGCCGCGCGCCGACATCGATGCGGCGGCGGAGCTGAGGGTCTTCTTCAAGCTTAAGAACGGGACCGAACTGCCCTTTACCGGGCGGACGCTGCTGCTCACCAACAGCATCCCGCAATTCTTCTTTCACGTTACGACCGCCTACGACCTGTTGCGACACGCGGGCGTCGAGCTGGTGAAGAAGGATTTTTTGGGAAGGAAGTAGGGTCGTGTTTACCTCTCCCCAGCGGGGAGAGGTGTACGGAGAGATTGGCGCAAATAGCCTTACGCCTCGCCCTTGCGCTCGTAATCGGCAAGCGAGCTGCGGCCGGAAATCTCGCTGCGCAAGAGTTCGAAGCGCCGATGCGCTTCGCTCTCGTGTTCGTCGACGAAATGCACGGCGGCCTCGCTGGTCATCGGGCCGCTGACCACGGGAGCGGACTGCTCCCCGATGGTCTCGTGCACGTAATATTGGCCGTCGTCGCCGCGATGGACCGTCCATTTCAGGCGGATCGCCACCATCGGCCCGGGACCGACCTTGCTGTAGCCGTCGGCGTCGGTGTGATCGGGCACCAGCGGCTGCTCCTCGACCACCGGATGCTCGTCATGCTCGTCGACGACATGATGTTCCTCAACAGCCGAGTGCTCACCGACGGCGACCATCTCGGTCTCGCGAATGATCTCGGTTTCACGGACAACAAGGGTCTGTTCGGGGTGCTCGAAAATGCTGGCGATGGTCGCCAGCGCTTGGTCGGTCGGGTCGATCTCTGACAAGGGTCCATCCTCCAGCGCCACGCGGCCGGCAAGTCTGTCCCACTGCCGCCGCGGCCGGATACATTACGCGGGTTCGATTAAGGCTGAGTTGGGGCCCGATCTGCACCAAAATGGGACGCATTTTGGCCTTCCGAAGGCGGTCGGACAGGTCGACCGCCTTCGGATTTGCCTCAGCCGAGCACGTCCTGATTGATGATGTAAAAGCCACCGACAATGGACGACAACGCCGGACAACACTCGGTCAAAAACGTCCATAAATGCCTGATTTTGTTTGAGTGTCATGCATTGTCCGGGGTCATCGCGCACTATCGACAGACAGCACTTTCATGTTACCCCTGCGTTACCCCAATAGAGGAGGCGACGATGGCGAGGGCGCGCGGTCTCACTGTCAAGGCAGTCGAGAACCTCGAAGCAAAGGCAGAACGTTACGAGGTTCCGGACCCAGGCTGCGCCGGTTTGTACCTGCAGGTGCACCCGAGCGGCGCCAAGAGCTGGGCGTATCGATACCGATTTGCCGGAAAGAGCCGCAAGCTTACGCTCGGCACGGCCTACACCGACGCGGGCGTAGAGGTCATCAAGATTGGCGACGCGCGCGATCTCGCTGACGAGGCGCGCGTCGCTGTTGCGAAGCGCGTCGACCCCGCAGAGGTCAAAAAGGCGGAACGCAAGAAGGCCGCGGCTGATGACACGCTGCGCAGTGTCGCCAAGGTGTACCTCGCTCAGCACAAATCTTTGCGGACGATCGGGACGCGCGAGGCTGTTCTTAAGAGGCTGGTCTTCCCGGTGCTCGGTGACCGCGCGATGGAGAGCATCAAGCGCTCAGAGGTAGTGAAGCTTCTCGACGACATCGAGCAGAGCAGGGGGCCGGTGATGTCGGACTACACACTGGCGACAATGCGCCGGCTGTTCAGTTGGCACGCGGTCCGTACCGACGATTTCGTCAGTCCAATCATGAGAGGAATGGCGCGGACCTCAACCAAAGACCGCGCTCGCAAGCGTGTCCTGTCAGACATCGAGCTGCGCGCGCTGTGGCGCGCTGCTAATGAGGCCGGCTTGTTCGGGCAGTACCTCCAATTGCTGCTGCTGACCGCCACGCGGCGCAATGAGGCCGCTGGCCTCCGACGTAGTGAAATGGAGCTAGGCGACTGGACGGTCCCTGCGGCGCGCTACAAAACGAAGGTGGACCATCTGGTCCCGCTGTCGGAGGCTGCGATCGGAATCATCGCTAGGGTGATGAAGGTGGGCAAAGGGGATCTGGTTTTTACGTTGGACGGACAGGCGCCGCTGCGTGGGTGGGGATCTCGCAAGGCCGCATTCGATTGCCTCATGCTGACCCAACTGCGTCAGATAGTTGGGGAAGACGTCAGGCTGGAGCGATGGACCTTGCACGATCTGCGCCGAACAGCGCGGACGCTCATGAGTAGGGCAGGCGTTCTAAGTGATCATGCTGAGCTGTGCCTGGGTCACGTTATCGGCGGAGTTGAGGGTACCTATGATCGCTACGCTTACGTCAAGGAGAAGCGCGAAGCCTTTGCGAAGCTGGCCGATCTGATAGCGACTATCGTTGAGCAACCTCTTGGCAAGGCCTCCGAGACCCCCTTGCCAAGGCCTTGATAAAATTATTGTTTGACCGCTATTGACGGCGGACAGTGACGCAATAATTTAAGGCTCGCTGATTTGCGCGCGAGCTTTCGCAGGGCGAGCGCGCTTCGACTACCACGACCACCAATCAGCATCTGAAACAGCGCTGCCTGAATCGTAGGAACAAGGAGACCACAGCGCGCATCGGAACGACCGTCACGTCAGGCGTGGCGGGCGACGGAGTGACCGTGGTTGCTACGCATAGCGCTGTGCGCACGTCTGTGCGCGTTTCTGATATCGATCCCGAACAGAAGATCCAGATCCGTGGCCTTACCAAGAGGTACGACGTCACGTCGCGGACGATCGATCGTTGGCTGCTGAAGCCTCATCTCGATTTTCCGAAGCCTGTCATGCTGGTGCACGACGCTAGTGGCCGCGTGTCCCATCGGTACTGGCGTCTCGGCGATCTCGAGGAGTGGGATCGACGGCAAGCTGTCAGCAGCGCTGATCGGGCCTGATCCTCACCCCACAAATACAGAACCCCGCCGACGGCAATCAGCGGGGCTTCTGAAATTGAGAGAGCAGGGCACTACCCCCGCTCACAATCTCCATGGCATAGGAGTGCCAAGTGACGACCGACAACATATCTTCTCCATCGGCTCCGCGCAACGGTTCGCCCGAGCTCGACGCGCACAACAAGCTGACCTTCACGAAATTCATCTTCGCCTGGAATAACCAAGTCGAAACCGATCCGCGGACAACAGCACCGGAGTTCCGTCTCGCCTGGGTGCTGAGCCAGCACTTCAACCACAAGACGCGCTCTTGCTATCCGTCCCAAGCTCTTCTCGCTGAACGGCTCGGCGTCTCAGACAGGATGATCAGGCAGTACGTTGCGGGTCTGGTCGAACGCGGGCATTTACGCGTGTGTCATCGCGGTCGGGATAAGACAGCGCTGTACCAAGGCTTGCTCCAAGACCGGAAGGACACTTCCGGTCTTAAAGATGGAAGACCGGAAGCAAACTTCCGGTCAAAGTCTAAACAAGACCGGAAGTCTAGTGTCGCAAGACCGGAAGTTTTGTGCAGCAAGACCGGAAGCACGCTTCCTACAGAACCAATCTCAAGAACCAATCTATCTAACTCAATGCGCGGCGCGCCTTCAGCGCGCCAGCGGGGCACCACTCGTGTTGATAGAGTCGATAGAGAGAGTCTTTCCTTTGATGACGCGCGCAGAAAGCGCGCGAGCGGCGCCATGGGAGTGATGCTCCAATGAACAACAACAGGACCGACAGTCTAAATGACCTTGCAGAGGCGTTCGCCACCTTCGTGAGGCGCGCTCGACGCGCGCCGTTGAGCCGGCGCGAGCGCGAGCGGTTAGTCGACTATGTACGAGCGAACGCTCATCATATTGCGCCTGCGCTAAAGAGCGATCTTGAGGTCAAGGAGACCTCCGCTTGGCAAGATCTGGGCTATAGGTGACGTCGTCATGGGCGCCTCTATGTCTTTGCGAGGCCGCTTAAGCCCTTCCGGTCGAAATTTATTTCATTATCGCCGACCTTAAGCTTCAACCCCGAGGCGTTGCCAACCAACGCTGAGGCTAGATCATCGGCTGCACTCTGGTCCTGAGCGGAACTGTTGCCATAGGTGAAGAGATTTCGAGTTACGCCTTCCAGCAGAGGAGCTGGAATTTCGGAGTGCTGATCTCTTCGCCACTCCATCGCAGTCTCTACGACCCAGCTGGCGCGGTTGATGTCGAGTTCAAATTGCTTCAGCAGGAACTCGGCGGAGGCGTGTTGTTCAAACCACCGGTTCATCCATCGCACATAGAAAAACAACGCGCCGACTAGGGCGATGGTCACGACGCTCTGCTTACCAAACGCCCAAGCGAGCACCGGCCAATCCACCTTTCCAACGTCCAAATTCAGGATGGTGCTCGCCGTGACGACGTTCACACCAAGCAGAATCAGTATCAGCACAATGAGTGCGGCGTGAATCGGCCAGCGCAGGCGGGTTGTCTCAGGTGTCAGCGTGAACTTTTGCTGTCGTTCGATAATCCTCTTGCGTAGCTCGCCAAGCGTCCCACGCCTGGCATGCATGTAGTCTCGATCATCAAGATCTTTGCGACGCTGTTCCAGAGCTTCAGCATCACGGCGCAGTGCCTCCAGCTTGGTCTCCTGTTCCGTCATCAGCCGCTCGCGCTCGGTCGCGATCTCTCCGGCCAGCCTGAGCTTCTCCTGCTCCAAGGCAGTGGTCTGCTCAACAGTCCAATCCGTGATCTTTTCGATCTGCTGCGCGAAGCTGGTCTCTAGTTTTAGGATTGTAGAATGATAAATCGCCTGGAGGTCGTCGATAGACTTGGCTGCAAGTTCATCGCGCTGACTGATGCCTCCAAGCGTGACCCGACGATTAATATGGTCGAGCAGCGCTATACGGGCCTGGGGATCCAGGCCTCCCTGGTTCTCGTTATGATTGATCTCTATTTCATCGTAAAAGGGACTCAGCCGACCGGGCTCTTGATTGCGAATGTAGTAGATATTGAAGTGTTGATAGGTGAGGTTGATGCGGGTGATCAGGTAGCGACCAGGCTCCTTTTCCAACTCGTCTAGAATGGCCTTTTTTTCTCCGGGGTTCCTCAGGTCGACTGAGTCCAGACCTGCGGCTTGCAACATGATATTGGAAGGGGTGTGAATGCCTTCGAGCTCTCGAATGAGGTTCAAGAGCGCCTTGTCATCGAGACGTGGAACTGCTGATTTCGAATTTGCCATAATGGTTCCCTCCGGCGCCCTGTTGTAGGTCGCACGGTTGAACCACCCCATACTCACACGCGTCCGTCCTCAGAATTTTTTTGCTACAGCTGGTCGCAAACCGTAGCCGGCGGGCCTCAGCCCGCCCGGGGCGCCCGGCTGCTCAGTGCCGGTCACCCTTGTCCCCGCTGTCCCCTCGATGTCCCCGCATGATTGTCCCATGTGCCCGGCCGTGCACGATGGCTTAGGTCGCGCACAAAGCAATGGAGTGTGGGGTCGATTCCTACGTGCACCCTCCCGACGCATTGGGGCCGACGCGCCAAGCTTTTTCAGTTACTTGACAGCAGCATCGATCGCGTTACAAATGTCTCAACGAACGTTGACGTATTTGTAACGAGGCGGTCATGGCTCAGAACAACGGGAAGTTCGTCACCTACTACCGGGTCTCAACCGGGAAGCAGGGCAAAAGTGGGCTTGGCCTTGAGGCCCAGAAGGCCGCCGTCACCACGTACCTAAACGGCGGCGACTGGCAAATCGTCGATGAGTACACAGAGGTCGAGTCAGGCAAGCGCTCGGATAGGCCCGCACTGGACAAAGCGTTGGCCGCTGCGCGGCTTCACCGCGCATCGCTGGTCGTCAGCAAGGTCGATCGACTAACGCGCTCCGTGGCCTTCCTATCGCGCTTGTTGGAAGCAGGTGTCGACGTCCGCTTCGCAGACCTTCCTCAGATCGAGGGTGCGACTGGCCGCTTCCTGCTTCAGCAGATGGTCGCGGTGGCCGAGCTGGAGGCCGGTATGATCTCGGCTCGCACCAAGGCCGCCCTCGCGGCGGCCAAGAAGCGCGGCAAGCAGCTCGGTGGCAATCGCGGCGTGAAGCCCACAGCCAAGATGCGAGCGGCCTCTGCGGTGGCCCTCCAGAAGCGTGCGGCGGATCGAGCTTCCGACATCGCTCCGGTTATCGCTGAGCTACAGGCGGCCGGCGCAACCAGCCTTAGGGCCATTGCGGATGGGCTCAATAGTCGCGGTATCCCGACGGCGCGCGGCACCGGCGCCTGGTCGGCCGTCCAAGTTGCGCGAGTGCTTGAGCGCATCTAAGCTCGGTCGCATCGTTTTAGGACGGCATTAAGAAATGAAGATCGCAATTCTCTCTGCCGCCGACGTTGCAGGCTGGTATGCGGCCACGCTGATGGAGCGAGGCCACCAGATCACCATTGGCCCGTTCGGTCACGTACCGGGCGCCGTCAAGGGCTTGATAGAGGATGGGATCGACGGCGTTCTGATCCTTACCGAAGATGACGAGAACCTCAGCGAGATCGCAGCGCGCTGGACCAGAGAGACCGGCCGGCCGGTTTGGCGCGAACTCACCGAGATACCGCAGGGTGGCGATTCGGCGCGATGACCAATGAACCGACACTCCACCGAACCGCCTGGCACGAAGCCGGCCATGCCGTGGTCGCTTGGGCTCAGAAGTTTACGGTCACAGCCATCTCAATCCGGCCTGGAAGTGACGGAAGCCGTGGTCGTTGCACCCATGAGCCCGCGGGTGATTGCAGCATCCCCGAGGAGCGATGGCGTGAGAACATCGTCGCGATGGGCGGCTGGGCGGCGGAGCTTGCCTGCGGCGAAGCGGTCGAACGGACTTACGACGGCGGCGACATGAAGGTCTTGCTGAGCCGGGTTCCAGACGGCCGGGTCGACGTCGAGCTCGGGTGGGCAGAGTCTGAGGCCGAGCGGCTTGTGCGCGAAAACTTGGATCGCGTGGCACGGCTCGCCAGCGCGCTTTTGGCTCGCGAAGAGATCGTCGGCGCTGATGAGATTAAAGCGTTGATCGAAGGCGAGTGAACACCGCTTAACTTCCTGTTTAATCCACCAGCATATCAGCGCTGGCATGCGTAACACCGCGGCCCTCGCTACCGCCATAGCCGAGCAATTCCTGGTCGGCGCCGGGCACGCGTGTGTTCACCTCTTGCCAAGACCCTCCAACGTTCGCCTGTCCATCGACAACGCGTCAGCGTTGCGAGCGGATGGATGGCGGATCTGGCTCGCAAACAAGCGAACGGCGCGTCGGGTCTTGGCAAGAGTGCTTTCGTCCTGCCGGCAGTCCCGCCGCGTCGACGACACCTTGGTGATCGAGCTGCCGATGCCGGATGCCATCAACGCCGTTGAGACCATGATAGCTATCGAGGGTCTTGCCAACACCTCTGACGTAGACTTCGCGAAGATGGCAGAGACCATCGCCAATCGCATCGCGGCCTTTGCCGAGGGCGGCGGCCTGAAGAAGCTCAACCGTGAGTACCAGGCTCTCAAGAGCCCCGTGAAGGCGGCGAGCCGGGAAGCGAACCAGGCGCATCACGCCCGCCTGCAAGACATATACGCGTCGCTTCCGGAGAGCGAGCGCACGAAGCTCAAGGCCGAGTTCGCCGTCGCCAAAGCTGCCGACGGCAAGCTTGGCTGGGGCAAGTTCTTGGCCAGTGCGTTTCCGGAGCTGAAACAAGAGGTCGCGGTCTTGCCAAGGCCCGGCGAGGTTGCCGACGTGCCGAGCTACGAATCATGGCTCCTCGCGCGTATCGGCCCGGCAATAGCGGCCATGGCAGGCGAAAACCGCTTGCCGGCTCGCTGATCACGCAATCATGTTATTAGATCACAAAACCAAGTTATTTGATCAGCTTACACGACTAAATCACGCACTGAGCACGCAACCTCTGTGCAATAGTTCTTGAAATCATCTTGTTTTTCATGACAACGTACGCGGGCATGCGGCCCCAATTGCGTCCGCAGCATTCCCAAACATCATAGCAAGTCGCTAGCGCGCGAGCCTCCGGCCAGCGCGAGCTTCATCACGCCATCACCCACTCGGCGCCCCGCGGGCGCGCGAGCGATTCCGCATGAAAGGAGACCGCAATGTTCAAGCCCGGTACTGACACGGCCGCGCAACAGGCAGGCAGGGCCCGGATGCCCCAGACGCGGGCCGAAGATGAGCGGCTGCGTCGCGAGTTCACCCAAGCTCTCGCCGAGACGCTAGGGCGGCCTCCGACCGCGGCAGAGAGCATCATCATCGATGGGTTGGCGAGCGCGCACGTCAAAGCCTCTCGCCTCCGCAAGCGCGGGCGCGACGATTTGGAGCAGCTTAAGGTGATCGCATCACTGTCCGATGCCCTTGCCAAGGCCCGCGAGGCCACGACGGCCTGATCGGCCAAACCATTCCAGCAAACGATTGGACGAACAATGTCCTCGAACAATACAGCCCCGCGCAAGATGCGCGGGTGGGCAAGGATGTGGCAGATCCGGGAAGAGGACGAGCAGCGCCGGCAGCGCGAAGCCTCCGCGATCCTCGCAGATCTCGGCCGCGAGGCCAATGCCGCGGAGCGCATCATCGCCTCTGAGATCGCCGCCCTGGTCGTCAGAGCCGATCGCGAACGCGCTAGGGGCAAGCACAGTGAAGCCGAGATGTGCAGTCGCCTGATCATCAGGGCGCTCGGAAAGCTCGGCGTGAAGCCCGGCAAGGCGAAGCAGGCATCGACGGCGGACATCATCGCGCGCGTCACCGGTAAGCGTAAGGAATAAGGCCCGTGATCACCATCCTCGAAGCGATGGCCGACGACGGCTTGTTCCGTCGCTGGTTCAAGGACCCGGCGTCGTGGTCCGCCTGGACCGTGTTCTTGTCGGCTTTGTTCGGCCTGCCGATTGATCAGGCTGGGCTCGAGCTGATCACACAGTGCACGGGCCGGACTGTGCAGCCGGCCGGCGCCTTCTCTGAGGCGTGGCTGATTTGCGGCCGGCGCGGCGGGAAGAGCATCACTTTGGCGCTGATTGCCGTCTTCCTCGCCGTTTTCAGGGATTGGTCCAACAAGCTCGTCCCCGGCGAGCGCGGCACAGTAATGATCATCGCGGCCGATCGAAAGCAGGCCCGCGTGATCTTCAGATACTTGACCTCGATGCTTGTTGAGACCCCGTTGCGCGACCTGCTCGACGGCGAGCCCACGCAAGAGCGGATCGATCTGGTCAATGGCATCAGCATCGAGATTTCGACTGCAAACTTCCGCAGCGTCCGTGGCTACACCTTGATCGCTTGCCTGGCGGACGAGATCGCGTTCTGGGATACGGGCGATGGCGCCGCGAACCCCGACAGCGAGATCTTGGCCGCCATCCGGCCCGCGATGACGACAACCCGGCCGGACGCTATGCTGCTTTGCGCGTCGTCGCCGCACGCCCGCAAGGGCGTGCTTTTCGACGCCTATCAACGCTATTTCGGTAAAGACGATGCCCCCGTGCTGGTCTGGAAAGCCAGCACCCGGACCATGAATCCTTCGGTGCCACAGTCCGAAGTCGACGAAGCGTATGAACGCGACGCCGCCAAGGCCTCGGCCGAGTACGGCGCTGAGTTCCGCGACGACGTCGAGACCTTCGTCAGTCGGGAGAAGGTCGAAGCCTGCACCGTCAAGGACCGCACCGAGCTGCTGCCGACGCTCGGGATTACGTACGTTGCGGCGACGGACCCGTCTGGCGGATCAAGTGACAGCATGACGTTTGCCATCGCACATCGCGAGGGCGATCGCGCCGTGCTCGACTTCGTGCAGGAATGGGTACCACCATTTTCGCCAGAGCAGGTCGTGCGAGAGATTTGCGACACCTGCCGGCGCTACGGTGTCAACACCGTCATAGGTGACAGGTACGCGGGCCTTTGGCCCCGCGAGCGCTTCCAAGTGCACGGTGTGACCTATGAGGTCGCCGCTCTGTCACGGAGCGACGCCTATTTGACGCTCCTGCCAGCGATCAACTCCGGCCGAGTTGAACTGCTCGATCAGTCTCGCATGATCGCGCAGCTTTGCGCTCTCGAACGTAGATCCGCGCGATCCGGAAAGGACTCTGTCGATCATCCGCGGAATGGTCGCGACGACGTCATCAACGCCGCCGCGCTGGCGCTTGTTGCGGCTGGTCTTATGTCGCAAGGCAGCGCCGAGCATTGGATCGAATACTATCGCCGCCTCAACATTCGAGCCGGTCTCGACTTCGATGACATCAGAGCATCCGGACCTCAGTTCGGCTTCCGCTTCAATAGCACCGAGCCGGAGAAGCGGCTCGCGCTGACCTTGCCGGAGGGTATCAGCTCCAACTTCGTCCAGGTCGTCGGCCGCGATTACATGGTCGTGTGGTCCGACAACGTAGCTCGTATCGAAGTCCCAAAAGCCGTCGCGATCGAACTGCTCGAGTTGTCACCGCAATGGCGAGAAGCCAACGCCGCGCTCGTATCCGAACTATTGCGAAAGGCACCAGTATGATCATCAAGGAGAACGTCGTGCCGCTGCGATTCCAGACTTTCGAAGAGCTTCAGCGCAACGAGCAGCAGATCTTCGCCGAACATCACGATGCCTGGTATGAAGCATTCGCTAAATTCGATCTGATCGATGCCACCATCAAGGATGACGAGAACGAACTCCCAAAGCTCGCAGGCGATAAGGCCATGTTGGCAAAAGCTGACACGATGCTAGCGCGCGTCAACGCTCTCGCCGACCTGATCGCGACTCTTCGCCGGACAAATGAGAAGCGCGATGCGGCGCTGTTCGGCCATGGCGCAGTGGCGAAGCGATCTCTGCGCTTCGCCCAAAGCAACCCGGACCGCTTCTATGGTCCGAGCACCGACCAACATCCGCCGAAAGCATCGTGAAATGACCGACGATCTGAACAAGCTGACGATGCCGCGCGGGCTGGAGAAAATTGCCACTCCGCGCGGCGAGGCTCGCTCGATTTCGAGCTTGGCTAATCAGCCCGCCACTTCTGATCCGGGGGCGGATTGGTTCGGCCCTCAGCAACCACTCCGCCCGGTAGCGCAAGAAGTTGCCGGCCGCGCCTACGATTATCCAACCGGCTTCAATTTAAGCACGCAACCGCGTGCCTTCGAGCCGTTGACGTTCCAGATGTTGCGGTCTCTGGCGGACTCGTACGATCCGGTCCGGTTGATCATTGAAAAAAGAAAGGATCAACTAACTCGATTGCCATGGACGATCCGCGCCAAGCACACCGGTGTAGGCAAGCGGCCGAAGGCAGATCACGTTTCGTCGCGCACTCGCGCCATCGTCGACGAAGTCGAGCAATTCTTCCGCTATCCCAGTCCAGAATTGACGTTCCGCATCTGGATCGCACAGCTATTGGACGATCTGCTGGTCTTGGGTGCTCCAACGATCTATCTGGAACGCGATAGCCTTGGCAACCTAACTTCGCTCAACCCGGTGGACGCCGCGACTGTGCGTCGTGTGATCGACGAACGCGGCCGGCCTCCTCGTCCTCGCCGATGGGATGGCCGACCGTTCGACTGGCTTGGCAAACAGGTCACGCCGCAGAACTACATGGAGCTTGGCTTTAAGATCGCGGACGGCTTGCTTTACCCGCCGGCATTTCAACAGATCCTCAAGGGCCTTCCCGCAGCCAACCTGACGACGTTGGATCTGATCTACGCTCCGATGCGGCTCCGCACGAACTCCGTCTACGGGCAATCGCCCCTCGAACTGATCGTGACAACGGTGTCGACTGCGTTCCGACGGTCGATGGCGCAGTTCGAGTATTTTAGGGAAGGCAATCAACCTGACGCGGTGTTCTCGCTGCCGGAATCGTGGACGCCGGATCAGACGATGAGATTCCAGGAATATTGGGACAGCTTGTTCTCCGGCAACCTGGCAGCTCGACGCCGCATGAAATTCATTCCGACGGGGACAAGCAACGGCTATCAGGCCCTCAAAGAGCCGCCGCTCAAGAACGAATTTGATGAATGGCTGGTCCGCATCGTCTGCTTTGCGTTCTCGTATCCGCCGGCCGCTTTTGTCTCTCTATCGAACCGATCGATCGCGGAGCAGCATGAGCGCACCGCTGAGGAAGAGGGCGTCGAACCGCTGAAGCATTGGGCCGCAGAGACGATCAATGGGATCATCGAGCGCGAGTTCAGCGATGAAGTCGAATTTGCGTGGATCGAAGAGTCCGACGCGGATCCAAAAGTCGAGGCGGAGACCGTCGAACGACTCGTAAACGCTGGCATCATCTCAGCTAACGAAGGGCGCCAGCGCCTAGGCCTGGAGCCGAGCGAAGATCCGGCGGCGTCACAACTCATGGTCAAAACGGCCACGGGCCTTGTCAAGATCGGCGCGAACGTCGCGCCGCAAGACGAAAACACCTAACGCCTAGAAGGAAAAATCATCATGCGTGCTAACCTCATTTCAGAGGGCGCGTTGTCGCGCCCTGATGCGCTCTTCTTGCATCAGCAATTCCCGTCTGCCGATTCCGACGCGGCAGGGGACAAGTCGGATGCCGAACTCGTCGCTCTGGTCGAGCGCCAGATCGCGGCGTCAACGGACCTCAGCAAGCTCGATACGCTGCTTCTGAGAGTTTGGCCTCTTGAGATCCGCGCCGCTCTCACGCGTCGCAGGATTGAACTCGCGACCGCCCCGCGTCCGCAGCCTGCCGCGCGCCCCACCGGTTTTGTGGTGAAGGTGCCGCCCGAACTCGGGTTGAGCGAGGTCATCGGCGCAGACGGTCGCGTGTTCAAGGTCGTGGCGCACGATGATGGTTCCCTCTCGTGCGCGATGACTCCGGCAATATTCAAGGTGTTGCTCAGCGGGCACCACGGCAAGCGTTGGGCCGATGCGAACCAAGGCACAGATGTCTGGGAACGCATGACGCCTGGCTTCCATGTGTAGGGAATGCCGATGCCAAAAACAGCAACAGACCCGTTCAGGATATGAAAACCTTCACGCTCCTCGGCTTCATCGCCGAGATCCCGGCGATCGAACGCGACGTGCACGCTTCCGGGCCGATGGTCATCAAGCGCGCCTGCGAGATCGTCGAGAAGAAGGCGAAGGCCGCGATCGGCAAGAACCACGAAATGTGGCCGCCGCTCGCCGAGAGCACTAAGCGCGACCGCGTTGCCAAGGGGTTTCCCGAGGACAAACCCCTCTTGCGAACGGGTGAGCTGCGGGACAGCATCGAGCACACGACAAGCGGTCTTGAGGGTGCGGTCGGCTCGAACCTTGATCGGGCGCTTTGGCTGGAGATGGGCACATCCAAGATGCCGCCGCGATCGTTCTTGCGGTCCTCCGCGATCTCAGCGGAGGACCGCATTCGCCGCATGGCGGCCGCCGCAACGATCGCGGCTCTGTCCGGCCACGGCCGGCATGCGAGCGACGTCACCGAGATGCTGCACTTACTACACAGGGCCGGAGATGCCCTGCGCGAGCTCGGCGAGGATCTTCTCCACCTCGATGACGAGGACGAGAAATGACGTTCGAGGTTCGCGACTTCGTCAACATGTTGATCGATACCGCCGAGGACGTCGCAATCGCGGAGAGCGGCAAGCCGGACGCCGAAACGTCTGCGCGATTGGATCAGCTCGCATGCCAGCTACGAGAACAGCTCAATCCCGTTGCCGGCCCTGAACTGGCCGGCCGGATTGTTGACGGTTTCATTGCGACCATCTGGGGCGCCAAGCGCGAGCGAGAAGCGCTTGCAGCTTGCGGCTTGCTTAATTGATATCGGGGATCAAAATGCAAATTGGACTCATCACGGTCGACGGCCGCCCCATTGGCACCGTGACGATCGATGCTGACGATGGCCATCAGGTTGACGTTCAGGTCCACCATATTTCCCTCAACGCAGGTCCGATGGAGCGGCCGTTCTCCGGCCAAGACCAGGCGCCGGGCGACGACTATCATCCCCGCCACAGCAGCAGCGTCCATGCCTCACCGCCGTCAGCGGCAGCTCCTGCGCCCAAGAACCGGTTCGGCGGAGAAGGCGACACGGATCCGCCGGCAGCTCCCCGATATTCCGGCCCCGGTGGCACCGTGCATGGCGGCTTTGCCGCTGCGCGCGATCGCGCGCGGGAGGAGCTGAGGGCCAAGCCGTGGCTGAACGAAAAGGCGATGCATGTCTTTGCTGGCGAGAACCCGGACCCTGCGGCATCCACGGCCTTGTGGGAGAGCGCCATCAACCGCATGGCCGTGCGCGGCACCACCCTTGAGAAGGAACTGCGTCGCACCAACGAGGGCGGGTACTACGAGGGCTGGCGCGATGAGGTCTCCCCAAGCACCCGCAAGGTTTTGGAAGCCAGCCGCGACAAGGCGCTCGCCTATTCGAACGTCTCCAACTACGCGACCGACAACGCGTCTGGAGGCCGCGCGGCCGTCGATCGCGATACCGGCACCTTCACCGAGAAGAGCGTCTACAATCGCGAGCACTTCTTTGGGCCGGACAACCGGATCTCTTCGCACCAGCAGGCCTATCAGAAGCTTGTCCGGGAAAGCGAAGCCGGCCGTTCGGCCGCGCCGAACCCTGCCGCCTCGAATGCGCCCCTTTCGACCGCACCGAACCTGTCCGGACAGCCCGGTCGCGTTGAGGGTGTCGAGCCTCAGGCCTTCATCATGCACCACACGGGCGGCCGTGGCACGCCGGAAGGGGTCATGAACACTCTCCGGCAGCGACGTCTTGGCGTCGAATACATCATGGACCGGGACGGCAATATCGTGCGTGCCGGCGGCGCCGGCTCCGCGCACATGAAGCGCGGCTGGGGCAAGGGTGAGGGGCTATCCAACCGCAACACGGTCGGCATGGAGGTCATCGCCAGGGACGACAAGGACGTCACGCCGCAGCAGGTCGAGGCCGCTAAAGCGTTCATCGCCAAAAACTATCCCAACACACCCGTGATGGGCCATGGCCTCGTGAACCCTGGACATAAGGAAGCCGACGAGGGGAAGACAATCACTGACGCGATCAATGCTGATCGCGCAGAGCGCGCGAAACAAGCTCAGAAAAACGAGGACGTCCTCCAATGACTAAGACGATGGAGCTGTCCTCATGGCCAATCGAGTCTCGCCCGTGGTGCTAGTCAGCGCCGAACGATCCGTTCCCGTAGCTCGCAGTCATCTCTTGAAGAGCAGCGTTAACATTGCCCACAGGACCGACCTGAAATCTGCTGCAAGACCGGGTTTTGCATTCAACAACGGTTGATCTTGTCGACTCGTTTCTTCCGCCGTCGGCGCCCTTGGGCCGAGCAGAGTCATGTCGCCCTTTAAAATGTTAAAGAGCACAGGCAATCCATCAAGGGACGATTTCCGCAAAATCTCATCTGCGCGTGAGTTGGCCCGAAATTTGTAAGCTCTGAATTTTTTACCCCGCTTTCCCACGCGGATTTCGCTTACCAATCTGGCTCGCAAAGCAATGATCACAACAATAAGCGGTGTGAACGCGACAATTGCAACCGTCGCCACAATGATATCGAGCGCGCGCTTGCGCGCGTCTTCGATCATAACGTCGTTAGTCCGACACGCTGCTATGACGCAACTCAGAGCGAAGCAGACCCGACTCAGGTCACCAGGAATCTCGGCGACGTGGCTCTCCCATTCCTCTCTAGCTCGGGCTGCTCGCTGGTCAGGCATCAACCGCGTGGCAGCGGCTATGATTGAAGAAACGATTGACGGTGACCAAGCTTTGAGGTCGTCGGCGAGAAGCTTAGCAAAAACGGCTCCCAGCACGCCGATGAAGCCGAGCAAAATTGCATTCACGACTTCCACACCAGCCTCCCATGAGCTGGCATCAGGTCGGAAATAACTTGCGCGACCTTCCTCTGCCCGGCTGCCGTTATGCGATAGAAGCGTTTGCGCGGGCGCCCGAGCGATGCAGGATCGTCTGCCTCCCATCGGCTCGCGAGCCATCCAACCTCCTCCAACCGGTAGAGGATGGGGTACAGTGATCCGCTTGCCAGCGCCGTTTGCTTCGCGATTTCGCTACCCGATAATTCGGCGGTGGTCAGCAGCGCGCTGAGGACACTGATGGTCTGTTTTGAGAGTCGTGGTTCTTTGCCCATACTTGCAAAGTCTACATAGGGGGTGCCGCCTGTCAAGGAAGATCTAGTCGCTATTGCACCAGAGTGGTGTAATTCGCAAAATCAGAACAATCGGTTGACGTCGCCGCGGTGGGCGGGCAACCTAAGTCACGCCGAACTTCAGGGTCGCAGCCCTGATGGCCAGAGACCAGCCCGACCCGCGCCTTCGGCGCCGGTGCTGGTCGGTGCAACTCCCGGCGCCTGGGGAGCACCCATGACAGTCCTCGAAATGATTCTCGAACTCGGCCAACTTCACCGCCAGATGCATTGGGCGGTGGGTTTTTATGGGGAGGAGACCAGGTCGTCCCCCGCGTACCGAGCGAGTGTCGCTAAGGCGACCGAACTCAGGCTGCGCCTTCGCGCCGCGCGGATGAGCGGCCCTGAGGAACACCATCCCGATTTCGATGTCGCAGCGGTCATCGACGCAATGATGTCGGATGGCGATGAGGCGGTTGCCAGCGCTGCATGACGCGCCGAATCGACCATGGGCCCGCCGAGAGGCGGGCCTTTTTTGTTACCCTAGAGGCTACCCGAGGTGAATTTTCTCTCCAGAGGTACGCCGTAAAATCTTTTAATTTCAATATGTTGATATCTACGTCAAGACGTCCTGATTGATGACGTTCTGCCTGATCGGATCGCCGTCCAGCACACTCAGGATGTTGCGCGCGGTCTGCTCGCTCATGCGCTGGACCGCCTCGACGGTCACGCCGGCGACGTGCGGAGCCATGATGACGTTGGGCAGCGCGAACAGCGCATTGCTGACTGGTGGCGGCTCGACCTCGAACACGTCGATACCCGCGCCGGCGAGCTTGCCCGACGTCAGCGCATCGTACAGCGCGGCCTCCTTCACGATGCCGCCGCGTGCGGTGTTGATCAGATAGGATCGTGGCTTCATCCGGCTGATCCGCGCGGTGTCGAACAGGCCGACGGTCTCCGGCGTCTTCGGGCAGTGGATGGTGACGAAATCGGCGAGAGGCAGCGCGGCGTCGAGGTCGGTGACCGGCTCGCATCCGGCCGCTTTGATATCGGCGGCGGGCTTATAGGGATCGTAGACCTGTACCTTCATCTCGAAGGCCAAACAGCGCTTTGCGGTGCGGCTGCCGATGCGGCCGAAGCCGATGATCAACACGGTCTTACCGTAGAGATCGAACGGAAGCATGCTGAGCCGCTCGGCCCATTTGCCGTCCTTGACGCAGGCATGCATCTCATTGGCGCGCTTGGCCAGCGTCAGCATCATGAACAGCGCCGCTTCCGCAACCGAAGGCGAGTTGGCGCTGCCCGCGACCATCAGCGGCACCTTGCGGCGGGAGAGGGCGGGTACATCGACAGCGTCGTAGCCGACGCCGATGCGCGTCACGACTTTCATGTCGCGGGCGGCCTCGAGCTCGGTCTCGCCAAAGGCGGTGGCGCCAAGCGCCACGCCGTGGACCGGCGCGTGGCTCTTGAGCAGGGCCTCGAAATCTTTGGCGGAGATCAGGTTCGCAAACTCGACGAGCTCGATATCGTCCCGCTGGGTGAGGAGAGCGCGTGCCCCTTGCGACAAGGTTTGTGTAACGAAAATCTTCTTCTTGTTGGTCGCCATCGCTCCCCGCCTGCTTCGAGCTTCCTAGGCCGGCATCACAGGACGACGCCGGTCTCCTCGTTTAGCAGGTGCATATTGTTGAGGTCCATCGCCAAACGCATGGGAGCCCCGTCCTTGGCGCCGGCATTGGGATTGACGCGGCCGCACACCGGCGTGCCGTCGAGGCCGAAATAGACCAGCGTCTCCATCCCCATCGGTTCGGTGACGTCGAGCACGGTGTCGAAGGTCTCCACGCCCGGCTCCAGATGCGGATGCGACTCCGTCAGATGTTCGGGCCGGATGCCGAGCAGCAGTCTGTCGGTGCGCGGCAAAGCATTGTAGCGCGCGGCGCGGGCCGGCGGCAGCGCGAAGGCAATGCGGTCGGTGAGGCGGATCTGGAGCATGCCGCCGGCATCCTCCAGACGGCACGGAATGAAGTTCATCGCGGGTGAGCCGATGAAGCCTGCGACAAAGCGCGTCGCCGGCTTGTGGTAGAGCTCGTTCGGCGTGCCGATCTGCTCGATCCGTCCCTTGTTCATCACCACGACGCGGTCGGCCAGCGTCATCGCCTCGACCTGGTCGTGGGTGACGTAGACCGTCGTGGTGCGCACCTTCTGATGCACCTTCTTGATCTCGATCCGCATCTGAACGCGGAGCTTGGCGTCCAGATTGGACAGCGGCTCGTCGAACAGGAAGACTTTTGGGTTGCGCACGATGGCGCGGCCCATGGCGACGCGCTGGCGCTGGCCGCCCGAGAGTTGCTTCGGCTTGCGGTCGATCAGGTCGGTGATGTCGAGCAAGCGGGCGGCTTCCGTCACCCGAGCCTTGATCTCGGCCTTGGGATAGTGCTTCAGCCGCAGCCCGAACGACATGTTCTCGGCGACCGTCATGTGCGGGTAGAGCGCGTAGTTCTGGAACACCATGGCGATGTCGCGATCCTTCGGCGGCACGTCGTTGACGACGTCGCCGCCGATCATGATGTCGCCGTCGCTGATGTCCTCGAGGCCGGCGATCATGCGCAGCGTCGTCGACTTGCCGCAACCTGAGGGCCCGACCAGCACGATGAACTCGTGGTCGGCGATATCAAGATCGATGCCGCGTACCGCTTCGACATCGTCGTAACGCTTGATCACCTTGCGCAGGGAAACGTCGGCCATTGCACTTCAACCCCTCGATTTCAACCCTTCGTCGCGCCGGCGGTCAGTCCGGCAATGTAGTAGTCCATCAGGAAGGCGTAGATGATCAGCGGCGGCGCCGCGCCGAGCAGAGCGCCGGTCATGATCTGCCCCCAGTTGAAGACGTCGCCCTTGATCAGCGTCGTGGTGATGCCGACCGGCAGCACCAGCTGGTCGATCGACGTCGTGAATACGAGCGGGTAGAGGAACTGGGCCCAGGACACCGTGAAGGCGAAAATCGTCGCCGCGATCAGCCCGGGCAGTGCCACCGGAATGAAGATCCGCAGCAGGGTCTGGAGCCAGGAGGCGCCGTCGATGATCGCGGCCTCATCCAGTTCTTTCGGGATCGAGGCGAAATAGCCGATCATGATCCAGGTACAGAACGGCACCGTCAGCGTCGGATAGATGAATACCAGCACATACCAGCGATTCAGCAGCGTAATGCCGGTCAGGTCCTGGATGACTCCGAGCATCTTGAACAGTGGAATGAACAGCAGGCTGTCCGGGATCAGATAGGTGAGGAAGACGCCGGTAGCGAGCGTTGCCGAACCCCAGAACTTCATTCGTGCCAGCGCAAACGCGGCGGGAATGCTGATCAGCATGGTCACGATCACGACCACGATCGAGATGATCGACGAGTTCCAGAAAAAGCGCAAAAACTGGTTCGAGGTCAGCAGCTCGACATAGTTCGACAGGGTGGGATGAAACACCCACCATGGATTGGTCGCCGCCGAAATCTCCGCGCTGCTCTTGAGCGAGGTGATCAGCATGTAAACTGGCGGGGTCAGGAAGAAGATCGCAAACAGCACCAGGAAGAAATAGGACCATCGCAGGGCCCAGGCGCGATCCCGGCTCATGCTGCCGTATTTGACCTTGCGGCTCGGTCCGGCTTTGTCGATTGTCATCGTGCTCATCAGGCTTCATTCCCGCGTTTGGAGACGTCGCGCAGGATGAAGATCGCCGCGACCGCGAGGATCGGCACCATGAACAGCGAGACGCAGGCGCCGAGCGGAATGTCGCTGCTCTGGATGCCGACCTGGAATGCCCAGGTGGCGAACAGATGCGTCGTGTCCAGCGGTCCGCCTGAGGTCAGGATGCGCACGATATCGAAATTGGCGAAGGTGACGATCAGCGAGAACAGCGTGGTGATGGCGATGATGTTGCGCATCATCGGCAGCGTGACGTACCAGATCTTCTGCCACCAATTGGCGCCGTCGATCGCCGCCGCCTCATAGAGCTGGTCGGGAACCGATTTGAGCGCGGCCAGATACATGATCAGGAAGAACGGCGCGCCGTACCAGACGTTGACGAGGATGACGGAGAAGCGGGCCCAGAAAGTCTCACCAAGCCAGGGGATCGGGCCGACGCCAAAGAAGGAGAGGGTGTAATTGAAGGCGCTGTAGGAGGGGTCGAACAGCCAGAGCCAGGCCAGCGTGCTCATCGCCGGCGGAATAACCCAGGGCACCAGCAGCATGCCGCGCCATTTGCGCTGCTTCTTGCCGGGAATGTTGTGGACGAAATGGGCGACGATGAAGCCGATCAGCGCCTTGAAGATCACGGCGGTGATCGCGAAGATGCAGGACTGCTTCACCACCATCCAGAACGTCTCGCGCTTGAACAGGAAGGTGAAGTTGCCGAGGCCCACGAACTTCGTCATCGCCTTGTTCAGCGTCGCCAGATAGAGAGAATAGAAGGCTGGATAGAGCACGAGCAGCGCAATCAGGAGAATCAGCGGCAGCGTCAGGAGGAACGCAACCGTCGATTTGCGCCCGAGCGTATTGCGCAGGCTCGATCCTTTCCGCGCACCCGTCGCACGAGCGATGCGACTTTGCTCAACGACGACATCGGCCATATCAGGTTCCTTGGATCAGCTTCCTTGTGAATAAACGGTCGAACGGCGAAGCCGGTCATGGGATCGGCTTCGCTCTCATGCGCGCAGCAATGTCGGCGGCACGGATAGCTTGCGCAGGCTCGCGCAAGCTATCCGCATTGGCCCTCTAGCTCCGCATGAAGCCTTCGCACTCGCCCTCCGCCCAGGCGAGCGACTGCTCCAGCGTTTCGCCGCGGGCAAAGCGCAACGCCATCTTGGTCAACGTCGCCTGGAAGTAGATTTGCTGCGCGATTTTCGGCGGCGCCGGTGAGGCCGCGATCGAGAGCGTCTGTTGCTGGTAGGGGTCCGGATAGTGAAAGAGCGTCCCCTTCGGCGGACCTTCCTCGGCCCAGGTCTTGAGCTTCGTCAGGTTCGCATAGGCCGGCAGGTCGTAGCCGCCGCTCACCGAGACGAATTTCTCGATCGCCGCGGGCGAGGACAGGTGAACGAGCAGGCTCTTGGCCGCTTCCTTGTTCTTGCCAAAGCTCCAGACGCCCCAGAAGTAAGGCAGGAAGGGTGCAAAACGTCCCTTCGGGCCTGCCGGGAAGCCGTGAGTCCAGCACTGCTCGGCAACCTGGGGCGCGTCGCGCTTGGCAACCGCCCAGGCGCTGGGCGGATTCATGATCAGCGCGCCGCGGCCGGAGATCAGCCATTTGTTGTTCGATGCGTCGTCCCAGGACGGCGCGTCCGGGGGCAGGAACGCGATCAGCTTCTTGTAATACTCCATGGCCTGGCGAACCTGGTCTGTCTTGATCGTGATATCGCCCTTGGCGTTGACGAGTTCGGCGCCGAACGACTGGAAGATCGCGCCGGCGGTATCGACACTGTCGGTGGTTTCGCCGAGGCCGATGCCGAACGGGAAGCCGCCCTTCTGGCAGGCCTCCGCGGCCTTCAGGAACGTATCCATGGTCCAGTTGTCCGCCTTGGGAGGGCTGCCGGCCGGATACATTTCCTGGACGTCGATGTTGGCAAACTTCTTCATCAGGTCGATGCGCGTGCAGGGGCCCTTGATCTGGCTGCCGGGCGTCGCCGGCACCGCGAGCCATTTGCCGCCCGACTGCGCAAGATATTTGACCGTGCCGTTTACCTCGCCGTTCTGCTTAATGAGCGGCTCCACCACGTCGTTGAGCGGTTCGAGATTCTCGGAATAGGCGTGCGGCCACCAGCTCGGCATCTGAAGAATGTCGTGACCCGATTTGGCCTGTGCTTCGGCCGCCGCGGTCAGCTCAATCTTCTTGTTGTTGCTGGTGATGTAGTCGATCGAAACCTCGACCTTTTCCTTCGCGGCCCATTCGTTGACCAGATCGGTCGAGGCCTGGTTGGCGCCGGGCACCCAATGGTCCCAGAAGCCGATCGAAAGTTTACCGGCAGCGTAAGCGCCCCGGACATACGGCGCCGTGATCAGCGCCGCGGAGGACATTGCAGTGGCAGCTACAAATTGACGTCGTGTCAGCTTTTTGCGTGACATCTCGTTTCCTCGCCTTGGTGTTGTTTATTGTTCTGTCGTTTCCTCTGAATTTCCCAAGTTTGTTCTTTGATTTTATTGTTGGACGTTTCTTGTTGGCCTCGTCGTCTCCAGCGCTAAGTCATCCAGGGGACGCGGCAAATTGGTAGCGCGATCAGATCATGATTGATCGCATCTGTCGAGAAAGCCTGATGCATCGCTCTCTAGAACTAACGTTGTGTATGGGACGCGACAGCGGCTTCGTCGCGGCGTGAGCTGCGGCAGCCCTTATTGCGACGCACACGTCGGGCGAAGCCGCCAACTGCTCCGTGCGCAATTACGCCGCAGTTCCAAATGAGCTTGCATGGCCGCCGAAGGTCTTTCCAACGGGACGGCGATGGTCCGTAGCTAGACCTCGGCTCGGCGAAAACTGTAGAGTTGCAACCGGCAGCGCGCCCTGCCGTTTCCTTAAGAAGGCAAGCAGATCGAGATGGAGACCCAAATGATCAACCCGGCGCCGCCTGTGCGGCTTGGCCTGCGACGATGGCTTGCGCTCGGGTCCGTGCTGACACTCCTCGTCGGCGCGACCGCGGTCGCGAATGCACAAGGTTTGGTCAAGGGCGTCCAGGACGGCGCCGCAGCCGGTAACAAGGCGGCCGGTCCTGTCGGAGGCGTCCTCGGGGGCGCCATCGGCGGAGTGGTCGGCGTCTTCACCGGTGTGCTCGGCGTCGGGAACAACAACGCCAGCCAGGCGCCGGCCGCCAAGGACGCCAGCAAGGATTCAGGCAAGGACGCCAAGCAGCCGGGCGCTGCCAAGGACAAGGATGCCAAAGGCGCCAAGGAGGCGGCAAAAGGCGCCAAGGGGGCCAAGCCGACCAAGGAAGCCAAGAACGCCCCCCAGGACGGCAAGGACAATAAGGACGTCACGGTCCTGACCCAGCCCGGCGCGCCGCAACTGACCGCCGAACAGATCGTCGCCAACAGCGATTCCTATATCGAGCGGATCAAGACCGAGCTGAATCTCACGCCCGATCAGGAGAAGCACTGGTTCGGCTTCTCCAGTGCCATGCATTATCTCGGGCATAATGGCGCGGAGCGACTCAACCTGCGGATGGAGCGGGCCAAGCGCGATCCGCCCGATGACATCATCGAGCAGATGCGCAACGAGGCGCAGTTCCTGATCGACCGCGCTGCCGACCAGCGCAATGTCGCCGATGCGGCCGAGCCGCTGTATTCGAGCCTCGATGACAAGCAGAAGCAGGTGTTCATCCAGGAGATGGTTCGCCTCAGCCATGAGCGCGGGCTGGATTGAGCAGACTGGGTTGGTCGAGCTTGAATCGGATTGCATGCATTCGTGGAAATTGAAGGCCACGAATTCGTGTATCCTTTTTGCAAATCGGGTATGCTTAGTTTTGCAGCGAGGCTTGCGGGGTTGATATGGCGGACGGACTCTCCGTTTTCCTGGTCGAAGACGAGGCGTTGATCCGGATGATGATGGCTGACATGGTGGAAGAGCTCGGCCACCATGTCGTCGCAGAAGCAGACAACGTGCGCGATGCGAGCGCCTTTGCGATGACCGCGCAGTACGATTTCGCGATCCTCGACATCAATCTGATGGGCGTTTATGTCGATCCGGTCGCCGATCTGATCGAGCGGCGCGGCAAGCCGTTTCTGTTTGCCACCGGCTATGGGCCGGAATTGCTGCCGTCCTTGCTCCGGCGCCGGCCGATTCTGCGTAAGCCGATTGCGCTCGATCAGCTCAAGACCATCATCGACTCGCTGTTTCCGGATATGCCAGCCAAAGTGCCGCACTGACTCTGTCGACGGTGCAGGCGCCGTCCACGAAAAAGGCCGCCCGGAAGAGGCGGCCATGTTGCGACGGACGATCCGTCAGTGATTCACATCAGGCCGGCGCTGAGGTCGACGCCCTGCGCCATCAGGCTGAATGAGGCAATGAGGCCCAGGCAGCAGAAGATGGCGATCGCTTTAAAAGAATAATCGTTCGACCGGGTCTGGATGGCAGCCGGCATTTCGGCGAGCGAAATCATGCTCATGGTCATTCCCCCTCTGTTTAATCCTGAATTGCATCAGGTGAGGGAACTTCTAGAGCAGAAAGTTTGATACAGGATTGCCAGGGATCCTTAACGGAATCGCAATCGATCGCGGACTCCTCGCCGCCGGGCAGCAGGTCTTGCAAGCCCTAGTTGCGGCCGCCCCGCAGCACCGTCGCGATGGTGTGGGCCGTCATCGCCGCGCGGTCCGAGGCGCGCTGTGCAGCCAAGCGGTCCCGCGCTTTTTCCTCGATCAACAGCTCGATCAGCGCCCTCCGCTTCGTCTCATCGTCTGCTTCGGTCAGCAGCCGATGATAGCGGTGATAGTCGAATCCGACATCCTGCTTACGCATGTTACGCCCCGGTGCGTTACGCCACACACGCTGGGATTGTTTCTCATCGGACACGTCAGGGCAAGCACGATCAGCGTGGAACCGCGAATTGGCTGCAGTCAGCTGTGAAGTGCGGAGAGCGCCGATGCGAGGCGGCCGCCCCTCAATCGAGATTGTGGTCGGCGAACATCTTCAGGCCGACGAAGCTTGCATCGGGCTTCATGACGAGGCGCGTCGGGATGTTGCGCAAGTAATCCTGGAAGCGCCCCTTGGCCTCGAAACGCGCGCGGAACGCTGAAGCCGAAAGGAATTCCGGAAAGCGCGGCGCGATTCCACCGGCAATGTAGACGCCGCCCCTGGAGCCGAAGGTCACCGCGAGATTGCCGGCGACGGAGCCGAGGATGGCGCAAAACATCTCCAGCGTCGCGCGGCTGAGCTCGCAAGAACCGTCCAGCGCGGCCTTGGTGATGCCAGCTGCGTCGCGTTGCGGCACTTGGGCTTCGTCGACCTCGGCTATCGCCTCGTAGAGGGATTGCAGGCCAGAACCGGACAGGGCGCCGCGCTCGATCGAGACATGGCCGAAGCGCCGGCGCATCGCGGCGATCACCCGTTCTTCGCGCTCGTTCTCCGCCGGCAAGGTGGCATGCCCAGCCTCCGTGACGACAGCGAGCCGGGAGCCGTGGCGCTCGACCAGGCAGGAGACGCCAAAACCGGTCCCGGGCCCGACCACCAGCAGTGGCTCTCCTGGCATGCCGTCCTGCCCGCCGAGCGGAATCAGGTCGGCCGGCTGCAGGGCGGGCAGGGACCAGGCCACCACCTCGAAATCGTTGAGCACATGGACGCTGTCGAAGCCGAGCGCCGGCTGGAGCTCGTTGCCGTCGATCACCCAGGGACTGTTGGTCATGACGCAGCGATTATTGGTGACGGGGCCGGCGACGGCGAGGACGGCCCTAACAGGCTTCTCGCCGTCGGCCCGCCGCAGCACGTCGGTGATGGCCTCGCGGACCGTTGGATGGTCGGCGACCTTCACATAGTCGATCGGTCCGATCTGCTCGCCATTGCTCAGCGCGAAGCGCGCATTGGTGCCGCCGATATCGGCGAGAAGAATGTTTCCTGTCTTGCCGATACTCATGCCGTTGTGGCTGCCGTGGCCTTTGGCCAACGGGAACCCATCTCCTCTGCTTCGTGGCTCCGATCCGTATGGCGGCGGATATCAGAGATTCCGCGGTCAGGTACAGCTAGTCAACACGGTCGTCCGCAAAGCGTTGCATTCAGGGTGGTGGTTGCGAAGCCGCTCGGGAAGGTCGACATTGGCGAGAGCGGCCGGCGCCCGATGCGCCGGGCGGACGGCATTAGACTTGCGATTGGGACCCTCTCGATGAAGATATCCGACCGCGACGTGCTGCTGGTGATCGATGTGCAGAACGATTTTTGCACCGGAGGGGCGCTCGCCGTTCCCGGCGGCGAGAAGGTCGTCCGCGCCATCAACCGGATCGCCCAAAAATTCGCCAATGTGGTGCTGACGCAGGACTGGCATCCGGGCGACCACGTCTCCTTCGCGGCGAACCATCCGGGCAAGCAGCCGTTTCAGACCATCGAGCTCGACTATGGCACCCAGGTGCTGTGGCCGGCCCATTGCGTCCAGGGCACGGCTGGCGCCGAATTTCATCGGGATCTGGACCTGACGCGGGCAAGCCTTGTGGTGCGCAAGGGCTTTCGCCGCGGGATCGATTCCTATTCGGCGCTGTTTGAGAACGACAAGAAGACGCCGACCGGCCTCCTTGGCTATTTGCGCGAGCGCGAGCTGAAGACCGTCTTCGTGGCTGGCCTCGCCCTCGATTTTTGCGTCCGCTTTTCCGCGGAGGATGCCCGCAGGGCTGGCTTCGAAGTTGCGGTGATTGAGGACGCTTGCCGCGGCATCGACCTCGACGGCTCGGTCGCGGCGACCCATCGCAGCTTTAAGGAAGTCGGCATTTCCACCATCAGCCTGGAGGCGTTTCTGTGAGGATCAACCAATAATGGCGGCGGAGAAGCGCGGAGAGCGGCCCGGCGAGGCGGGGCGTGGCCCTGATGACCCCATGCTGTGGCCGTTTGCGGCGGCAAAGCTCGCGATGGATGCCTGCTTCTGGTGGCTGGAGCGCCGTCCGGCCGAGCAGAGCCAGAGCGATCTCTCCTGGACCACATCAGGCACCGTGGCGCTGGAGCTTGCCACCATGCGGCTGCGCGATTGCGCGCGGACGCGATCCGGCCAGCCGGCGCTGGTGTGCGCGCCCTATGCGCTGCACCGGGCCCTGATTGCCGATTTCGCATCCGGTCACAGCGTGGTGCAGTCGCTGCAACAGGGCGGTATCGATCGGGTCTATCTCACCGACTGGCGCTCGGCCACGCCTGAGATGCGCCACCTCTCGATCGATAGCTATCTGTCCGATCTCAACGTCGCCGTCGACGAGATCGGCGCGCCGGTCGATCTGGTCGGCCTGTGCCAGGGCGGCTGGCTGTCGCTGCTCTATGCGGCGCGTTTCCCGGCCAAGGTGCGGCGGCTGGTGCTGGTTGGTGCGCCGGTCGACCTCTCGGTCGAGTCCAGGCTGGCGCAGCTTGCCCGCAATGCACCCGAGATGGTCTACGATCAGCTCGTCGCGCGCGGTGGCGGTAATGTCAGTGGTGAGGAGATGCTCCATGTCTGGTCGAAGGCGCCCGGCCCCGACGACGTCGCAGCGGCGTTGCAGCGAGACCTCTCGGACGAGGAGGGAGCGGCCCTGCTGGCGCGCTTCGATCGCTGGAACGGCGAAACGCTCAACTTGCCCGGCGTCTACTATCTTCAGATCGTCAATTGGATCTTTCGCGAGAACCGGATCGCATCGGGCCAGTTCATGGCGCTCGGCCGCGCGATCGACCTGAGGGATGTCAGGGCACCGGTGTTCCTTCTGGCCGGGCTTGACGACGATGTCGTACCGGTCGCGCAGGCATTTGCCACAGCGAAGCTCCTCGGCACGCCGCCGGCTTTCATTGCAGCACGCTCCGAGCCGAGCGACCATCTCGGCCTGTTCATGGGGGCGCGGACCCATGCCCATGCCTGGCCCCGGATCGCCGAATGGCTGCGCAACGACCTCGCCGGCCTGCTGGCGCGCAGCGCCTGACATCAGGCGTGGCTTGCAGATCCGTTATGCATGATGGCCGATGGCCTGCACGGGGCCGGGTCGATGGGCTACATAGATTCCAGTGTCAGCCGAGGCCGGCTTGCGGCAAGATTTAAGGGTCCTTTGCGCGATGAGCTTCCACTCGATCTACGCCCATGGCTTTGCGCGCGTTGCAGCCTGTGTCACCACCTCCCATGTGGCCGATCCCGCGGCCAATGCGACGGCGGTGATCGCGGCGGCGAAGACCTGCGACGCGCAGTCGGTCGCGGTCGCGGTGTTTTCCGAGCTGTGCCTGTCCGGCTACGCCATCGAGGACCTTGTCCAGCAGGATCCGCTGCTCGATGCCGTCGAGCGCGGGCTTGCCTCGATCGTCGAGGCCTCTGCAGGCCTGATGACCGTGCTGGTCGTCGGCGCCCCGCTACGCTTCGGCGTCAGGATCTATAATTGCGCCGTCGTCATTCACCGCGGCCGTATTCTAGGCGTCGTGCCCAAGAGCTATCTGCCGACCTATCGCGAATTCTACGAGGGTCGCCATTTCGCCTCGGGCGCCGGCATCACCGGTGAGGCCATCGCCATCGGCAAGCTCCAGGCGCCATTCGGCACCGACCTGCTGTTTGCCGCCGAGGACGTACCGGGCCTGACCATCGGTGTCGAGATCTGCGAGGACATGTGGATCCCGGTGACGCCGGCCTCCGAGCTGGCGCTGGCCGGCGCCAGCATATTGATCAACCTCTCGGGCAGCCCGATCACGATCGGCCGGGCGCGCTCGCGTGCGCTGCTGTGCCAATCGACCTCGGCGCGCTGCCTTGCGGCCTATGTTTATTCCGCTGCAGGCGCTGGGGAGTCCACGACGGATCTTGCCTGGGACGGCCAGACCTCGATCTACGAGAACGGCGTGCTGCTGGCCGAGGGCGAGCGCTTCAGGCAAGACGGTCAGATCACGATGGCCGACGTCGACCTCGACCTGCTCAGGCAGGAGCGTGCCTTGATGGGCACGTTCGACGACAACCGCCGGCAGCGCGAGGCGCTTTTCCGGAAAGTGACATTCGCTCTCAAGCCGCCGTCTGCGGATATCGGCTTCCTGCGCAAGGTCGAGCGTTTCCCGTTCGTGCCGAGCGATGAGCATTTGCTCGAGCAGGATTGCTACGAGGCCTACAACATCCAGGTCGCGGGCCTTGTGCAGCGCATGCGCGCCACCGGCACCAAGCGCGTGGTGATCGGCGTGTCCGGCGGCCTCGATTCCACCCACGCGCTGATCGTCGCCGCCAAGGCCGTCGACCTGCTCGGCCTGCCGCGCGAGAATATCCTCGCCTACACCATGCCGGGCTTTGCAACCGGCAGCGAGAGCAAGACCAATGCGCTGGCGCTGATGAAGGCGTTGCGGACCAGCTGGCAGGAACTCGACATCCGCACCACGGCCACGCAGATGCTGAAGGACATCGGCCATCCCTTCGGCAAAGGCGAGAAGGTCTACGACGTCACCTTCGAGAATGTGCAGGCGGGTTTGCGCACAGACTATCTGTTCCGCCTTGCCAACCATCATGGCGGCATTGTCATCGGCACCGGCGATCTCTCCGAGCTCGCGCTCGGCTGGTGCACCTATGGCGTCGGCGACCAGATGGCTCATTACAATGTCAACGCCGGCGTGCCGAAGACGCTGATCCAGCATCTGATCCGCTGGGTGATCACATCGAAGCAGTTCAGCGCCGACGTGAATGCGACCCTGGCCTCGATCCTCGCGGCCGAAATCTCGCCGGAGCTGGTTCCCGTGAAGCCGGGCGAGAAGCCGCAAAGCACCGAGGCTTCCGTCGGTCCCTACGAGTTACAGGATTTCAACCTGTTCTACACGCTGCGCTTCGGCATGCGGCCGTCCAAGATCGCCTTCATGGCGCTCCATGCGTGGAAGGATGTCGCCGACGGCGAATGGCCACCGGCATTCCCTGCCGACAAACGCAGAGCCTACGACCTTGCGGAGATCCGCCGCTGGCTCGAGGTCTTCCTGCGCCGGTTCTTCGCCTTCAGCCAGTTCAAGCGCTCGGCGATGCCAAATGGACCGAAGGTCTCTGCCGGGGGCTCGCTGTCGCCGCGGGGTGACTGGCGCGCACCGTCGGATTCGAGCGCGGCGGCATGGCTTGAGGATCTCGAGCGGAACGTGCCGAACCCCTCGACGTCAGTGCCGACGAAGACTCAATAGCGACGTTCCCGCTCAGGAACATTCGCGCCGACAGAGCGTTCGCGTCTGTCATCGCGATTTGTTCAGGAGAGGGACCATGCGTAAGCACTTGATGTTATCGACCGCGGCGATTGGACTCATGTTTGCATCCGGCGTTGCCTATGCTCAAGCGCCCGAACGCAAGGACGAGCCGAAACGGACCGAGGAACCGGCGAAGAGCGCTGCGCCGCAGCGCGGTGGCGCTGGCCAGGAACGCGCTCAGGAACGCGTGCAGGGTGCGCAGGAGAAGCTTCAAGGCGCGGCCCGCGAGGACAAGGGCGGCGCTGCCAAGCACGAGGCTAGCGAGGACAAGCGTCAGCCGGCCGCCGCTGCCGAGCACAACGCGCCGAATGCCAGGGAGCAGGCGCAACAATCCCGGGAGCCATCAAAGGATCGCAACCGGGAGGCTGAAAGTGCGAAATCGGGGCACGACGCCGACAAGAGCCGTGCCGAGACCAAGTCGGACAAGTCTGCGCCGCAGAAATCAACGGCCGAGACCGAGAAATCCAAGAGCGGTCCCGCTGGTCAGCAGAACGAGCGCGCGGGAGCGGCGGCCAACCAGGCCGAGCGCAACCAGACTCAACCTCCACGCAACGCCGCCGAGCAGAACCCTGCGCAACAAGGCAATCGGCCGGCCACCGCAACCGACACGAGCCGGACGCCGCCAACCAACAACGCGCAGAGCGCACCGGCCGCCACCGGAACGCAAACCAATCAGGCCAATCAAACCAATCAACCCAGCCAGACCAACACGCAGGTCAGCCAGCAGACCCGCGTGAACTCCGAAAAGCAGGTGCAAATCTCGGAACGACTGAGCCGCGAGCGGCTGGCGGAGCCGGAGCGCAACCTGAACATTTCGATCCGTGTCGGCGAGACAATTCCCCCGCACGTGCGTCTGTACAGGCTGCCGCCCGAGATCGTCTCGATCGAGCCGGAATACCGCGACTACGAGTATTTCGCGACGGATGATGACGTCGTCATCGTGGAGCCGCGGACGCATCGCATCGTCAGCCAGGTGCCTCGCGATCCGTCGCGAGCCCGCGCGGAGATGAGCGGTGGCGCATCAACGAGCATGGCCGCGACGGGCGGCAGCAATGTCGGCAGCAACGTCAACTGCCGGATCATGCGGCGTGATGCCTCGGGCAACGTGGCCGAAGTCGAACCGTCAACGGTGGGCTCGAGTGCGCGGACCGATTCACTGAGCGTGACGGTTCAGATGCCCGGCGGCGGCTCATCCACCCCGATTCCGCTCGGTGCCGCCGCTGGCGATATCGTGGTTGCAACGCAAGGGCAGGGTGATTGCACGGTGACCATCGAGCCGCAAACCCGCTGAGCGCGGGACCGGCAAGACGCTGTCAACAAGACGCCGTCACAACGAATTCGCGCCGCGCGGCTCATAAGGCCGGCGGCGCGAAATTGCGTTCGAAGTAAAAAGCTCCGAGGTCCGGAGTGCCTAGGAGTCCGGACCTCGTCACCTTGCCCCAGCCTTCAATCCCCCGCCCCATGTCCCCCAACCCCATAGTGCGCGATCAGAGGATGATGCCCTTGGAAGTGGCCGCCGATCGATGAGCGTGATGTACGCGAGGTCCCGATAGGATTCCATTCCGGAGCACTACGGACGAGAATACCGTTGCGCTCTTGGCTCGTCATGTGCATCCGCATTTTGCAGTTGGCGCGAACCAAGGTTGAGCCGTGTACGGCTTCGTTCATCACAGCGCTCGCGACGTTCGCCTCCAAGCCCGCGCCGGGAGCAGGGGAGCCCTGTCCGATCCAAGTTCCCGTTGCGCCTGATCACCCCGTGCGCTATCCGGCCGGAAAGGTGTGAGGGGGCTCCATATGGCCCGCCCGCGCCGCGCAACCCCGAGGACGGAAACCGCCATGCCAGCCTATCGCTCCCGCACCACCACCCACGGCCGCAACATGGCAGGCGCCCGCGGCCTCTGGCGCGCGACGGGCATGAAGGACGGCGATTTCGGCAAGCCGATCATCGCGGTCGTCAACTCCTTCACCCAGTTCGTGCCCGGCCACGTCCACCTGAAGGACCTCGGCCAGCTGGTTGCCCGCGAGATCGAGCAGGCTGGTGGGGTCGCCAAGGAGTTCAACACCATCGCGGTCGACGACGGCATCGCCATGGGCCATGACGGCATGCTCTACAGCCTGCCGTCGCGTGAGCTGATCGCCGACAGCGTCGAGTATATGGCCAACGCCCACTGCGCCGACGGCCTCGTCTGCATCTCCAATTGCGACAAGATCACGCCCGGCATGCTGATGGCCGCGCTGCGCCTCAACATCCCCGCCGTGTTCGTCTCGGGCGGCCCGATGGAGGCCGGCAAGGTCAAGCTCCAGGGCAAGACCAAGGCGGTCGATCTCATCGACGCCATGGTGGCTGCGGCCGATTCCAAGGTCAGCGACGACGACGTCAAGGTGATCGAGCGCTCGGCCTGCCCGACCTGCGGCTCCTGCTCGGGCATGTTCACCGCCAACTCCATGAACTGCCTGACGGAGGCGCTCGGCCTCGCGCTGCCCGGCAACGGCACCGTCGTTGCCACCCATGCCGACCGCAAGCGCCTCTTTGTCGAGGCCGGACACACCATCGTCGACCTCGTCCGCCGCTACTACGAGCAGGACGACGCCTCCGTGCTCCCGCGCAACATCGCCAACTTCAAGGCGTTCGAGAACGCGATGACGCTCGACATCGCGATGGGCGGCTCGACCAATACCGTGCTGCATCTCCTTGCCGCCGCCCATGAAGGGCAGGTCGAATTCACCATGCAGGACATCGACCGCCTGTCGCGCCGCGTGCCCGTGCTCTGCAAGGTCGCACCATCAGTTGCCGACGTCCATGTCGAGGACGTGCATCGCGCCGGCGGCATTTTGGGCATTCTCGGGGAGCTCGACCGGGCCGGTCTGATCGACACGTCAGTGTCGACCGTGCATGCGCCGACCATGAAGGAGGCGCTGGAGCGCTGGGACATCAAGCGCTCCAAGAGCGAGGCTGTGCGCACCTTCTATCGCGCCTCGCCCGGCGGCATCCCCACGCAGGTCGCCTTCAGCCAGGATCGCCGCTACGACGAGCTCGATGCCGATCGCGAGAAGGGCGTCGTCCGCGACATCGAGCACGCCTTCAGCAAGGACGGCGGCCTCGCGGTGCTCTACGGCAACCTCGCCCAGGACGGCTGCATCGTGAAGACCGCAGGCGTCGATTCTTCGATCCTGAAATTCTCGGGCCCCGCACGTGTGTTCGAGAGCCAGGACGCGGCCGTCGAAGGCATTCTGGGCGGCAAGGTCGTCGCCGGCGAGGTCGTGGTCATCATCTATGAAGGCCCGCGCGGCGGCCCCGGCATGCAGGAAATGCTGTATCCGACCAGCTATCTGAAATCGATGGGCCTCGGCAAAGCCTGCGCGCTCGTCACCGACGGTCGTTTCTCCGGCGGCTCCTCGGGTCTGTCGATCGGCCATCTGTCGCCGGAAGCGGCCGAAGGCGGCAACATCGCTCTGGTGCGCACCGGCGATCGCATCGCCATCGACATCCCGAACCGCAGCATCAATCTCGAGATCTCCGACGAGGATCTCGCGAGCCGCCGTGCGGCGGAGGAGGCGAAGGGCGATGCCGCCTGGCAGCCCGCGGCGCGCAAGCGCAGCGTCTCGACCGCGCTGCAGGCCTACGCTGCGCTGACCACCAGCGCTGCGCGCGGCGCGGTGCGTGAGGTCAAGCGTCGCACGAAGTAAGCGCGTTGTGCATCGGCGTGAGCGTGACTCTCGCGCTCGCACATGGTCAACAAGTTCTGAACGGCCGGCGCAAGCCGGCCGTTCGCATTAAGGATGCCCCGACGAACTTCGGCAGAGATGCGTTTTGCGGCTTATACTGCGGCCACCTTCGCACATCCATTTCGGGCAATTGGGGCACCACCATAATGTCTCGTACTCTTGCTGTGGTTTTCGGAACAGTCGTCGCCGCGATTGCGATGACGGACGCAGCGTCTGCCGGCTGCTATAATTGCTACGCGCCGCCGCCGCCGTGCACGACGTGCTATCAGCAACAATACGTCGCCCCGCAATACCGCACCGTCGACGAAACCGTGATGGTGTCACCCGGCGCCGTCGTCGCGCATCGCACGCCGGCGCAGTATCGCACCGTGATGGTCCCGCAGACCGTGATGGTGGCGCCGCCCGGTGTTCAGTACGAGCAGATCCCGCCGCAATACGCGACGCGCCAGCGCGTCGAGATGGTCTCGCCGGGCTATTCCTATTACGCGCCGGTGCAGATGGGCTGCGCGTCCTGCGGCTACTGAGCTGAGGCGGGCAACACCAAACTCAGCAACAGACTTCGCGCGGCGTCCTTTGGGGCGCCGCGTTTGCCTTTGCGGCAAGCCAAACGAGGCCCGGACATGGAGGCGAATCCGACCGGGCCTCGCGACCAGCGACGCCCTGGGTGGCATCGCCAATGTCCGGGATGGCTGACGGGGAAGCGTCATTGACTCTCCCCAAGGACTCCCCCCAAGGACTCCCCCCAAGTGTTGCCAGGCTAGAAGATCAGCCTGACGCGCGCCTGACAGGTCGGATTTGGTGGGCCGGCTCGATGCGGACAGCCCTAACTTCGCGTTGCCTTGCGCGGCCGACTACGTTAAGCGACAGCCAGACTTGACAGCCAGTCTTGGAAGGGTGGCCGAGTGGTTTAAGGCACCGGTCTTGAAAACCGGCGTGCCCGCAAGGGTACCGTGGGTTCGAATCCCACCCCTTCCGCCATCAACTATTTGAAATTACTTATATCCTTGAGAAGGGCCTTATCGTCTCGACAACGGATGCCGAAATTGTCGCAAGTGAGCGCGAACGTCTCCTTCGCATTCGCGTCTTCAAAGCAAAAGCGTGTACCGGCGTCGGCGCGATCGGTCCACCAGTTAATCTGTTTTCCTTTTGCGATGCGCGAAGCTTCTCCGCGGAGCAGGTCCAATTGTCTTCCAGCAGCATGGACGATCAAGCAATGTTCGTTGGGCATTAGATCTCCGAAAGCGGAATTCGCAGAATACGTAGGCCGCAGCTGGGGGCAGCTGCGGCCCGCGCATTGGTCAAAACTTCCGGGTGAAAAACTTAAGTGAAGTATCAGCCAGCCCCGGTTTATCGAATCTTCCCGGCACCACTAGTTCCCGCCACAACAAATGTGAGTCGCGGGATTTATTCAGACGAACGGTCCCGGGTATCTCGGCGGCTGGAGACGAGACCCTCCGAGACCGCCCGACGCACCAAACTCAACCCGGCACGCCGGTTCATATCTTCCTGCTCGGGATTCAATCCCTCAGTCCAAAAAGATACAGTGTTCTAAATTTAATCAGCCGTTTGGATGTGGCGTTCCCTACGGCGATAGATGTCTTAGGCCAGAGGTGGGCCGCCGATCGTGCGGAACGTCGGGCCGCAGCCGTTGTAGAGCGGAGCCTGCTGCCCTTGTGTTGGCGCCGGTTCACGCCGGCGGGCCTATTACTCCCGGCTCATTGCAGACCACCTTGCGCGCCTGCGGCCTGCAGAACTCGAACTGTTTTGGCATGGCCAGCATTTAAGTCGGCGGCAGCAAATTGCCACATCAGCCGCGCTTTCGCCGACGAGATGACCGTTCGGAAAGATCTTCAGTCAAGCGAGCGAATGCCTCCGGATCTTTCTTCGCCAAGGCAATGCCAAGAATGGTACCCAAGACAGCGACCACGACGACAAGAAGTGCCACTCGATCCTGCTAGTGAAAGTGTACCGCCAGCTCAGATCAGCCTCAGTTGTACGCCGATCTTGCGGCCGAGCTGCGCCTCGACGAAGTCCTTGAGGGCGTCCGAGATCTCGTGATCCTCAGCGGCCAGCCGGCGCTCCAGATCGCTGGCGACGTCCTCTGGTGCATCCCTGGACCATCCCTCAGCCGGATTGAATGCGACCACGCGCAGCACCTGATCGTACTGTCCGGAGAGGAAATCGTCGATCAGGATTGCTCGATCGATGCCTTCCTCTGTCTCCCGGAACACGGCGTCGTCTCGGAACTCCTCCAGGACCAGATAGAAATCCTTGTCGAGCCGATCGTTCGGAATGAGCGAGGGGAAGGCCATACGCACGAACTCCAGTGACCGGAGTCCAAGACAAGGCGCGGGGGCGCGGAAGCCGAATCAAGCCCCACATGCGCGGCAGGAAGGGCGGAGAGACGGCCCCGGCTTCAGGGGGCTTTTGGGGTAGGCCGGGGCCGCTCCGCCAGCCCGACGGCGGGCCAGCGCAGTGACAATCGGTGGCGAATTCCGCGGTTCCTATCAGCCCTTCGGCGACGCCTAGCGCCGTGCTCACCGGATGACCCGAAAGAGAGGGGCCGCCTTCCTCTCAGGTGGGACGCGAACCGGGGTGTACTTGGTATCGATCCGGTGGGCGCGTTTGCAGTTGGGGCAGATGAAAAGGTGGGCGACAATCGATTGCTGGGCGTCCAGCACCAGCTCCGAGCGAAACCACCTCATGGCGACGTGACAATTTGGGCAATCAGGCGCCTCGAGGTGCGCCACTGCGCTTTCTAATCGATCCATGCCCGCCCCCTTTTTCAGGACGCTACCAGGCACACGGCGCGGCAGACACATCAATTGTTGTGCCGATTTGCTGCGGGACAGATGTGAAGCGGGCGGCTCAGAATCAAAGGCCCGCCGGTTCGCTGGCGGGGCCTCAGCGGCCGATTAGGCCGCGCATAATTCGGGCGAACATTCTCGCCCAATCGAGTGCTTGTTCGCGGGCACTTGCCCCGGCCGCAGCCGTCGCGACGGAAGGTCGTCCCAATAGAAGTAGCGACTAGGGCTGCCGCTCGATCACTGATAACGCTTCGTCCGCGCTCCAACGCTTCGCGGACAGGGCGGAGCGGTTGCGGGGATGACCGGAGCGCTCCGCTCCGCCTCAACCACGCGGGCACGAAGACTTTCCAGTTCGAACAATTGAGATGTGAGCTGTTCTAGGCGCTCACGCAACAGCACAGCGGCGTCAGCCGCTTGACCATGATGTTCTCGCATGTCGTGCTAGCCCCCAACCAAGTTTTTGAACGAAAACTCGGATCATGGCCCGCCGTTGGACCAATCGGGAAAATGATGCAATCGAGACTAAGATCCCCCGGCTTGTTCCCACACCAACATAGGTTTGTTTGAGCCAAAAATTAATGAACGCGAGTGCGGCCGCCCGTGGCAAGACACCTTCTGGCCAGGGATCACGAACCTGGTCCATCGGGAAAACTTGGCAGTCGCTCCGTCGTTCCTGGCGGACCCCCGGAAAGCGCGCGAGCTACCGCGCGTCGTGGGTGTGGAAAGCGTTCTCTTGTTGCTCGGAATGGGGGCCATCACCCGTCTGCCGATCGCGTTCTGGGCTTTGCACAAACAAGTATAAGCTGTCCCGAGAATCGTTTTATCTTCACCCTAGCCAAACCTCACGGGGGAAGCGGGGAATGGTTAGGCCCGGCGCGCGATCACCGGACAAGAACCGCGCCGGGCCACGAGCGTTTGATTGTCAGAAATACCGCCGGTTCACGCTCGCCTGCGTTCGTCCCGCTTGGTGCAGTGTTGCTTGAGCGGGCGCGCTTGGAAGCCGCAACCGAGCATGGCCGCGTCAATCTCCGATTGATTGGGCGCGGGAAGCCGCGCCCGCCGTCATCGTCGCCCGTATCCGCCACCCGCAGAGCGTTGCCGATAGCGATAGCCCGTCCAGATCGACAGAGCTCAGCGAGGGTGATGAGCGCGGCGGACAACCCGATCACGAGAAGTCCGAGAACAAGCGCGGTCCACACGCGTATATCGGCCAGCCTCAGTGCAGCGACGACCGTGCTGAGGATTCCTGGAAGGACAGTCATCGACGTCCTCCTTGGACCCAAGTTTGGACCCAAACGCCCCAGCACGAGACGACACGCGATGGACTGACTGGACTGTCGACCTGCCAAGACGCGAGGAAATCCGGACTAGGTGGACGTGCCAGCACAGGGCGACACGGCGCCGCCCGAACTTGAAAACCGGCGTGCCCGCAAGGGTACCGTGGGTTCGAATCCCACCCCTTCCGCCATCAAATTCAATGTCCGGCCCTGACACATGGGTAACAGATTGTACCTGAGACATGGGTGACAACCT